>DATAPW010000265.1:0-43220 GCA_036265005.1 Acetobacteraceae bacterium | reverse complement strand
ACCGGCACCGACGGCGTGTGGGTGTTCGGTCCGGACGGGACCAAACTCGGCATGATCGCGATGCCGGAGGTCTGCGCCAACGTTGCGTTCGGCGGCCCGGACCTGCGCACGCTGCTGCTGACTGCCAGCACGTCCGTGTATACGCTGCGGGTGAAGACGCCGGGGCTGCCGCACCCTTGGTACAAGGTGCGGGGCAACGCGTAGGCGAGTGGTGGGTTACGCCGCGCTAGCCCACCCGACAAAGCTGCTCCGGCGCGGAACGCACTACGTGGACGTAAGGTGGGTTAGCGCAGCGTAACCCACCACTCCGTGCTCCTCAGCTCTTCGTCACGTCCCAGAACACCGGCGCCGGGCCCTTCAGCGGGTGGCTGATACCCTTGCTCCACGCGACGCGCGGCATGTAGCGGCCCAACGGCACAAACGGCACCGATTCAAACGCCGCCAATGAGATCTCCCGCTCCAGACGCACTTGTTCCGCCGGATCGTCGCTGTCCAGCCAGGCATTGTACGCTGCCTCGATGCGCGGGATCTCCGGCCAGCCGATCCAGGCATCCTTGCCATTGCCGCGCAACAATGAGCCGAGCAGCGGGTCGCGATACTCCGGCACCGGCGTTACACTGACGAACAGCGACCAGCCGCCCTTGTCCAGCGGCTGCCTGCTGGCGCGGCGCTGCAGCACCGTGCCCCAGTCCATCGCCTGGTCCTCGATGTTGAATCCGACGCGGAACAGTTCGTCCGCCACCACCAGCGATGCCGAGTTGTAGAACGGCTGGTCGGTGGTGTGCAGCAGCACCAGTCGTTCGCCGTTGTAGCCGGCGTCGGCCAGCATCGCCTTCACCTCGGCGGGGCTCTTGCGCGTTGTCAGCGCCTCGATGCCGGCGCGATCCACTTCCGGCTTGCCGGTCGCCAGGAACCCCATCGGCACGATGACGCCGTCCGGATCGCCGCCCATGATCGCTTCCATGACCGCGCGCTGGTCGATTGCCGCCATGATCGCGCGCCGCAGCTTCACGTTGTTGGTCGGCGACGTCACGTGGTTCGGACGCAACTGGCTGATGAAGCCCCAGTCGTCGAGCCGTCCGATCTCTACGTTCGAGGCCCGCTGCAGCATCGGCAGCAGATCGGGCATCGGCATTTCCAGCCAGTCCACTTCGCCGGTAGCCATTGCGTTCGCCGCGGTGGCGGCGTCGGGAATCATCTTCCATTCCACGCGGTCCACCATCACGCGGTGCCCGCCTGCGGTGAAGCTGGCGGGTTCATCGCGCGGCACGTACTTCTCGAACGGCACCATCGCGGCATGGCTGCCGATCACGTACTCGTCCTTCAGGAAACGGAACGGGCCGCTGCCGATCGTCTCGGTCATCTGCTTGTACGGATCGGTACCGTTCGCAATGCGCTCCGGCACCATCACCGCGGCGGTCTGGAATTTCGACAGCAGCGTCGGCAGCGCGGGGAACTTCTTCTTCAGTCGCACGACGATGGTACGGTCATCGCGCGCCTCCAGCGCATCCAGCCGAGCCTCCAGCGTTGCGCCGCCGGGATCGCGCTTCATCCAGCGGTTGAGCGACGCGACACAGTCGCGCGCCAGCACCTTGGTGCCGTCGTGGAACCACTGGTCCTCGCGCAGCGTCATCACCCAGCGCTTGCCATCGTCCTCGATGACGTAACCGGCCAGCATCTGCGGCTTCGGATTCATCGAGGCATCGCGGCCGAACAGCACGTCGTAGATCATGAAGCCGACGTTCCGCGTCGTCATCGCACTGGTCCACACCGGATCGAGGCTGGCCAGCGGCGATTGCGGCACGAACAGCAATGTCTTCGCGGTGCCGCCGATGGCGGGTCGCGCCAGGGTTGCCGCCGCGGCGCCGGCCAGGAATGTGCGTCGTTTCATTGTAACAACCCTTGCAATGGTTATCTCGCGTCAGCAAAAAAGAATTCGGAACCACGGATGAACACCGGATGTACACGGATTTGGCGCTAATGCCGGCATAAGATGCGCTAATATCGGCAGAGTGGCTCTGATCTTATCCGTGTTCATCTGTGGTTCCGGATTCCTTGCTGCTCTTCACCCCTTTGCCACGTTCCAGAACACCACGGACGGGCCCTTTAGAATCCCGTGGACATTGTCCCGCCACGCTGCGCTCTGCCGGTATCCGCCGAGTGGGATGAACGGCAGCGACTCGAATGACTCGAGCTGGTACTCGCGCTCGAGCCGCGTCTGCTCGGCCGGATCGGTGGCGCCAAGCCAGTCATTGTAGATCTGCTCGATCTTCGGATCGGTCGGCCAGCCGAACCACGCTTCCTTGCCGTTGCTGCGGATGAAGTTGGCGAGCAGCGGGTCGCGATAATCCGGCGTCGCCACGACCGACGGAAACATCGACCAGCCGCCCTTGTCCAGTTGCTCGCGGCTGGTGCGGCGGGTCTGCACCGTCGCCCAGTCCATCGCCTGGTCGTCGATATTCATCCCGGCGGCAGACAGGCTGTGCGCGACCACCGATGCGGTGGGGTTGAAGAACCAATGGTCTGTGGCGTGCAGCAGCACGAACTTCTCACCGTTGTAGCCTGCCTTGTCGAGCATCGCCTTCACCTGGTCCGGCGTATGCTTCTTGCGCACCAGATCCATGCCCGCTTCGTCCACTTCCGGCTTGCCGGTCCGCATGAACCCGACACCGGTGAACATGTTCTGCGGATCGCCGCCCATCGATGCGGCCATCACCTCCTGCTGATCGATCGCAGCCAGCATGGCGCGGCGGATCGCCGGATTGCTGGTCGGCGCGGCAACCTGGTTCGGCCGCAGGAAGCAGATCTGGCCGTATTCATCGAGCACACCGGTCTTCACGCCCGATGCCTTCTTCAGCGTCGGGAGCAGGTCGGGCAACGGAATCTCGATCCAGTCCACCTCGCCGGTGACCAGTGCGTTGGCCGCGGTCTGGCCATCCGGGATCATCTTCCATTCCACCCGATCGACCAGCACGCGATGGCCGCCGGCCGTGTAGCTGGCCGGTTCGTCGCGCGGCACATAGCGATCGAATTTCGCGAAGGCGGCGTGGCTGCCCAGGACATGTTCGTCCGCCAGCCAGCGGAACGGGCCGCTGCCGATCGCCTCGGGGATCTGCTTGAACGGATCGGTCAGCGCCAGGCGTTCCGGCATCATCACCGCGGGAATGATGAACTTCGACAGCAGCGTCGGCAGATGCGGGAACGGCTTGTTCAGCCGCAGCACGATGGTGCGGTCGTCCGGCGCCTCCATCGCATCGAGCCGCTGCGATAGCGTCACGCCACCTTGGTCGCGCACCATCCAGCGCTTCAGCGAGGCGATGCAGTCGCGCGAACGCACCCGCTCGCCATCGTGGAACAGCAGGTTCTCGCGCAGCCGCAGCGTCCAGCGCTTGCCGCCATCCTCCATCAGGTCGCCTTCGAGCATCTGCGGTTTGGGGTTCATGGCTTCGTCGCGCCCATACAGCAGGTCGAACACCATGAAGCCCATGTTGCGGGCGATCTGCGAGCTGGTCCAAACCGGATCGATGCTGTTCAGCGCGACCTGCGGCACGATGCTGAGGGTCTGCGTGTTGCCCGCGATGGCCGGGCGCGCCAGTGGCGCGGCGACGGCCGCCGCCGCGCCCAGCAGAAGGCTGCGTCGGTGCATTCTTTGGTTTCCTCCCGGTAGCGGAGTTAGCCTAGCGCGGGCGAGGCGCGACGGCGAGCGGTGATGGGTTTCGCAGCACTCGACCCATCCTACGAAGTTGATTCAACGTGGCAGCGATACCCATCACCCCAACTCTTCGCGCACCTCGTGTTCGATGGCGTCGAGCAGCCGGGCAGGGAAGTGACGCGGCACACCCTGGGTGATGAACACCACGCGCGTCGTGTGGTCGCCGGATGGCCAGTGGTCGAGAAATTCCGGCGGCGCGAAGACATGCTGCACGCCGTGGATCACCGCAGGACGTCCGGGCATTTCCTCGATGTCCACCAGCCCCTTCATGCGCAACAGGCGTGCGCCGCAATGTTCGGCCAGTGCCTCGAGCAACAGCGTCAGGGCGAGCGCCGGGATGGGGCGATCGCGCTGCAGCGCGGCGGTTTCGATCCCATCGGTGTGCTGTGCGCGGCTGAACGGATTGCGCGCCGGCTGCTCGGGCAGCGCCGTGAAACGTGTCGCGACGTCGGTGCCGACGAACAGGTCGCCTGGCGCGATGTCACCGGCCGTGTGCTGCGGCGCGCCTGGATTGAGGGCGGCGAGGCGTTCGCGCAGGACAGTGGTCGGCGCGGCAATATCGGTCTTGCTCAACAGCAGGCGATCGGCCAGCGCCGCCTGTCGCCGCGCCTCCTTGTGGCGGTCGAGGGTTGCTTCGCCGTGCAGCGCATCCACAACCGTGACGATGCCATCGATGACGTGATTCTGCGTGATGTCCCGGTCGGTCATCAGCGCGTGCAGGATGGGCGCGGGATCGGCCAGGCCGGAGGTTTCGATCAGCACCCGCTCATAGGCGATATCGCCTGCCTCGCGGCGGCGGCGCAGGTCCAGCAGCGTGGCGACCAGGTCGCTGCGCACCGCGCAGCACAGGCATCCGGTGGTCAGTGCCAGCAGGGTTTCGTCGCTGCTGGCGATCAGTTCGTGATCCAGGCCGATTTCGCCGAACTCGTTGACGATGACCGCGGTTCGGGCAAAGGCAGGGTCGCGCAGGATGCGGGAAATCAGCGTGGTCTTGCCACTGCCGAGAAAACCCGTGACGATGGCAACAGGAATCATGGCGCGAGGCTGCGATGGATGGCATGCAGGACGGCAACGTGATCACGGACGCGGCGGCGCTGCGTTCGCTGTACGGCGAGGCGTCGGAGGGCGCGATTGCCAAAGAGATCGATCATGTGCATCCGCATTATCGCGCGATGATCGAGGCGGCGCCATTCATGGTGATGGCGACCAGCGGTCCGGATGGCCTGGATGTTTCGCCGCGCGGCGATCCGCCCGGGTTCGTCGTGGTGGAGGACGAGAAGACCCTGCTGATCCCGGATCGGCGCGGCAACAATCGCGCCGACAGCCTGAACAACCTGGTTGCCGATCCGCGCATCGCGCTGCTGTTCCTCATCCCTGGAGTGGGGGAGACGCTGCGGGTGAACGGCACGGCGGAGATCTGCATCGATCCTGCGTTGCTGGAGCGCTTTCCGGCGCAGGGCAAGCTGCCGCGCTCGGTGATCGTGGTGCATGTGGAGCGGGTGTATTTCCAATGCCCGAAGGCATTGGTGCGGTCGGACCTGTGGAACCCGGCGAAGCATGTCGAGCGGCGCAGCCTGCCAAGTACCGGGACGATCCTGGCGGACATCACGTCCGGCAAGGTCGGTGGCGTGGAGTACGACAAGGCGTATCCGGAACGGCTGAAGGCGACGATTTACTGAGGGCTTGGGAGGGGCCTAAAGAGCCTCCAGCGCCGCCTGGTAGGCGCCCAGCACCTCCTCGCCGAAGCACGCGAAAACCACCTGCTCGACCGACGCCTCCTTCGCCAGGAACGCCGCCACCGCCCCCACCGCGATGCGCGCCGCCTCAGGGATCGGATAGCCGTAGATCCCGCAACTGATCGCCGGAAACGCGATCGACCGCACGCCGTTCGCCATCGCCAGCTTCATGCTCTCCGCATAACAGCTTGCCAGCAGCGCCGGTTCGCCGTGCGCGCCGTCGCGATAGCGCGGTCCCACGGCATGGATCACGAATTTCGCCGGCAACCGGTAACCGCGCGTGAGCTTCGCCTGCCCGGTCGGACAGCCGCCCAGCGTGCGGCATTCTTCCAGCAACTCGGGGCCGGCCGCTCGGTGGATCGCGCCGTCGACACCGCCGCCGCCCAGCAGCGTCTGGTTCGCCGCATTCACGATCGCATCCACTGCCAGCCTCGTGATGTCGGCCTCGCGAACCTCCATGCGCTGCATCGCAGGCTCCATCAGATCCAGTTGCGCCAGCGGAAAATGGCCAGCGGCACGAGCCCCGTGACCACGATCAAGGCCAGGCCGTAGGCATAGCCCCAGCTCCAGTCGTATTCCGGCATTGACTTGAAGTTCATGCCGTAGATGCCGGCAACCAGCACCGGCGGGATGCCGACCACCGAGGCGACCGTCAGCACCTTCATCACATTGTTCTGGGCAATGTTGATGAACCCCAGTGTCGCATCCAGCAGGAACTGCACCTTGTCGTTGAGGTGCGTGTCGAAGTCGTTGAGCGACGCGACATCCTGGCGCAGCGTGTCGAGCCGCGGCTTCAGGTCCTGCGGCAGCCAGTCGGCCGCAGTGCTCAGCACATAGGGAACGATCCGTGCAGCGCCCACCTGGCTGTCGCGGATGAACGAGATCACGTCACCCGTGCGACCGATCGATGCCAGGGTCTCCCGCAGCAGACGGTCCTCCCGCTTGCCGCCGCCCGCGTCGATGCCATCGCGGAAGATGCGGTGCGAGATCGCATCGAGGTCGTTGCGGATCTCCTCGAGCGCATCGGCGTGGCGATCAACGATGGCCTCCAGCAGCCCGACGAAGATATGCGCACCCGTCCGGTCCGGCGAGCCGGCCTGCATCTCGCGTTCGGCGAAGGTGTCGAACACCCGGCTGGCGGCGAAGCGGATGTTGATCAGCCGCTCCCGCGACAACACGAAGCCGCCGGGAACCGGTCGCGGTTCGCCGTCCAGACGACTGACCAGCGGCATGCTGAGCGTCAGCACGCCATCTGCCACGGACAATCGGCTGGAGCTCTCGATCTCGCTCAGTTCGGCTTCCGTGGGGATGTGAAGGCCGGTCGCAGCGGCGACCCTTTGGCGTTCGTCCTCGGTGGCGCTGAGCAGATCGACCCAGACCGCATCACGCAGCACGGCATCGGACGGTTCGTTGTGTCGCTGCAGTGTGGTGCCGTCGCAGGTGTATCCCGTCAACATGATGATGCAATCATGGTGTCGGGGCCGCGCCGGTCGTCATGGCCGGGCTTCTACCGGCCATGACGAATATGGTCTGATGACGCGACAACCAGATGCCGCCGTCAGTTCCGCGACTTGTCCACCAGCGCATTCTTGGCGATCCACGGCATCATCGCGCGCAGCTTTTCGCCGACCTGCTCGATCGGGTGTTCCGCCAGCCGCCGGCGCATCGCCTTGAAGCTGCTCTGGTTCACCTTGTTCTCCAGCATCCAGTCGCGCGCGAAGCGGCCGGATTGGATGTCGTCCAGCACGCGCTTCATCTCCGCCTTTGTTTCGCTGTTCACGATGCGCGGGCCGGAAACGTATTCGCCGTACTCCGCCGTGTTGCTCACCGAGTAGTTCATGTTGGCGATGCCGCCCTCGTACACCAGGTCGACGATCAGCTTCACCTCGTGGACGCATTCGAAATACGCCATCTCGGGGGCGTAGCCGGCTTCCACCAGCGTTTCGTAGCCGGCCTTCATCAGTTCGACGAGGCCGCCGCACAGCACGGTCTGCTCGCCGAACAGGTCGGTCTCGCATTCCTCCTTGAACGTCGTTTCGATGATGCCGGCGCGGCCGCCGCCGATCGCGCTGGCGTACGACAGTGCGACCTCCATCGCATTGCCCGACGGGTTCTGTGCCACCGCCACGAGGCAGGGCACGCCGCCGCCGCGCTGGTACTCGCTGCGCACGGTATGGCCGGGACCCTTCGGCGCGATCATGAACACGTCGATGTCGGGGCGCGGATCGAGCAGGTTGAAATGCACGTTCAGCCCGTGCGCGAACGCGAGGGCGGCGCCGTTCTTCATGTTCGGGCCTAGCTTCTCGCGATACAGGTCGCCCTGGCCTTCGTCGGGCGTCAGCACCATCACGACGTTGGCCCACTTCGCGCAGTCGGCCGGGTCCATCACCTTCAGCCCCGCGGCTTCTGCCTTCGCCACGCCGGCGGAGCCAGGCCGCAGGCCGACGGCGATCTCCTTGACGCCGCTCTCCTTCAGGTTGTTGGCGTGGGCATGGCCTTGGCTGCCATAGCCGATGATGGCGACACGCTTCCCCTTGATCAGGTTCACATCGGCGTCGCGGTCGTAGTAAACGCGCATCGGTCTCTTGCTCCTGCTATCTCGGGCCTTCTGCGGCCGAGGGTTCAAATTTCATCGGGCGCCAGGCGTAGTGGTCGGTTCCTGCGGCGATACGGAACCAGCTTTTGCCGGTGACCGTGTCGACCATCATCGTCAGTCCAGCTCCCGCCGGCTGCACGATCAGGTAGCGGCCTGGCGTTTCGCTCGATCGTGGCGGTGGCGGCACGATGGAACCGGACATGATGGCGATCTCCCACGATTGAATGATGACCGAGGCGAACCCTAGATCGTTCGTACGCCGCGCGCCATTGCCGCCACGCCGCTGCGCGACACCTCGGCCAGGCCGAGATGCCGCATCAGGTCGATGAA
Source organism: Acetobacteraceae bacterium (assembly GCA_036265005.1). Classification (GTDB taxonomy): domain Bacteria; phylum Pseudomonadota; class Alphaproteobacteria; order Acetobacterales; family Acetobacteraceae; genus JAMXLO01. Next base: position 34,846 of record DATAPW010000265.1, on the reverse strand, counting down.
CGCGTCGAGCTTGTCGGTGGCACCGGTCAGTTCGAAGACGAAGCTCTCATGCGTGGCGTCGATCACCCGCGCGCGAAACGCATCGGCGATGCGCAACGCCTCGACGCGCTTCTCGCCGGTGCTGACCACCTTGATCAGTGCCATTTCGCGCGCGATGTGCGGGCCCTCGCGGGTCAGGTCGGCGACGCGATGCACCGGCACCAGCCGGTCGAGCTGCGCCTTGATCTGCTCGATCACCATCTCGGTGCCCGAGGTCACCACGTTGATGCGCGAGCGGCCGCCCTCGCTTTCCACCGGCGCTACGGTGAGGCTGTCGATGTTGTAGCCGCGGCCGGAGAACAGGCCGATGACGCGCGCCAATACGCCGGATTCGTTATCCACCAGGACTGAAATCGTCGCGCTGCGCATTGTGGTATCGGGCATGAGCGGTGGTTCCCGCGGGACAGGAAAAACGTGGGTGGCCGGTCCAAGCCCGGCCATCACAGTCAAGGGCAGGCGAACAGGGTCAGACCAATACCAACCCTTCGTCGGTGATGCCGGCGGCTTCGTCCTCGTGCTCGGGGCCGAGGATCATCTCGTTGTGCGCGGCACCGCTCGGGATCATCGGGAAGCAGTTCTCCTTGGGGTCCACCCGGATGTCGGCGATGACCGCGCGGTCGGTCGCCAGCATTTCCCGAATGACATCGTCCACCTGCTCGACGCGATCGGCGCGCAGGCCTACCGCATGGAAGCTGTCGGCCAGTTTGACGAAGTCCGGCAGCGCCGCGGAGTAGCTTTCGGAATAGCGCCCGCCATGCAGCAGTTCCTGCCACTGGCGCACCATTCCCATGTACTCGTTGTTCAGGATGAACACCTTCACCGGCAGGCGGTACTGCGACAGCGTGCCCATCTCCTGGATGTTCATCAGCACGCTGGCCTCCCCGGCGATGTCGATCACCAGCGCGTCGGGATGTGCCACCTGTACGCCCATCGCCGCCGGCAGGCCGTAGCCCATGGTGCCGAGACCGCCGCTGGTCATCCAGTGGTTCGGCTTCTCGAAGTGGAAGTGCTGCGCGGCCCACATCTGGTGCTGGCCGACCTCGGTGGTGATGAAGATGTCCTGCTTCACCGCGCGGGTCAGTTCGTACAGCCGCTGGATGGCGTATTGCGGCTTGATGATCGCGCCAGGCGACATGTCCTGGGTGAACCTCAGGCTTTGCTTGCCGCGCCAGGCGTCGATCTGCCGCCACCACGCGGCCAGCGCCTGGGTGTCCAGGCTGGCGTCGTCGGCTTCCCAGGCGGCGATCAGCGCAGCCAGAGTGCGGCCGGCATCACCGACGATCGGGACATCCACCGGGACGTTCTTGTTGATGCTGGATGAGTCGATGTCGGCGTGGATCTTCTTCGATCCCTGGCTGAATGCGTTCAACCGCCCGGTTACCCTGTCGTCGAACCGGGCGCCGATGTTCAGCAGCACGTCGCAGCCGTGCATCGCCAGGTTGGCCTCGTACGTGCCGTGCATGCCCAGCATGCCGAGGAACTGCGGATCGCCGGCCGGATAGGCGCCGAGGCCCATCAGCGTGTTGGTGATCGGGAAGCCGGTCATGCGGACGAATTTCGTCAGCGCTGCCGATGCCGCCGGTCCTGCATTGATGACGCCGCCGCCGGTGTAGACCATTGGCCGCTTCGCCGCCTTCAGCAGCGCGATCGCCTTGGCGATCTGGCCATGGTCGGGCTCGGTCTGCGGCCGGTAACTCGGATGCGCCGCGGCGGGTGGTGCATAGGGCGCCGGGCCGATCACGATGTCCTTCGGCAGGTCGATCACCACCGGGCCGGGACGGCCGGAACGCGCCACGTAGAACGCCTCGTGCACCACCCGCGCCAGGTCTTCGGCGCGCTTCACCAGGTAGTTGTGCTTGGTGGCCGGTCGGGTGATGCCGGTGGTGTCCGCCTCCTGGAAGGCGTCGTTGCCGATCAGGTGGGTCGGCACCTGGCCGGTCAGGCAGACCACGGGGATGGAATCCATCAGCGCGTCGCACAGTCCGGTGACCGCATTGGTCGCGCCGGGGCCGGAGGTCACCAGCACCACGCCGACCTTGCCGGTGGAGCGGGCATAGCCCTCGGCGGCATGCACCGCGCCGCCTTCCTGGCGCACCAGGATGTGACGGATGGCGTTCTGCTTGAACAACGCATCGTAGATCGGCAGTACCGCGCCGCCAGGGTATCCGAAGATGACCTCGACGCCCTGGTCCTTGAGGGCGCGGAGGAGGACTTCTGCTCCCGACTGGTTGGGTTCTGCCGACATGGGTCGTGCTCCGGTGTATCGCGGGGGCGCAGCGATAGGCCGCATGGTGCGGTGCGTCAAGCCATGCTTTCAATAAATTCCCAGGATTGGGGGATAATACTTTCCGAAAATTGCTCCAGACCCGTGATTCGCGCATGGATCATATGCGAGTATGCCGGGTCAGCCAGTCTGTGATGGCGGAACCAGGTCGCCTGGCGCTTGGTGTACTGGCCGGTGGCCAGTTCGATGCGCCGTCCGGCTTCCTCAAGTGTGATCTCGCCCCGCAGGTGGGCGGCAAGTTCCGGCACGCCATGCGCGCGCATCGCCGGCAACGCCGGATCGAGGTGGAGCGCCAGCAGGGCCCGCACCTCGTCCAATGCCCCGTCCTGCAGCATGGCGGCGAAGCGTGCCGTGATGGCGGCCCGCAGGTCGGTGCGCGGCGGGTCGAGCAGGATGGCGGCGAACCGCCAGGGTGCCGGCGTCGCCGAGGTGGCCTGCCAGTCGGCCAGGCCTCTGCCGGTGCCGCGCCAAACCTCCCACGCCCTGGCGATGCGCTGGCTGTCGGTCGACCGCAACCGGGCTGCGGTCGCCGGGTCCTCGGCGGCGAGGCGGGCGTGCAGGGCGGCCGGCCCGATCTCCTTGAGCAGCGAGCGCGCTTCGGCCCTTGCGGCAGGGCCGGGATCCGGGATGTCCGCCAGGCCCTCGGTCAGCGATGCGAAGTACAGGCCGCTGCCGCCGGTCAGGATCGGCAGCCGCCCGGCTTCCCGTGCCGCCGCCATTTCCGCCAGCGCCGCCTCCCGCCACCATGCGACGCTGCCAGGCTCCGCTGCCGGCCGCTCGCCATACAGGCGGTGCGGCACGCGTGCCTCGTCCTCCCTGGTCGGCCGCGCGGTAAGCACGCGCAGTTCGCGGTAGACCTGCATGGCGTCGGCATTGATGATCGTGCCGCCCAGCCGTTCGGCCAGCTCCAAAGCGAGTGCGGATTTGCCGCTGGCGGTCGGGCCGGCGACGATGAGGGCGCGCTGTGTCATGGCGATCCCGATGGTAGCGGCGCGTGCAGGAAGTTGCAGCGTCCTCGGCTGCGCTGTGCGTAATACCAAAGCTCATTGATGATGACTTTATGCGTTGCGCCGACTGTCATGGCCGGGCTTGGCCCGGCCGCCCACGTCTTTTTGCCGACGCAGACGAGGAAGACGTGGATGGCCCGGCCACGCCCGGCCATGACAGTGGGATCGATGAGTCGCTATCAACGAGCGGTGGTATAAGACGACCCGACGATGGATAACGCGGTTGTAACGCTCTGCATTCGTCATACGTAACATTTGCAAAACGTCGATATATTGTTAGCGTAACGCAGGAAGTTCTATTGAATTGTTTCTAATTAATGAAGCAGGCCGATACGCCAAAAAGTCATGTTGAGCCCGATATCCCGATGTATTTCTTGCTTTATTCCTCTAATCACGGAAACTTGTGCGCTCGGACACTCCCGGTATTCAGCGTTTTGTTGCGGTCCGCCACACATTCGTCTTAGCGTTCGTCGCGCGGGCTGATCAACAAACAAAGTCACAATGAATCGGCGAAGTATTTCGCCGACGTGAAGCATTGTTAAGTAAAGGGGAGGAGTCGCCATGTCCGGCGCAGTGAACGAGCGTGCCATTCACATCAGGATTCTTGCGACGCTGCATGACTGGAGCGCCGACAAGCCGCCTGGGCAGGTCATGGCTTACGCGTTCACCCGCGAAGGGCGGCTGCTTGGCTCCGCCGAACTCAATGCCAATGGTGAGGCCGTCGTCCCGGTACCGGCGCCCCGCACACCACTCGACATCCGTATTGTCATCGGCCCGGCAACGCCGAAGGATCAGACACCGGGCGTTGTCGACCTGGTTCGCCGCGGAGCGCAGGAGCAGCACATCCGCCTCGATGCCGAGATGTCGGAAGTGTCTCCCGTGCGTTTTGTCGTCTACCAGCCGATCTGGTTCTGCTGGTTCCGTTTCTGCTTCGTGCGCGGCACGCTGTTGAAGCGCCACGCCACCGGCGGCGTGTTCGTCGATTACCCGGTGTGCCAGGCGCGCGTCGATATCTATGAGGTCGATCCGATCTGGATCATCCTTCCACGCCTGCCGAACTCCGCGATCGACCATTTGAAGAACCTTGTGCTGGCGCTTGCGGTGCAGCAGCCGATCCCGATCCCTGATCCGGCGCCGTTCGCCAATCGCGCCGCCATGGCCACACTGCCGATGCCGACCGCTGCGGCGCAGGCCAGCCCCGAGGTCAATGCGGCACTCGCCCAGCTTGGCGCCGACCATCCGCTGCGCCTGATGGCGCAGCTCGGCAATCGCCAGCAGTTCATCCAGACACTGCTGAACTACCCCGATATCGTCCGGCCGCTGATCTGCTTCTTCTATCCGGAGTTCGTGCTGATCGAGAAGGTGGGCGAGTGCTGGACCGATGCCTGCGGCCACTTCCAGACAGTGTTCTTCCAGGGCTGCAACAACCACGACGCGCCCGACCTCTATTTCCGGGCATATCAAAGGATCTTCGGCTTCTTCGAGGTCGAGATCTACGGCCCGACGCCGATCTACTGCCACACCTGGTGGAACTATGTCTGCGGCACCGAGGTGACGCTCTACTCCACATCGCCGTTCGCGATCACCTGTCTGCCCTGTCCGCCCGTGGTCGGTCCCGACAACTGGGTGCTGTTCACCGCGATCGGCAACACCTCGCTGAAGGCGATCTATGGCGGCGGCGCGTCCGGTGCGACGAATGCGAACTGGGGGCTGCTGACCAGCGGTGCGCCATGGGGCGGAACGCTGCGGCCGCGCCTGGATTTCGACAACAGCCTGCGCGCTTCACTCGGCGTGCAGTACTACCAGCTAAGCTGGCGTGCCGGCTCGTCCGGCACCTTCACGCCGTTCAATGCCGAGGTGAACCGGCACTACGCCCACATGGTCGGCACCGACCTGGTGATCTCGCCCTACCGGCTCGGTCCCAATCCAATGGTCGTCGGCGGCAAGACGCTCCAGCTGTACGAAATTCCACCAGCGGTGCCGCCGGTCGGGCAATGGACCGTCGCCAACGCCGTGCTGGATACCGAGAACGGCGAACTCGACAGCACGCAGGTCTCGCATGGGCTGGCGTTCAATGCGGATGGCAGCGTGGTGCCCGGCACGACCGATGGCAGCGGGCTGTACCAGATCGAACTGCGCCTGTTCGACGTGGCAGGCAACGAGATCGACATCACCGCGAAGAACATCAAATACGTGGTGCCCGACAATGTCAGCCTGAGCGGCACGATCAACACGGTCAACGCCGCGACCATTGCCCAGCCGGGCGGCGGTTTCCTCGTGGTGGCAAACTCCGTGGTGCTGACCCTGCATGTCGACAACAACCATTGCTGGGCGAGCATCGGCGCACCCACCACCGCGCCGTCGGGCGGTGCCGCCGATCCGTGTTGCGGCGTGGTGACCTACGCCGCCGGCGACAGCGTGACGATGCCGTACGTGGCGTATCACCCGCACGGCTTCGCCACCTACACGATCAACGTCTACCGCAGCGTGAGCAACATCTTCAGCCAGTCGGGCGGCGTCGGCAGCTTCAGCATCAGCGACACCGTCAGCGACATGATGTCACGCAACCTGCCGGCGTCCTGCATCGGCAAGCCGCCCTGCGTCATGGCGGCGTTCAGCGAGCACCTGGAGGTGTACGAGATGGCGACCGACGGATGGGGCAGCTATCTCGGCTACAACGCCGTGGCGGATCGCGCGTTCGCGCTGTCGCCGTAATCCAGCGCGCGTCAGGTGGCACCGATGCGGACATAGGCGCGTTTCCCCGTCAGCGGCTGGTGGTACACCGCCACCAGGACACCGCTGACGGGATCCGCGAACCGTTCTCCGGTCGGTTGCCAGTCCGGGCCGGGCACCCGATCCTCGATCCGCTTGTAGCGCCGGCGCTCAAGCAGGATCGCCGCTACCAGGACCGCGCCGACAGCAGCGGGCGGCAGGCCGGCGAACGAACGGCTCGCCAGCGCCGCAACGGTGCCGGCGACAACCAGCAGCGCGCCGAAGCCGAGCAGCGCCTTGCGCAGCATCAGCCTGCCACCGGCTCCAGCACGACCGCGGTGCCGTAGGCGACGATTTCACTCATCGTCTGGCCGATCTCGGCGGAATCGAAGCGCATCATGATGATGGCGTTGGCGCCCATCAGCGTGGCGTTCTCGACCAGGCGGTCCACCGCATGGCGGCGCGCCTCCTCCAGCATCTGGGTATATTCGTGGATCTCGCCGCCCACGATGCTGCGCAGGCCGGCCATGATGTTGCCGCCCAGGCCGCGGCTGCGCACCACGATGCCGAAGCACTGCCCCAGCGTTTGCCGCACGCGTTGGCCGGCCACCTGTTCGCTCGTCACTACCAGCATCGGACGCCTCCTGTGGGCTGGTGCCAATCCGACCGGATACTGCCAGGGTCCGTGCATCCAACAGGTTACAGCGCGCTGGCAGGCTTGGTGCCCGGTTCATGCTTGCACCGGCAACGACCGGATGCCACACAATGTCGAAGCATGGCGCAGATCCTGACCCTCGTTGCTGATCGCGCGGCGACGTCGCTGACACCGGCAATCGTCGCCCGCGCAAGGGAGGCGGCCGGCGGCGGCGAACCTGTCACGCTGTCACCCGGCGAGGCGGTGGACCTGATGCTAGCCGATGCCGCCGACCTGGATGCGGTGCGCGCGGCTCTCGGGGACGCGCCGATCGACGCCATCGCCACCACGACCGAGAACCGCCGCAAGCGCCTGCTGGTTGCCGACATGGACAGCACGATCGTGACCGGTGAAACGCTGGATGAACTCGCCGACTTCGCCGGCCTGAAGCAGCGTATCGCTGCCATCACGGCGCGCGCGATGAACGGTGAACTGGACTTCAAATCGGCATTGCGCGAGCGCGTGGCGATGCTGCGCGGGCTGTCGGTCGAGGCACTGGAGCAGACCTGGCAACGCGTACGCCTCACTCCGGGGGCCGGCGAACTGGTCGCCACGATGCGCGCGCACGGCGCCTATGCCGCGCTGGTGTCGGGTGGCTTCACGTTCTTCACCAGCCGTGTCGCCGCGCTGGTGGGGTTCGACATGCATCGTGCCAACGTGCTGCTGGACGATGGCACCGTCCTGACCGGGCTCGTCGCCGAACCGATCCTCGATCGCGATACCAAGCTCGACACGCTGACGCGGCTGGCGGCGGAACGCGGGTTGCCGATGGCGGCAACGCTGGCGGTCGGCGATGGCGCCAACGACCTGGACATGCTGCGCGCTGCGGGTCTCGGTGTGGCGTTTCGCGCCAAGCCGATCGTCGCTGCGGCAGCCCGGGCGCGCGTGGATCATGCGGAGTTGCGGGCGCTGCTGTTCGCCCAGGGTTACCGGCGGGAGGATATCGTCGGCTGATGCCCAGCTTCGGCCGCTACGGCGCAACCCACCCGCGGCTTGGCGCGCTTGCCGAGAGGGTCAGCCGGCCGTTGCTGACGTGGTACGCCGCACGCCGGGCGTTCCATGCACCGGACAGCGCCTACGCGCGCGAACGCGGGGCGGCATTCGCGGAGAAGCTGCGACGCGGCGAGCGGGTCTATGTCGCCGGCATCGGACCTGCAGGTCACAACAGCGGGGTCGCGCTGGTCGAGGCCTCGCGCGCCGATGGGATCAGGCTGCTCTGCAACAACGAGGAGGAGCGCTACAGCGGCGTCAGGCACTGCACCACCTACCCCGAACAGAGCCTGTACGCGATGCAGGCGATGATGGAGAACCTCGGCGTCGATGCCGGGGAGATCCACGCGTGTATCGCCAGTTGGGACTACATCACGCTCGCCGCGACATTGCTGCGCAGTGCCGCCGAGGAATTGCCGGCCAGTCGGGTGTTTCTCGATCCGGCCAATTCCGCCGCCATGAATGCCAGCCACATAGCCCGCGCGTTCAAGGCGCCGCTGCGCTTGGGCAAGCAGTTCGAGCTGGATCGGCCGATGCCCATTATCGGCATGCGCCACCATGACAACCACGCGTATTTTTCCTACGCGGTATCGCCGTTTGCCGGCAGCGACGAGCCGGTGATGATCAGCGTGCTTGATGGCATCGGCGACGATGGCGCGATCTCGCTGTATCTGGCACAGGGCGACGCGGTCACGCTGACCTACCGCAATCGCGACATTTTTGATTCGCTCGGCGGCTTCTACAGCATGATCAGCTCGACCCAGGGCGGCTGGACGATGCTCAGCAGCGAGGGTCGCTACATGGGCTCCGCCGCATGGGGCGACAGCGAGCGCCTCACCAATCCGTATTATCGCCAGCTCCGGGAGCTGTTCCATTTCACCAACGATGGCACGGTGCGGCTCAACCGTGCGCTGGCCAATTGGCCGCGCAGCCTGCAGGTGAAGCCGTATACGCCGAAGCTGCACGACATCCTCGGCCCGCCGATTCCACTCCAGGCGATGTGGAATCCCGACGCGGTCATGCGTGTCGATACCGGCAGCGTGACGGTCGATGCGCCGGAGCGGTTCGACAAGGCGGCGGCCACGCAACTGGTGTTCGAGGATGCGCTGTTCCACATCATCGGTCACCAGATGCGCACCACCGGCAGCACGCAACTGGTGCTGACCGGCGGCACGGCGCTCAACGCGATCGCCAACATGCGGCTGATGGACCATTTCCCCGGCCTGCATGTCTGGGTGCCGCCGATACCCGGTGATCCCGGCGTCGCCATCGGTGCGGCGTACCATTTCGCGATGCGGCACGGCGCGCCATTGGGTGGCACGTTGCGCCACGCGTTCTACTGTGGCGTTGCTCCAACCGACGGAGAGATCGAAGCGGCGTTGCGCATGTCGCAGGAGGTCGGCTGGGAGAAACTCGGCGATGCCTCCGATCGCGTGGGCCGCGATCGCATCGCCGATCTGCTGGCGTCATGCGTCGCGCGCGACGGTGTGGTGGGACTGTTTCAGGGCGTCGCCGAGACCGGGCCGCGCGCGCTGGGACACCGTTCGATCCTGGCCAATCCCTGCAATCCGCGCACCCTGGAAACCATCAACCGGCTGGTGAAATTCCGCGAACCGTTCCGGCCGCTGGCGCCGATGCTGACCTTGGAGGCCGCGCAGCGCTGGTTCGAATTGCAGGATGGTGCGTCGGACGACGACTACAACGCTTACAACTACATGGTGCTGACCGTGCGGCCGCGACCGGATACCAGGCGGCACATCCCCGCGGTGGTGCACCGCGACGGCACCAGCCGCATCCAGATCGTGCGCGAGGACGCCGATCCGTTCACCCACGCCTACCTCAGGGCGATGGGACGGCGCTGTGGCGTCGAGGCATCGGTGAACACGTCGTTGAATGTCGCCGGACCGATCGTGCAGACGCCGTTGCAGGCGCTCGAGGCGTTGCGCCGGTCGAAGGCGATGGATGGCGTGTTGCTGATCGGCGCGGCAGGCGGCGCGTATCTGGCCTGGCACGCGGTCGATGTCCCGCCGAAGGATGGCGGGCGGCGGCTGGGCGAGTGGGTGCGGGCGTGGCGGGCGGAGGCGAGCGGCGAAATGCTCTACGCTTTTCCGCCCTACGGAGCCGGCACTTAGGCCTGTAGGGAGGAAAAGCGCAGAGCATTCCGCCGCCGCTATCCGCGAGCTGCTGCTATCCCGGCTGCTTGTCCTTGTCGCCGGACAGCGACAGCGGCACCCATTGCAGGCCGTCCTGGCGCTGGATCAGCATCAGCACGGACTTGCGGCTCTCTTTGCGCACGCTGTCCACCTTCTGCTGCACGTCGGCGGGTGTCGTCACCTCGCCTTGCTGCACCTCGACGATGACGTCGCCTGCCTTCAGGCCACGTTCGGCGGCGGAGCTGTTCGGCGATACATCGGTGATCACCACGCCCTTCTGGTCGGTACCCAGCGAGAACTTGTCCTTCATCTCCTGGGTGATCGGCGCCAGCTTCAGCCCGAGGCCAGAAATCTCGGTCGGTTTCTCCGCCGGTGTCTTGTCCGTTCCGGTCGCCGCAGCGACCTGCGTGTCGTCGGGCTTTTCCGCCAGCACGGCCTGCACCGTCACTTCCTTGCCGTCGCGCCATAGAACCACCGGCACCGACTTGCCCACTTCGGAATCCGCGACGATGCGCGGCAGCGAGCGCATCTCCTTCACGTCCTGGTTGTTGAACTTCAGGATGATGTCGCCGTTGTGGATCTTCGCCTTGTCGGCCGGCCCCTCGTCGTTCACGCCGGCCACCATCGCGCCGGTGGCATCCTTCAGGCCGAGGCTTTCGGCGATGTCGGGCGTCACCTGCTGGATGCGCACGCCGAGCCAGCCGCGGCGCGGATGGCCGAAATCCTTGAGCTGCGCGACGACGGCCTTGACCATGTTGGCCGGGATCGAGAAGCCGATGCCGATCGAGCCGCCCGACGGCGAATAGATCGCCGTGTTCATGCCGATCACCTGGCCGTCCATGTTGAACAGCGGACCGCCGGAGTTGCCGCGGTTGATCGCCGCGTCGGTCTGGATGAAGTCGTCGTACGGTCCCTGACGGATGTCGCGGCCGCGCGCCGAGACGATGCCGGCGGTGACCGTGCCGCCGAGGCCGAACGGGTTGCCGATCGCCAGCACCCAGTCGCCGACCCGCGAGGCGTCCGAATCGCCGAAGTTCACCGCGGTCAGCGGCTTGTCCGGTTTCACCTGCAACAAGGCGATGTCGCCGGTCTCGTCGCGGCCCAGCACCTTGGCCTTCAGCGAGGTATTGTCCTGCAGGGTCACGGTGATCTCATCGGCGCCGTCGATGACGTGGTTGTTGGTGACCACGAGGCCGGACGGGTCGATGATGAAGCCGGAGCCGAGGCTCTGCATACGCCGCTCGGGCTGCTGCGGCTGTGCCTCGCCGCCCTTGCCGCCGGGACGGTTGCGGTTGAGGAAGTCTTTGAAGAACTGTTCGAACGGCGAGCCGGGCGGAAACAGCGGCACCTCCGGGCCGGCGCCTGGGGCGCCGGCGCGTGCCTGCACGGACTGGGTGGACGAAATGTTCACCACTGCCGGCAGCAGTTTCGCCGCCAGATCCGCGAAGCTGTCCGGAGCGCTCCTGGCAAAGGCCGGCGCACTGGGAACGCCGCTGGCGAGCGGTACGGCGAACGCGGCCGCGAGGGCAATCGTGGCAGCACGGGCAGATCGGCTACGGATCAAACGCATGGTCGGGCTTTCCCTGGAGATTGGCCGCATATGGTCCGGCGCGCGGCGGCTGGCAACTGCACTTATTGCCCCGCCGGTGTCGGCAACGCCTGAAGATAGCGCAGGAAATCATTGTCCGGGGTCAGAACTAAGCGAGAGTTACCGGTTTCGAACGCCTCCCGGTAGGCTTGCAGGGTCCTCCAGATGGAGTAGAAGCTCGCGTCCTGGCCGTACGCCTTGGCATATGTGCGGGTGGCCTCGGCCTCACCCTCGCCGCGCAGCCGGTCCGCGGTCGCGCGCGCCTCGGCCAGCAGCACGGTTCGTTCGCGTTCGGCATCTGCCCGGATGCGTGCCGCTGCTTCCGCCCCTTCCGCGCGCGCCTGGGCCGCGACACGCTGCCGTTCGGACTGCATGCGCGCCAGGATCGCCTTGGTGTTCTCGTCGGGCAGGTCGGCGCGACGGATGCGCACATCCTCGATCGACACGCCGAAACCCTTCATTTCGACGTTCACCTGGTCGCGGATGGTCGCCATGATCTGGTCGCGCCTGGCCGACAGCACATCAAGCAGCTTGTTGTTGGCGAGTACCCGGCGCAGCGACGCGGAGACGATGGAGTTGAGCCGGCCGCGGATGCCGTCCTCCACCGTGCCGACCGACTGATAGTACAGCAGCGGGTCGGTGATGCGGAACAGCGTGAAGCTGTCCACCACCAGCCGCCGCTGGTCGCCAAGGATCACCTGCTCGCCCGGCAGTTCCAGGTTGAGCAGGCGCTTGTCGAACTGGATCACAGTCTGGACGAACGGGGTCTTGGCGTGCAGTCCCGGTTCGGCGATCACGCGGACCGGCTGGCCGAACTGCGTGATCAGCACCTGCTCGGTCTGGTTGACGGTGAACAGCGAGGCTTCCACCAGGACGAACAGCACGACCAGAGCGGCGATGACGCCGATTGAGAGGCGGCTCATCGGAGTGCTCCCGGGGTCGCCTGCGATGCTCCCGGGGAGGCGGCGGTCGATGTCGGCGCGTTCGCCGAGCCGGTGGGTTTCGGTTGTGTCGGGTTCGGCAGGTTGAGCGGCAGGAAGGGCACCAGGCTCTTCAGCTTGTCGTCCACCACCAGTGACGATGAATGCGTGAGGATATCCTGCATGGTCTCGAGATACATGCGCTGCAGGGTGACGTCCTTCGCTGTCTGATAGGCCGCCAGCACCGACAGGAAGCGCTGCGTCTGTCCCACGGCCTGGGCGATGGAGGCCTGCCGGGACCCCTGGCCCTCCGCCACGATGCGGGCAGCATCGCCACGCGCGCGCGGCACGATGTCGTTGTGGTAGGCCTCAGCCTCGTTGCGCAGTCGTTCGGCGTCGGTGTTGGCGCGCTGCACATCCAGGAAGCTTTCCACCACCTCGGCCGGCGGATCGACCTTTTGCAGCTGCACCTGGGTGATCTCGACGCCCGCCTTGTAGTTGTCGAGGATCTGCTGGGTCTGGCGCAGCACGTCGGTTTCGATCTGCGCCCGCAACTCGGTCAATGCCGGCTGGATCGGTGTGCGGCCGATCACCTCGCGCATCACGCTCTCCGCCACTGCCTTGACGATCAGCGGCGGATTCCGCGTATTGAACAGGTAGGCGACCGGATCGTTGATTTTCCAGAACACCGCGAAATCGACGTCGATGATGTTCTCGTCGCCGGTGAGCATCAGGCTCTCTTCCAGCACGTTGCGGCCGACCTGGTTGCCCGACTCGATCTGTGCGCCGCCGACCGAGCGGTAGCCGATCTCGATACGATTGATGCGGGTGACCGCGGGCGTTTCGACGTGCTCGATCGGCCATGGCCAATGCCAGTTCAGGCCGGGACCGGTCCGGTAGCTGTATGCCCCGAAACGCAGCACCACGCCGAGTTCGTCGGGCTGGACGCGATAGAAGCCGCTGGCGAACCACAGCACGACGACGCCGATGGCAATCATGGCAAGGCCGCGGCCACCGGTGAACCGCCCTCGCGGCCCGGTGCCGCCGAGCAGCGAGCGGATGTAGGCCTGCAACCTGGCAATCAGCTGATCGATGTCGGGCAGGGGGCCCATCCCGCCGGGTCCGCCCGGGCGTCCGCCGAACGGACCACCCGGTCCGCCAGGACCGCCACCCCAGGGACCGCCGCCGCCGGGTGGCCGTTGCCCGCTATTGCCGCCGCCGCCGCCGCCAGAGCTACCACCGGGGGACCCCCACGGGCTCGGGCCACCATTGTTCGAGGACATGAGGACTTCCTGTGTGGTCTCGCTGCGCGCGTTCCGGCCCGGCCGGGGCGTTGGCGGATTGGACGCCATGCGCCATATCCACGCAACGGGCGGCATCACGGCGGCCTGCTTATCGACCGACGGCAGAAGGTTTGCAAGCGAATGACGAAGGACACTCCCGGCGCGCCGACGGCCGAAGCCCTGCGCGAGGCATTGCGATCGATCGCCGATCCGGCGTCCGGCAAGGACATCGTCACCGCCGGGCTGGTAGAAAGCATCGAACTGCGCGGCAACCTGGTGCAGGTGGCGCTGCTCACCGACCGGGCCCATGCCGAGGCGATGGAGCCGGTGCGCCGCTCGGTGGAGGCACTGCTGTCGCGCCAGCCCGGCATCACCAATGCCAGCGCGGTGCTGACCGCACACAAGGCGCCCGCGCAGGCCGCACCACCTGCCGACGGGGGGCACGGCCATGCGCATGGACCCGGCCACGGACAGGGACACGGCCAGAAGCCGCCGCTGCTGCTGCCGGAGGTTAAGGCTATCGTCGCGGTGGCGTCGGGCAAGGGCGGCGTGGGAAAATCCACCGTCGCGGTCAACCTGGCGGTGTCGCTGGCGCGCCAGGGGCATCGGACCGGACTGCTGGACGCCGACATCTATGGTCCCAGCCTGCCGCGCATGCTGGGGCTGTCGCGCAAGCCCGAGGTCCGCAAGGAGAAGATGATCCCGCTCCAGGCCTGGGGCCTGTCCTGCATGTCGATCGGCTTCCTGGTGGACGAGGAGACGCCGATGATCTGGCGCGGCCCGATGGTGATGGGCGCGCTGGAGCAGATGATGGGCCAGGTGGAGTGGGGCGCGCTGGACATCCTGGTGGTGGACATGCCGCCCGGCACCGGCGACGCGCAGCTCACCATGGCGCAGCGGGTGGCGCTGACCGGGGCGGTGATCGTCTCCACTCCGCAGGACATCGCGCTGATCGATGCCCGCCGCGGTGTGCGGATGTTCGAACGGACCCGCGTGCCGGTGCTGGGCCTGGTGGAGAACATGAGCTTCTTCTGCTGCCCGGCGTGCGGCCATCGCGCCGAGATATTCGGCCATGGCGGCGCACGCACCGAGGCGGCGCGGCTGGGCACCGAGTTCCTCGGCGAGGTGCCGCTGCTGCTGGATATCCGCACCGCATCGGATGCCGGCACGCCGATCGCCGCCGCCGCGCCGGACAGCGAGGGGGCGAAAGCCTTCGCCGCGCTCGCCGCGCGCGTGTGGGACAAGGTGACGGGTGCGGCCGTGGTCCGCAGCAGCGGGCCGCGGATCGTTATGGAGTGATGGGCGTCGACTGGATCAGGCGGTGGGTATCGTTGCGCTCAACCCATCGGCGGATGAACCGCCCATCAGCGCGGGTTCAGCCTGAGCCTGCGGTCACTCGGACGCTTCTTGGCGACTTCGCTGACCTCCGCAGCCGCCTCGGCAACCGGTTCGGGTTCCGGGTCGCGTTCCGGCTCGGGCGGCTGTGTCTCGGCGGCGACCCTGGCCTTGGCGTCGTAATCGTCGGCCATCGCCAGCAGCCGCTGCTTCGACGCTTCGCGCTCGGTCACTTCGGCCATTTCACGGAACCGCGCTGCCTCCGCGCGGAGAAACTGAGGGGTCATCGATAATCCTTTCACGGCCGGAGCCGATCCCTCCTGGCAGCCAGGGCAGCCCTGTCGAATTGGGGAGAGGATCGGAACGACGGCGGCGTGCGGCAGGATATGAGCCTGCCGCACGCCAAGCGCAAGTTGCCGCGCCGGCACCCGGTCAGGGTTCAGCCGACTGTTATTCGGGGCGAATTCCGCAGGGTCTGCAGGATGACGCAATAGCGCTCGGTCGTCTGGATCATGCGCTCCAGCTTCGCCGGGTCGGCGTCGCTGTCCACCTCGAAGCGCAGGGAGATATCGGTCAGGCCGACCGGCACGGTGCGGTCGATGCCAAGCGTGCCACGGGCATCCCAGGTGCCTTCCGCGATCACCCGTCCGCTGCGGACCGTCACGCCCATGGCGGTTGCCACCGCGCGCAGGGTGACGCCGGCGCA
Source organism: Acetobacteraceae bacterium (assembly GCA_036265005.1). Taxonomy (GTDB): domain Bacteria; phylum Pseudomonadota; class Alphaproteobacteria; order Acetobacterales; family Acetobacteraceae; genus JAMXLO01. The sequence continues at coordinate 19,135 of DATAPW010000265.1, read as the reverse complement.
GGCGACCACCGCCTCCAACAGCATGTCGGCCGAGCAGGCCAGCTCGCCGGAACCGCCGGTCGCCTTGTGCAGGCCGGCAGTTGTCTCGCCGCGCCAGGACGGCACGGCGCAGGCCACATCGTCGGTGTCGAGGCGCGCTTCGGCCCGCGCCGGGACGCGCGCCGCATCGGGCGTGTCGCGATAGCGCTGCTTCAGCGGCGCCTGCAGGGTGCGGAGTTGCTCGGCATTCATGCGTGGTCTCTCCCGTTCCGTGGTGGGTCAGCGCCGTTGCGTGGCTTGATCTCAATCAATGGCAACGCGGGATCTTCATGCCACGTTAACCGTTGACTGGCGATCAAGCCGGAGGATGCATCATGAATCGCGATATGGCGGAGATCATCCGCAACCAGCAGCCGTTTACCCTGCCGCCGACGGCAACGGTGCAGGAAGCCTGTTCCCACATGCACAAGCGCAAGATCGGCGCTGTGCTGGTGACCGATGCGAAGGGCCAGCTGGTCGGCATATTCACCGGTCGCGACGCGGTGCGCGTGCTGGCGCAGGGCAAGGACGCCAGGGCGACGCTGCTCCGGCAGGTCATGACCAGGGAGCCGCACCACCTGCCGCCGCGCCACTCGGCCATCCACGCGCTGCGCCTGATGCGCGACGGCGGATTTCGCCACGTGCCGGTGGTCGAGGAAGGCGTGGTGATCGGCATCGTGTCGCGCGGCGATTTTCGTGGGCTGGAGCAGGATCGGCTGGACGAAGAGACCGGGATCTGGGAGCGGATGCGCTAAATCCGCTGACCCGGTAACAACGGCTCCGGGGCGGAAAAGCGCAGCGCATTTCGTACCGGGTGGCGGAATGCGCTGCGCTTTTCCGTCCTACGACCGACGGCCCTCGGCGAATTCACCGGGCCGCTAGCTACGCGACCGCCGACGCGATACCAGGCTGGTGAGCAGGCGCAGAAGCTGCATTGCGATTGCCGAGAATGCCAGCGTTCCGGCGGCATTCTCGAGCGCGCGCCGGCGCACCGCCAAGGCCTCCAGTTCGACGCGGCTGGGCGATGACCGCGCAGCCACCAGCCCAAGCACGATCGCCAGGACAACATCGCCACCGGCGACGATCAGTGCCACGTACGGGCGGTCCCAGTACAGCCTTAGCCAGAACCACACCGCGATGTGGACAAACATCAGGGCGGCCAGGAGGAATCCGGTGGCGACGATGGCGCATGCCATCCGGGTCGCCAATCGCTGCGCCCGATGGCGAAGGCGTAAACCCTCCGCCTCCGCGGCAATGCGCGCCAGGCGGAGGGTTCGCATCGGTCAGCGCGTCGTGCGGCCGACGACGAAGCCGACCGCCGCGGCGATCAGGATGGCCAGCAGCGGTTGCTCGCGCACCTTGCTGGATACCGTCTCGGCCTGCTCACGCACCTTGTCTGACGCGGCGTACACGGCAGACTCGGCACGCCCGGCCGCATCGGCCACCGCTGGCGTGACCCGGTCCTTCATCAGCGTCTCGACCTGGGCGCGCAACCTGGCGATCTGTGCGGTTGCATCTTCTGCCCGGTTCGCGGCTTCTTCGGTGAAACTTGCCATTGCCGTGGCTCCTTATCTTGCCGAATGCAAGATAGTGTCATTCATGACGGAATTTGGGAGATCAGGGAATGTTTCGCCGCACGCTTGCGCGAGCAGGCGCCGCCATGAGGATCGGCAATCACCGCTGCTCTAGCTGACAGGCTCGGACACAAGCTGCAGATTCAGTGTCGCCTCGACCGCACGCAGCATGTCCGCCACGCCGGCAGCCGGCACCGCCGGGCTGAACAGATAGCCCTGAACTTCGGTGCAACCGGCCATCGTGACAGCCTCGAGCTGTGCCATTGTTTCGACGCCCTCCGCTGTGGTCGCCATGCCAAGTTCGTTGCTCAGCCCCGCCACCGCGCGGACGATCGCGCCGCTGTCCTGCTTGGTGCAGATATCGCGCACGAAGGACTGGTCGATCTTGATGCGGTCGAACGGGAAGCGTCGCAAATAACTCAGAGAAGAATAGCCGGTGCCGAAATCGTCCATCGCGATGCGGGCACCGAGACCACGTAGCTGGTGTAAAGTCGTCAACGTCGCCTCGGTATCCTGCAGCATCACGGTTTCGGTGATCTCCAATTCCAGTCGCTCGGGTGCCAGTCCGGCCTCGTGCAACGCGTGGGCGACGGCGGCCACGAGGTTCCGGCTCTTGAACTGCGCCGGCGAGAGGTTGACTGCGATCCGCATTTCGCCCGGGCAGGACGCCATATAGCGACAGGCCTGCAGCAGCACCCATTCACCGATGGGCACGATGAGGCCGATCTCCTCGGCAAGCGGTATGAAATCGCCTGGGGGGACCAGGCCACGTTCCGGATGCCGCCAGCGCAGCAGCGCTTCGAAGCCGGTCACTGCGCTGGCATGAAGATCGACGAATGGCTGGTAGAACAATTCGAGCTCGCCGCTGCGCACCGCCTGGCGGAGGTCGAGCTCCAACATGCGGCGAGCCTGCATCTGGGCGTCCATCTCCGACTGGAACAGCCGATAGACGCCGCGGCCATCCATCTTGGCGCGATATAGCGCAAGATCGGCGCACTTCAGCAGTTGGTCAGGATCCGTGCCATCCAGTGGCGCGAAGGCGATGCCGATGCTGGTGCCGATCACGATCTGGTGGCCATCAATATCGAATGGCGCGTTGAGCAGTTCGATCAGCCTCGAGGCGAATCCCGTCGCTTCGGTCACCTTGTCGATCGGCGCCTGGATGATGGCGAACTCGTCGCCGCCAAGCCGGGCGACCACATCGGTGGTTCGCGTCTCGTGCGACAGCCTGTCGGCAACGGCCTGCAACAGGCTGTCGCCGATCGGGTGCCCGAGCGTGTCGTTGACCGCCTTGAACTGGTCGAGATCCAGGCACAGCAGCGCCAGCAGCTGTCCGCGATGCGCATGCGCAAGCGTGGCTTCGAGCTCTTCATGGAACTGTACGCGGTTGGGCAGGTCGGTCAGGACGTCATGACGCGCCAGATGTGCCATCCTGGCCTCGGCCTGGCGGCGTCCGGTGATGTCCTCGTAGGTGCTCAGCCAGCCACCCTCCATCGCCTGATGCGTCACCGTATAGGCGCGCCCGTCAGACACTTCCCACGTCTGGATGGCCCGCTCATTCCGGCTGATCATGTCCACCCGGCGACTGCGGTAGCTGCTCATGTCAGCTTCGCTGATATCGCCTAAGACGACGATGCGGTCCGTGACATCGGCATAGTTCATGCCGGGGATGAGCGTGTCGGGCGGCAGGCCAAACATCTGGTGGAAGCGTCGGTTGACCACCAGCAGTTGGCCGGTTTCGTCGAACATCATCAGGCCCTGCAACATGTGATTCAACGCCATGTCGAAGCGCTGGCTCTGGGTCTGCAATGCACGCGCTGCCCGTTCGTGTTCCTGCGCGACGGTGAGCTCTGCTTCGGCGCGCACCCGTGCCGCCTCCGCCGAGGCCATCCGGGCACCGGCTGCCTGGGCCCATTCGTAACTGCGCAGATGCCGCATCGCGAGAATGACGATAGCGGCAATGATCAGTTCCATCAGCACGGTCGCACCGGCCATCCAGACGGTGTCCTGCCGCCACCCGGCCGAGACTGCGCGGACGGTCTTCGTCACGATGATCATCAGTGGAAAATGCGCCACGGTGTGGGGTGCGATCAGGCGCCATTGGGCGTCGAACATGCTGCGCCGTTCGATGATGCCACCGTCCAGTGCGGCCTGGATGTGCGCCGCTTCGGATTCGCCAAGGGCCGTGGCGCTGCCCGGATCGGCGTGAGGGATGCGGGCCAGCAACACGCCGTCGCGACGCAGCAGCGAGTACGAGCTGTCACCGTCGCCGGCGATCCTGGCGAATGCCTCCTCGAAATAGGACAGGCGCACGGCACTGACGACGAACCCGATGAGCTGGCCGTCCGGGCCGGTGAATCGCCGTGAGAACAGCATCACATCCTGGCCGCTGACCAGGCTCTTCCGCGGCGGACTGATGAACGCGCTGGTTGCCGGATCAGTGCTGAGAGCCTGGACGAAGTCACTGTCCGACGCATCGATGACCGGCGGTGGCCAGGAACGCGACATGTTCACCATCCGGCCGCGGCGGTCCAACAGCGACAGGTTGTCGATATACGGCAGGCCGACGATGCGAACGGCCAGATCCCGGTGCGCCCCGGGGGCTCCCATCTGCCAGTCGAACATCTCGGGGGTGACGATACCCTGTGCCCGCATTTGCTCGATCAGGCCAAGCTGGACCAGTTCGATTGCCTGGAACCGGCGATCTATCTCGTCCGACAGGACCAGCGCGAGGTTCTTCAACACCTGCTGTGCCTGTACGCTGTGTTCGCTTCGCAGCTTCAGGCTGAGTGCCATGACACCGACCGCAAGCACGGCGCCGATCAGCAGCCCGCACGTCACCAGCATATACCGGGCACGTGCATGGCCGATCAGTGCGGCAAGTCTTGCGAAGCGGGACAGCATGGGCCGCTTTCCGTCTGGATCGCGGCACTGTGGGTGAAAGCTCTGAAGTCGAGGTTAATGCATTTGCCGTCGGCGCCGCGGATCTATTCCCCGGCCGGCTGCTCCAGGCTGAGCAGCGAACGACCACGTGTCTCCGGCAGCATCAGCAGGGCCACGATCATGATCCCGTAGGCCGCGATGCTGAAGGATGCGATGGCAATCGTCAGGCCGAGCCTGGTGGCGAGGAATCCCACCAGAGCCGGGAACAGCGCGCCGATGCCGCGCCCGGCATTGTAGCAGAAACCCTGCCCGGCGCCGCGCACGGCGGTCGGATACAGTTCGGTCATGAACGAGCCCATCGGCGAGAACATGATCAGCGAGACATACCCCAGTACGAAGCCGACCGGCAGGAACCACTCATTGCTGAGTGGCGCGAACAGGTAGACCAGCGTCAAGACGATCGACGCGATCGCGGACACCATGAACGTGCTCTTGCGGCCGATTCCATCGGCAAGGTAGGCGCCGGTTATGAACCCGAAGAACGCGCCGAGGATCAGCACGAGCGTGTAGCCACCGGTCCCGACGGCGGAAATGCCGCGCACCGTCTTCAGGTAGGTCGGCAGCCAGACACCCAGCGCGTAGCCGCCGCCCTGCGCACCGGCAACCATCATGACGACGCGCCACGTGGTGGGGAGATAGGGCGGCTTCAGCACCGAGAAGATATGCATGATGCCGGCGGGCGCCTCGCGATTGCGGCGGATCTCCGGCTCCTGGATGAAGCGGCGAATCCAGAACACCAGTGCGGCAGGCGCCAGCCCGATCCAGAACAATGTGCGCCAGGCGTATTCCTCCGGCAGCACGGCAATCAGCAGGGTATAGAGCAGCGCCGCGGCGCCCCAGCCGATCGACCAACCGGTCTGCACCATCCCGACCGCTCGGCCGCGATAGCGATCCTGGATCACCTCGCCCATCAGCACGGCGCCGGCAGCCCACTCGCCGCCGAAGCCCAGGCCTTGCAGCGCACGGAAAATGAACAGCTGCGTGAAGTCCTGCGCGAAGCCGCACAGGAAGGTGAAGAAGGCGTACCACACGATGGTAATCTGCAACACGCGGACGCGGCCCCAGCGATCCGACAGCGCGCCGGCGAGCCAACCGCCGAACGCCGATACCAGCAGCGTGATGGTGCCAAGTTCTCCGGCCTGTGCGGTGGAGATATGCCATAGCGCGAGCAGGCTCGGGATGACGAAGGAGAAGATCTGCACATCGAGCGCGTCGAGCGACCAGCCGCCGAAGCAGGCGAGCATGGTGCGGCGTTCGCGGAAGGTGAGATCGGAGAACCATGCGAACATGATGGACTCTTCCCTGCTCTGTCGTGCGCCGCTTGTTGTGACCGGTGTCGGCGGGTTCGATCAGGGAGGCTGCAATATCAGGCTTTCCGTGTCCACTCCTGGGTCTTCGTCATCATGCTCGCGCGGGCGAGCATCGGGCCGGCATCCCGGCTGCTGCCGGCGATTGGTAGGCCCTCGCCTCGCTGTCCTATCGCCGTTCGCTGGTCCGCCAGGCCACGAAGCGATCCGCATTGCCGTAGGCCTCACGTTCGACCGCGTTGCTGTCGGCGATGTAGCGGGCAGCAAAACCGTCGATGCCCCAACGACGGTACTGCATGACGTGCGTCAACTCATGCGCCCATAGTTTCAGGTCCACCTGCGCATCGGCATCGTTGTGGAAGACCACCACATCGACCAGTGTGATGGCCGCGGCATCGCCATACTGAAACGCCAGCCCGGGCAGCGTCAGTTCCGTGTTGCCGCCGCTGTGATAGCGCACGGACTGTAGCAATGCGGGCGGGAAATAGCCGGACAGCCCCTGGATGATGTGCGGCGGTACCGGCTGGGTGCCGGCGGCCAGGATTGCCTGCCGCGATTCGCTGATCCATTGCGCGAGCAGCGACGCAGCCATGCCGCCAAGATCCTGGCCGAATAGCTGCGCAACCGGCGCCACGACGCCATGAGCGATGGCCGACGGCAATGGGATGGCGACGACCCAACTCGCCATCGCAAGCCGCACAACATGGCGGCGGGTGACGCCGGAGCCATCGTCCGCGTTACCCGCCGCCATGGCCGCAGCAATCAGATCACGTGGAAGAGATAGAGCAAAATGATGACGGGAATCGGTATGCCGACCGCCCAGAGCAGAATTCCGCGCATGATGACCCTCGAATGTTGAAGCAATCGTCGAACAGAGTTCAGGTTCTGCGTGGCAGATCGAAGGCAGGGGGAATCACGGTTTGGTGCAACGGCTTCACATGGTTGCGCCATGCCGCCTTACAATCTGACGCGTACGCCGGCAAGGAAAGATGGGCCCGGCGTCTGGTAACCATTCACCGGTTCGAAGCGGGAATTGAACAGGTTGAGGCCGTTGGCGTAGAGTTGCACGTGCGGCGCCACGTCGTAGGTGATGGTCAGGTTGGCGATTAGCCCGTGTGGCGATGACACGATCGTGCTGGTGGCGGTCCCGCCATCATCCACCAGGAAATCCTGGAACGCGCCGGTGAGCAGCAATTCGGGTGCTATGGTCAGGCCGGGCAGCGGTGTAATCGTCGCATTGAACGAAGCGGTATTCTGCGGCCGGCGCAACAGGCGCGAGCCGAGGTCGGCATTCTGTGCATCGGTGAACGTGTAGGTGGCCTGCAGGAGCAGCCAGCCGGCGGGCCGCAGGTTGAGTTGTGTCTCGACGCCCTGGATATGCGCGGAGCCGATGTTCACCGCGGTATCCACCGGTACGAATTGTGCGACGATCAGGTCCTGCACCTGCTCGTTGAAGTAGGTCGCGCCGAAGCTGATGGCATCGCTGTGGCCGAAGGCGCTCAGCGTGGTGATGAAGCCGGCCTCCCAGCCCTGCGCACTTTCCGCTTTCAGGTTCGGATTGCCGATGTAGCCGAATGAGTCGATGCCGAAGCGATCGAACAGCGACGGCGCGCGGAACGCCGTGCCATACGCCGCCTTGAAGCGCGTCGCGACCTCCGGCACGTCCAGCACCGCACCGAGACGCCAGGTGAACGGCGAGTTGGCGTCAACCCAGTCCTGGCGCACCTGTCCGGTCAGGCTCAGGCGTTGCCACAAGGTGGTCTGCAATCCGGCATAGAGCGCGTTGTCGGTCATGCTGGCTCTGGCGCCCTGCATGAACGGAAACCCGCCGGACGCCGAGTTCACTTTCACATTGATGTTGTCGGCGGTGTGCTCGTAGCCGAAGGTGAGATCGGTTGCCGACAGCATCGGCATGTTCATCAGGTCGCTGAGGTGCACCGTGTTGTTCCACTGCAGATCGGTGCGGTACGAATGGTAGCGCGAGTCGTTGCTGGCCTGGTTGGGATCGAGCGGATTGAGTGTCTCGGTGTACTGCCTGTCGTTCTGCAGGCGGCCGAGATACACGCTGGTCTCGTAGGTGCCGCCGAACAGCTTCGACGCGACACCGACGCGGCCCAGCAGCGAATAGTCCTGGCCGGTGGAATTGCTGTCATCGAAGGTGGGGGCGCCGAGTGCGTTGAACCCGTACCAGGCCTGCCGTGCGCGCAGGAACAGCGACAGCCGCGTGCCGTCGATCGGCGTGTAGCCCAGGTTGAGCGTGCCGACCAGGGCGCGGAATCCGTCGGGCACGCCGGTGTAGATGCTCTCGCGTTGCGGCGTGGTGTCGTAGCCCTGCTCGGACTGTGATTCGAAGGTGGCGGAATAATCCAGCGGACCTTGGATGCCGGATGCGTTGACGTTGCCCAGCACCTGTTTTGGATAGCCGCCGGAGAGATCGCCGGTAACGTGGATGCCCGGTTCATGGCCCTGGCGCGAGATCAGGTTGATCACGCCGCCAATCGCGCCGGAGCCATACAATGCCGCCATCGGCCCGCGGATGACCTCGATGCGCTCGACATCAGCGAGGGTGTCGACGCCGAAGTTGAATGCGCCGGAGGAGTCGGAGGCGTCGTTCAGCGGCATGCCGTCGCGCAGCACCAGTACCGCATTGGAGTTGTTGCCACGGACGAATACGCTCGCGTTGCCGCCTGGACCGCCGGACTGGCTGACGCGCACGCCGGGGATGGCCGAGAGTGCCTGGGTGAGCGTGGTATAGTCGCGGTCCTCGATGGTCTTGCGGTCGATGACCGAGACGCCGGCGGGGATGTCCACCACCGGCGTCGGCACGCGGGTAGCGGTGACGACGATTTCGCGGGTCGGTGTGTCGGTGTCGGCGGCGAGGGCGGTACTCAAAGTGGATCCCGCGACGATCCCCGTCGCCAATGCTGCAACGATCCTGGGCGCCGAGGCGGCGAATAAATCGGGCGCCGCTGCCCTATCGTCTTTGAACTGGAACCTCCACATGCGGGTCCTCCATCGACAGTGTGTCGACAGCCCGCCTGCGGGTTTACCCCCCGCTGCACCGGTACACCCCGCCGGCCGCGCGCGCGCAGTCTCGACACCGGCCGGTCTCCTGGCTCGCGGGTCGGTACCTGGTTCCGCCTTCTCGCCTCGCAGCAATGGCACGCTGGAACCCGGCTCGCCGCGCACAGTTGCGGGGGCAGCAGCTTTTCGCTTTCCCGTTTAAGCCCTTGCGGGCCACCAGCGTCTAGACCCAGATTACCGCATCCTGAAGGGCAAGCAATGATCCCACGCATCGACTTCGAACCGAACGCTGCCGCGCCGCTGGACGGCATCCGCGTCGTCGATCTCTCGCGCCTGGTCGCCGGCAACATGCTGAGCCTGCAACTGGCCGACCAGGGCGCGGAGGTGATCAAGATCGAGGACCCGCGGGTCGGCGATCCGTTGCGTGCGTGGCGCGTCAAGGGGCTGAGCCTGCATTGGAAGGTCTATGCGCGGAACAAGAAGAGCCTCGCGCTGAACCTGCGTCCGCAGGCCGGCCGCGATGCGCTGATGGACCTGCTCGAGCGCAGCCACGTACTGATCGAGAACTATCGGCCCGGCACGCTCGAGGAGATGGGTTTCGGTCCCACGACGCTGTACGAACGCAATCCGAAGTTGATCATCGTGCGCATCACCGGCTTCGGCCAGGACGGACCGTACCGCGACCGTCCGGGCTTCGGCACGCTGGTGGAAGCGATGTCGGGCTTCGCCGCGAAGAACGGCTTCGGCGACAGGCCGCCGGTGCTGCCGCCATTGGCGTTGGCCGACATGGTTGCCGGCCTGTATGGCGCGTATGCGGTGATGATCGCTTTGCGGGTGGCGGAGAGCGGCGGCAAGGGCCAGGTGATCGACCTGCCGCTGCTCGATCCGATCATTTCGATCCTTGGACCGGAGGCTGCGAGCTATCGCGTATCGGGCGAGAAGCCGCAGCGCACCGGCAGCCGGTCGCTGACCACATCGCCGCGCAACGTCTACGCGACGCAGGATGGGCGGTACATCGCGATCTCCGCATCGATCCAGGCGATGGCCGAGCGGGTGTTCCGCGCCATCGGCAAGCCGGAGATGATCGACGACCCGCGGTTTCGTACCAACACGGATCGCGTGCGGCATATCGACGAGTGCGATGGCGCGGTGGCGGAATTCATCGCGGCGCGCACGCTGGATGAGAACATGGCGGTGTTCCAGGCGGCGGAGGTCACTGCCAACCCGGTGTACGAGATAGACCAATTGATTGCGGACGAGCACGTGCAGGCGCGCGGCATCATTGTCGAGGCGCCGGACGAGGAGGCCGGGTCGGTGCTGATGCACAACGTGATTCCGCGGCTATCCGGGACCCCGGGGAAGCTACGCCATCCGGCACCATCGCTGGGGCAGCACACCCGCGAGGTGCTGCAGGAGATCGGCTACACGACTGAGCGGATTGCGGGGTTGGCGGCGGATGGGGTGGTGAAGGTGGTGTGAAGCGCAGGTAGCCATCGTGAGGAGCGGAACTGCCCCGTACTGTCATTGCGAGAAGCGCAGCGACGCGGCAATCTCCTGCCCGTGGCGCACCGCTAGTTCGTCCAGATCCTGACCAACCGTCATCACACGGCGCTGTTCACCGGCGTGACAGGCGACCTGGTCCGCAGGACCTTTGAACACCGCGAGAAATCTTCGCCAGGTTTGCCCGATGCGATGAATCCTGAGCTGCGTGATCTGTTCGACTATGCCCCGCAAGCAACAAGTCGGCGCGCTCATCGGCGGGAGATTGCTGCGTCGCTACGTCGCTCGCAATGACAGTTGATCCTGCACTTCTCGCCACGTCAGCCCGGCGCTACGCTCCGCACAATGACAAGGGGAACTCCAACTATGCGTGATGACCTGCCCGCCTGGCGCTCTCTCCTGTTCGTCCCGGTCACTGCGGAGAAATTCGTGCGCACCGGCGCGGATCGCGGGGCCGATGGCATCATCCTCGACCTCGAGGATGCCGTCGCACCGTCGCAGAAGGACCACGCCCGCACACTGATCGCCGATGCGATCCCACAGGTGTCGCGCAATGGCGCCGATGTGCTGGTGCGGGTGAACCGCCCGTGGCGCCTTCTCGTGCGCGACCTGGAAGCCGCGGTGATCCCCGGCGTCGCCGCGCTGATGCTCACCAAGGTGGACAGCCCGGAACACGTGCACGCCTGCGCGGAAATCGTCGCGGAACTGGAAGCGGAACGCGGACTGCCGGCTGGGAAAATCCAGTTCGTCGTGCTGGTGGAAACCGCCGCAGGCTTCTTCCGCATCGAGGCTATCGCCAGGTCGCATCCGCGCGTCGTGGCACTCAGCCTCGGCACCGAGGACTTCACCGCGGATGTCGGCATGCTGCCTGATCCGGACGGGCTGCTGTATCCCAAGCAGCACACGCTGTTCGCGGCGCGTGCGGCAGGCATCCTGCCGATGGGATTTGTCGGCTCGATCGCGGACTTCCGCGACCAGGAGGCGTTCCGCGCCATCATCCGCCGGTCGAAGCGTCTCGGCTTTGCCGGCGCGAGCGCCATCCATCCGCTGCAGGTTCCGGTGCTGAACGAGGAATTTTCCCCGACAGCGGCGGAAGTCGAGCGTGCCGAACGCATGGTCGCCGCCTATGATGCAGCCTTCGCCCAAGGCCTCGGTGCAGTGCAGTTCGAGGGTGCTATGATCGACGTGCCGGTCGTGCAGCGGGCGCAAAACGTGCTGGCACGGGCCGCCGCCATCAGGCGGCGCACCGAACGCGCCGGCTGAGCCAGGGAGGATCGATTGCATTACGCAGCAAAATTATCGCTGGCTGCCGGCGCCATCCTGGCGTCGATTGCCGGTTCGCCGCTCGCCCGCGCCGACACGACGGTGAACGTCACCCTTCAGGATGCCAGTTCCGGCGGCAACCTCGAGGGGATGAAGATGACCGCGACCCCTGACAGCGTGAAGCCGGGCCGCGTGACGATCCATGCCACCAACCAGTCGCAAGGCCTGGTGCACGAGGTGATCGTCGCGCGCGCGCCGGCGAACGGGGCGAAGCTGCCCTATGATGAAAAGACCGGCCGGGTGATCGAGAAACGGATCAGCGACCTCGGCGAGGTGTCGGACCTGCCGCCGGGAAAATCCGGCGCGCTGACGCTGACCCTCGCTCCAGGCAACTACCTGCTGATCTGCAACCAGCCGAACCACTACAAGGCCGGGATGTGGACTGCACTGACGGTCAGCCACTGACGCAAAGCCACAGGGGTGGTCAGCGCGCCGGCTCGATCCACGACCATGCGCGTACTGCTTCGGGCGCATGGGCGATCGGGCCTTCAGGCAGCTCCGGTTGCGGCGCGCCATCGAGCCGCAGGGTGAAGACCACCACGACATGCGCGCGCTCGATCCGCACGGCCTTGTCGGCGGCGCGCGGCATCGGCATCCCGGCGCGATTGCAGTACGAGATCAGGATGGCACCCAGCGCCTCGGCCCGCAGCGCGAACACCCGAGCCGAGGTGAGCTCGCCGTAGATCACCTCGACATTGCCCGCCGCCGCGTCGCACCGCACATCGCGCGGGGTCAGCGGCGGCAGGCCGAAGGCCTGGGCCGCGCGCGGCGACGACTCGAGCGCCAGCTTCACCGCAATCAGGTCAAATTCGATCTCGCGTCGGTCGGTGATGGCCAATCGAAAGGACCCTCGCGCAAACGGCAATCATCGCATGCGCGGATGAACACACGGTAAAGCGTGCTGCTTCACATCATTGGGATTGTCACAGAATCGGCGTTGTCGCGTTCTATCGGACGAAAAACAGCGAAGGATCTGCAACCATGCGAACCGTCGTCGCACTCGCGGCCCTGGCCGGCGTCAGCCTGTTGTCAGGGTGCGGCTACGACCAGCCTGAACGCGCTCAGGGCGGTGCCGCGGCAGGGGCCGCCACCGGCGCCGCGGTCGGCGTGATCGGCGGCCCGCCAGGTATGCTGGTCGGTGGCCTGGTCGGCGGCGCCGCCGGCGCCACCACGGGCGCGGTCACCAGCCCGCACGACGTCAACCTCGGCCCGCCGCCGTGGAGCGGCAAGCCGTAAGTCGAGGCGATCAGACCGAGCCCGAAACATACGCCTTCAGGCTGTCCACCTCGTCTTCCTGTTCCATGATGCGGGCTTTCACCACGTCGCCGATACTGATCAGACCGACCAGCGCTGTGCGATCCATCACCGGCATGTGACGAAAACGGCCGACCGTCATCATCTGCATCGCTTCCGCGACGGTCGTCTCGGGATGCGCGAACTGTAGCGCCCGGGTCATCAACTGACCCGCAGTCATCTCCAGCGTGCGTGCGCCGTTCGCCGCCATGCAGCGCACGATGTCGCGTTCGCTGACGATTCCGAGCAGCTGCTCGGCGCCATCCATCACCAGCACAGCGCCGATCCGGTGCTGTGCCAGCACGTCAACCACATGCGCAATCGTCACCGTGGGGTCGATCGTGGTGACCTGGTAGCCCTTGTGCTTGAGGATTGCGGCAACAGTCGTCATGGCCTTCTCCTTGGCTGTTGCCAGGCGGACCATGATCCGGGATGTCACATCAGCAGGCCGGGCCGGATCGTGAGCCCGCTCGGCGCTTCATCGCTGCGGATCATGCGCGCGCGGCGAGCCCGTATGCAAATGTTAGCAGTGCAGTGCACAAAACTTTGCCGGTGGCGAGACGAACCGCCATGTGCCCAGCGGAGGAAGAATGTGATCGCTGGTCCGTTACGGAGTGCAGTTCGATGGACCGACAGCCGGATTGCCACCGCGTCGAACCCTGGGCTGCGAAAGGGGACTTCGACGCAGCGTTGGGCAAACAGCGTCGTCGGCGATCGCGGCCGGACGGCTCGAGGACCGGCTTGTCCTGGCCATTCCGAGTTGGCCGCAGGCGAGTCAAGATTCTTCAATTCCGCCGCATACCGGGAACGTCACCGAGCCGCTATCAGACGGCGCCGGGCGCCCTGTACGGCGAGGCGCGAGACGCACCTGGTCCCGGCCCACCACTCCGGCAGCGTGGCTTGCGGGATTGCCGGTCCACCACCCGCACGCGCGAGTGAGGCGTGCTGGTGGAGGGCGCCCTGGCTTCAGAACAATGTGCTGCCTGCCATCAGTCCTGCGACCAGCAGCACGAGGAAGATGACGATAGCCACGAAGAACAGGATGCGGGCGATGTCGGCAGCCGCGGCCGAGATGCCGCCGAAGCCAAACAAAGCTGCAATCAGAGACACGACCAGGAAAAACAACGCCAATCTCAACATGATCGATTTCCGCTTCTACAGGGACTGCAGAAGTAGCGTGTCCTGAGCGATTCACCTTGTCACAGCTGCTTGTTTCGCGAATGCCTGATCATCCAGCCGCCAGTTCGGGTGCCGCCGGCGCAAGCTGGGTCGCCACCAGTTCGGCAAACCGGCCACGACGGGCAAGCAACTCGGCAAAGCTGCCGCGCTCCACGATGCGCCCCTGGTCGAACATCAGGATCTCGTCGGCGTCCCGCACGGTGGACAGGCGGTGCGCAATGGTGAACGTCGTGCGTCCCGCCATCAGCCGCTTCAGCGCCGCACCGACGCGCGCCTCGGTTGCCGCATCGAGCGCGCTGGTCGCTTCGTCGAGAATGAGGATCGGCGGATCCTTGAGCAGTGCCCGGGCAATCGCCAGGCGCTGCCGCTGGCCACCGGACAGCGAGACTCCGCGCTCGCCGATCAGCGTATCGTAGCCCTGCGGCTGGCGGACGATGAACTCATGCGCGTCCGCCATGCAGCAGGCCTGCTCGATCTGCTCGTCGGTGGCGTCCGGCAGGCCGATGCGCAGATTGTCGCGGATCGAGCGATTGAACAGCAGGCTCTCCTGGAACACCACGCCGATCGCGGCGCGCAGGCTTTCCAGGCTGACCTCGCGGAGATCCTGCCCGTCGATCGTGATGCGGCCGGTGTCGGGATCCCATAGCCGCTGCAGCAGTGCCATGACGGTGGACTTGCCGGCGCCGGTATGGCCGACCAGGGCAATCGAGCTGCCCGGCTTGGCGGTGAAGGCGACGTCGCGCAGCACTGACTGCGCGCCGGGATAGGCGAACGACACGTCATCGAACACCACCTCGCCGCGCGGCGCCCATAACGTGCGGGCGTCCGGACGCTCCGGCACCGAGCTCTTGGCATCCAGGATGGCGAAGAATTCCTCCACCGCCGGCAGCTTGTAGAACAGGTTGGCGACGAACGAGACAGCGCTCTCCAGCCGCCCAATCAGCAGCATGGCAAAGCCCATGAAGCTGACAATTTCACCGATACCGGCCTGGCCGTGCGCGTGCAGCCAGGCACCGATCGCGACGATGGTGATCACGGCCAGTGTGCTCGCGCCGCGGGTCAATACGTTGACGAGGGCCCACCAGTTCAGCACCGGAAACTGTTGCCGGATCAACTGCTCCGCGATGTCGCCGAAGATTCGCACCTCGGCCGCCGGCCGGGTGAATGCCTGCACCACCATCACATTGGCCAGCGCATCCTGTGCGGTGCCTGCCAGCGCGGAGTTGCAGTTTTCGACCTGACGCTGGCCCGCCTCCGTCCTGCGGATCACGTAGGCGGTCACGGTGACGAACACGCACACCAGGCCAATGAGGGTGAGCGACAGCCGCCAGTTCAGCAGCAGCGTGAGCGGCAGGAGAACCAGCGCGGAGATCAGCGTCGCAAGCTGGTCGCGGAAGAACACCAGCCAGGTGGCGAACAGCCCGTCGGAGCCGGACAGCATCGTCTTGATCAGCCGCCCGGAGTGCGTATCGCCGTGGAATGACGGCGGCAATGTCAGGACGTGGCTGAAATAACGTCCCATCGCCTTCAGGCGATTGCGATGTGCCAAACGCTCGGTCTGCACCGAGACCACGATATTGCTCACGATCCCGGCAATGCCGACCGAGGCCCAGACCGCGAGCAGCCCTACGCCCTGCGTCAGGAGCGATCCCGCTGCCGCGTGGTCCGACTGCCACAGCAAATTGACCACCCGGCCGAACAGGACCGGATCGAGGAACTGCAGCGCAGCCACCACCACATTCGCCCCGGTCAACAGTGCCGCGATCCGCAGATCGCGACCCAAGAAACCGAGTACACGTCCATACACCCTGAGAAAGCGCATCCGACCACCCGTTAGGTTCTCTCTCTGACGTGAGTGATCGCGCGTTCGTGTGGCAGCAACGGGGCAGCAATGTGCTCGATTGCCACAGCCTGGGACGGTACGTCTGTCACTTACGGTGTTGTGAATTCGATGCAAAGAATTCCGGCCCATACTCCTGGCGCTCATCCAGAGACAGTGCTGCCTAAGTGAAAGGGCGTTTCGGGGATGCCGCGGTATCGATCCTGGAGCCCCGTCACGACACTGCAGATACTGCTTGCCGCCTCGGCAATCATTCCCCTGCTTGTATTCATCGGCGCTGCAGTCCTGGCCTATCGCGCCGAATCGGCCGCAGCGCGTGATCGCGTCACCCACACGACCGATGTCGTGTTCGAGCATGCCGCCAAGGTGTTCGAAACCCACCAGTTGCTGTTGGGAGAAATTGATGAAGTGCTGCGCGGCCTGACCGATCGCGAGATCCTTGCCCACGAAGCAGACCTGCACGACCGGCTCGCCGACATCATCCACGACCTGCCGCAGGTCCGCGACGTCGCGGTGCTCAGTCGTGACGGACATCCATTGCTTGCTGCACGGGGCTTTCCGGCGACACACGCGGCCAGCCTGGCCGATCGTGATTACTTCGCTGTACTGAAGGCAGGTTTTCCGGGCATCTATGTCAGCAGCCTGCTGGCCGGCCGCCTGCAAGGACCACGGCTGTTCTTTGCCGTCACGCGCGCGCGCAGGGCAGGCGACGGCTTCAACGGCGCGATCGTGATCATGGTCGAGCCTGGCTATTTTGCCGACTACTGGGTTCGTACCCGCGCCACCGAAGCACCCTGGAAGGGATTTCACGTCGGCATCACAAGAGCCGATGGCACGCTGTTGGCCCGTCAGCCGGAGCCTGTGCCGGACGAAGGCTGGCATATTCAGCCGGCCTTCGCAGCGCAGCTTCAGGCCTCGCCCGAACAGGGTTACCAGCGCATCACGTCAGCCCAGGACAATTTTGATCGACTGGTGTCCTATCGCCGCCTGCCGACCTTGCCGGTTTATGTATTCGCCTCGGTTCCGGCGTCGGCGGTCGCCGCGTCCTGGCTACGCCAAATGGAAATCAACCTTGCCCTCGCGGTCCCGGCGACTCTGGCGCTGGCCGGCATTGCCCTGGTTGCACTGCGCCGTGCGCAGGCAGCCGATGCCGTGGCCAGGTTTGCCGCAGGCGAGACGCGCAAGCGGCAGTTGGCCGAGGAGGCCGTGCGCCAGAGCCAGAAGCTGGAGGCTCTCGGCAAGCTCACCGGCGGCGTCGCGCACGACTTCAACAACCTGCTGTCGGTGATCATCGGCAATGCCGAGTTGATCCGTGGCAGGTCGCCCGAGCGGGTCGAGCGCTCGGTAGCGCAAATCATGCAGGCGGCGCGCCGTGGCGCCGAACTCACCCAGCGTCTGCTGGCATTCTCGCGGCGGCGCGTGCTCAGCCCGAAGCCGGTTGACCTCACCGCCAACATGTCGCGGCTGACCGCGCTGCTGAGGACCTCGCTGCGGGGTAACATCGGCTTCCGCTCGCAGATCGCCGAGGATCTATGGCCGATCGAGGTCGATCCGGGTGAACTGGAAGTGGCGCTGCTGAATGTCGCGGTGAACGCCAGGGATGCCATGCCGGAAGGTGGGCGCTTCGAACTGACCGCTCGCAACGTCACCGTGTTCGCCGGCGAATTGCGCAGCGCACCCGACCTGGACGGCGACTTCGTCGCGCTGGCTTTGCGCGACACCGGCGTCGGCATGTCGCCCGAGGTTGCCGCGCGCGCATTCGAGCCGTTCTTCACCACCAAGGATGTCGGGCGCGGCAATGGGTTGGGCCTGAGCCAGGTTTACGGCTTCGTCCGACAATCCGGTGGCGCCATAGAGTTGGAGAGCGAGCCGGGAAAGGGCGCTTGCGTGCGGATCCATCTGCCGCGCACCCGTACGCAGCCGGCGCCAATTGAACCGGAACCCGCGATGGCGCCTGTCGTGCCCGGTCCGACGCCGCGCCGCATCCTGCTGGTGGAGGACAATCCGGAGGTGGCCGAGATCACCGCCGAGATGCTGCGCGGCCTCGGCAACCGGGTGGAGACAGTCAGTCGGGCGAAGGCCGCTTTGGATTGGCTCGCGTCAGACGGCACGTTCGTTGACATCGTCGTCTCCGACATCGTGATGCCCGGCGGCATGAACGGCCTGCAGCTTGCGCGGGAGATACGCCGGCATCATCCGGCGCTGCCGGTGGTGCTGGTGTCGGGCTACAGCGATACCCTGGGCGAAGCGCAAGGCGAGTTCGCTGTGCTGCCCAAGCCACTGACCCAGGCGGCGCTTGCTGAAGCGATCCGGCGCACGGTGGTTGAACTGTCGTCCCCGCGCATCGTGGTGGACAACACGCGCCGCGGCTGAGCCGCAGAGCTTGACCGTTTGTTAATCGCTGCCGCCGTCGCATCGATGCCGGTGACCGCTGCCTAACGCACCGGGAATGCAAATAACCGGACCTGAGACAGCCCAAGCGGCACTTCCACCATCCTGTCGGCGAGCATCCTGACGAACGCAGGCGTCGGCGCCACCGGCAGGCTGTTCATGTTTCGCTCGGTCGAGATCACCACGTGCGTGATGCCGTGGCTCCGCAGTATGCGTTCGACCTCCTCCGGCGAATGTGCGGCCTCGATCTCCGAGCGCAGCGGCGATTCGACAGTATAGGCCGTTCCCTGCAGCCCCGCACTGAACGGCAGCCCGGCGAAATAGACCGCGGCATTGGCACCGTGTGTGGCGTTGATCGCCGCCACTATTTCGCGCTCCTCGGGGACCTGGGTTGCAAAGCGCTCGGACTGGAAAATCTGACGCAGCGAGAAGGCCGGCGTCCAGATTCCCCGGTAGGCGGCGAGATTGAGCACTGTGGCGACGGCGAGGCCGACTGCAAGCAAAGTGCGCCCGCTGCGGCCCATCATCGCGTATGCGGTCGGCAGCAACACCAGCAGCGGCGCCATGGCGTAGAACTGATACCGCGCGTACTGCGCCTCACCCAGCATGGCCACCACGAACAGCAGCAGCACCGCTGCGACGATGCGTTGATCCCCCTCGCGCGACAGGAGCCCGGCCGTCAGCAACAAGGGCATCAGCAGCAGATTCTGGAAGCCGAAGGTGCCGTCGCGCGCTTCGACATA
>DATAPW010000264.1:0-3003 GCA_036265005.1 Acetobacteraceae bacterium | reverse complement strand
TGCCCCAGGTGTTGTCCATCAGCACCTTGGCCCCGCGCGCATGCGCGGCACGCGCAATCGCCGGAACGTCCTGCACCTCGAAGGTGTGGCTGCCCGGGCTTTCGGTATATACAACCGTGGTGTTCGGCCGCATCAGCCCGGCAATCCCGGCCTCGTCGATCACCGGATCATAGTAGGTCGTCTCGACGCCGAAGCGCCGCAGGAAGCCATCGCAGAAATTGCGCGCCGGCCCATAGACGCTGTCCGGCACCAGGCAGTGATCGCCGGACTTCAGGAACGCCAGCAGCGGCGTGGTGACCGCCGCCAGCCCCGAACTCACGATTGCGCAGCGCGTGCCGCCTTCCACATCGGCAATCGCATCCTCGAGCGCCCAGTGGGTCTCGCTGCCGCCGAGACCGTAGGTCAGTACCCGCTCGCCGCGCCGCGCGGCGGCCGCGCGACGTTCGGCGACCGTCGGATACAGCACGGTGGAGCCGCGCAGCAGCGGCGGATTGACGAAACCATGCACGCGCTTCCCGGCGCGGCCGACATGTGAAAGCCGCGTGCGGAAGCCACATTTCGAACCATCGGCCATGATCACTTCGTCTCCACCGGTGTGTCCGAGCGGCCGCCCCATTCGGTCCACGACCCATCGTAGACACTGCCTTCCGGCAGCCCGGCGAGGCGCAGACCCAGCGTCAGGATGCAGGCCGTCACGCCGGAGCCGCAGCTTGTCACCACCGGGCGCGAGCCATCGACGCCG
Organism: Acetobacteraceae bacterium; assembly: GCA_036265005.1. Lineage (GTDB taxonomy): Bacteria > Pseudomonadota > Alphaproteobacteria > Acetobacterales > Acetobacteraceae > JAMXLO01. The sequence goes on along the minus strand of DATAPW010000264.1, from coordinate 2,261 downwards.
GCCTGCGCCAGCCGTGCGCGCACCGCATCCGGCGAGCGAAACGTGCCATCGGCATTGAGCAGATCGGTGTAGGGCAGGTTGGCCGAGCCGGGGATGTGCCCGCTGCGCATGCCGGCACGCGGCTCCGGCACCTCGGCGGTAAAGCGGCCGGCGGCGCGCGCATCCAGCACCAGTTCGGCGTGCGTCGCGACATTGCCGAGTACGTCGCCGACGCCGCGCAGGCGCGTCGGGCGGTAGTCCGGGCGGAACGCCACCGGCTGCGGCGCCGGCGGTTCGCCATCCTCCGTCGTGCGCCCCTCGCGGACCCATTTCGGCAGGCCGCCATCGAGCACCGCGGCATTGTCATGGCCGAACAGGCCCATCAGCCACCAGCCGCGCGCCGCGGACGCCAGGCCCTTCTGGTCGTAGAACACCACGCGTGACGCATTCGAAACGCCGAGCCAGCCGATCAGCTTGGCGAAGCGTCCGGGGGTCGGGACCATGTGCGGCAGATCGGTATCGGGATCGGCGATCACGTCGATGTCGAAATAACGCGCGCCCGGGATGTGCGCGCGGATGAATTCCGCATGCCCGTCCCTGTTCTCGTTGGGCAGGTATTTGGTGGCGTCGAACACCACGAGGTCCGGTTTGCCGAGTTCAGCGGCGAGCCACTCCGTCGTCACCAGCGGACCCATTGTATCCCCCCTTGCAGCGCAAGGCGGTGGAGTGTCAGCACAAGCGGCGGGGAGTCAATCGCACTCCGGGTGGCGCACGGTTTCGTCGCAAGAGGCGGGTGGCGAGACGTTGGGTCAATGGTTGAAACGAATGGGGGCGATGGGCGGGGGCGGTTCTCACGTTGCATGAGGTCGCGCCGGGGGCCGGAAAGCCGCGCGAGAATTCTACTGCGCCAGCGGCTACACGGAAGACGTCCCACCGGATCGCAGGGACGCGCGCCGGCGATGCGGCGACGATTGCATCGGAGATCGTCCGTAGGTGCGTGGCGCGACGAATTCGGCGGCGAGACCGAACCGGCGGCAAAGGTCGGCGCCTAATACCCACGCTCGTTGATGGCGACTCATCGACCCCGCTGTCATGGCTCGGCGTGGCCCGGCCATCCACGTCTTCCTGGTCTGCGTCGGCCAAAAGACGTGGGTGGCCGGGCCAAGCCCGGCCATGACAGTCGGCGCACCGTTTCCCTGCCTTGGGGTCACTTGACACGGAGACATAGTGACATCATGATGTCGCTATGTCATACGATCCAGCCAGCCGCCTGCCGCTCTATGTCCAGGTCGAGGACGTGCTCGCCGAACGCGTCGCAAGCGGCGCGCTTCCGGCGGGCTATCAATTGCCCTCAGAAGAAAGCCTCGTCAGCGAGTTCAACGTCAGCCGGACCACCATCCGGACGACGATCCAGAACCTCGTGCGACGGGGCCTCGTCGAGATCCGCAGGGGCAAGGGGACGTTTGTTGCCCAGCCCCGAATCACGCAGGAACTGACGGAACTCACCGGCTTTGTCGAGGACATGCAGCTCCACGGTCGGCATGCGACGGCACGGGTGCTGGACAAGAAGGTCGTGCCGGCAATCGAGGCCGTCGCACGGCAGCTTGCGCTCCCGCTCGGGACCGACGTCGTGCAAATCCTCCGCGTTCGTCTGGCTGATGGCGTGCCGTTGTCGTTCGACGAAACCTACCTGCCGGAGGAATTGGGCCACAAGGTCATGGCCGACGATCTTGTGACGGAGCCGATCTTCTCGCTGCTCGAGCAGCGATACAGCACGCCGCTGCTGGAAGCCGAGTACCAGCTCGAGGCATCGATCGCTGACGCGGCCGTGGCCATGGCGCTGTCGGTATCGCCGGGAAGCCCGATCTTCCTGATCGAGCGCACGTCCTACTCGGTCGGACATCGGCCGGTCGACTACGAAAAGCTGCACTACAGGGGCGACCACATACGCTTCAAGACCCGGCTCATGCGGCGCGCGGAAAGGCGCCCGTAGGGCACGCGCGACGAACCCCCAACGCCGTAAGGCAGCTGTTCGGGGTTCGGGGGTGCGCAGACGACCACGTCATCTTCCGCAACTGGGAGCTCACTCAAGATGTTCTTCGCCGATACGGGGTGGCAGCGGAAGCTTGCCTGTTACGCCCCGCTTCCCCTGCGCCTGATCGTTGGCTACGGCTTCATGGCGCACGGCTACGCCAAGCTGATGAAAGGGCCCGACGCGTTCGTCGCAATCGTGCACGCCATGGGCGTGCCGGAGCCGTTTTTCATGGCGTGGCTCACAATCC
>DATAPW010000263.1:0-7619 GCA_036265005.1 Acetobacteraceae bacterium | reverse complement strand
TCTGAGCGGTGACCATGCGAAGAGGGCCGCGCCCGAACCCGGCCATGAGGGTTCGGAAAAAGGAACCCCATGATGCAACGCCTGAGAACCGACCCGGCCCGCTTCGAGGTGGTGAAGAACGCGCTCACCTGCGCGGCCGAGGAGATGAAGATCGTCCTGGCCAAGACCGCCTATTCGCCATTGCTGAAGGTCGCCGGCGACTATTCCTGCGGCATCTTCGATATCAGCGGCAATATGGTGGCGCAGGGCCCGGACCTGCCGATCCATCTAGGCTCGATGCCCGACGCAGTGCGCGCCGTGGTGCGCGCGTTTCCCGATGTCGCGCCCGGCGACGTGTTCATCCACAACGATCCTTACCAGGGTGGCTCGCATCTGCCGGACGTGAACGTTGTAGCGCCGGCGTTCTACCAAGGCCGCCTGCTCGGCTTTGGCTGCGTGCGCGCACATTGGCCGGACATCGGCAGCGCCACCCCAGGCAGCTACGGCGCGGTGACGGAAATCTACGGCGAGGGCCTGCGCCTGCCGCCGATCCGGCTATATCGCGACGGCAAGCCTGACCCTGCCATCGAGGCGATCATCTTCGCCAACGTGCGCACCCCGACGGAGCGTCTCGGCGATCTGCGCGCGCAGGTGGCGGCCAACTGGCGTGCCGCGGCAAGATTGCAAGAGCTGGCAGCGAAGTATGGCGCCGACACGCTGCTCGACATCATGCAGGAGGTGCTGGATTATTCGGAGAGCATGATGCGCGCCGCGCTGCGCGCACTGCCGGATGGCGAGGCTGAATTCTCCGACGTCTTCGATGGTGACGGCGTCATCGCGCCGGGCGAAACCGAGGATGAAACCTTCACCGTGAAGTTGCGCATCATCAAGCGCGGCGACCTGATCACTGCCGATTTCACCGGCTCCGATCCGCAGGTGCCCGGGCCGATGAATGCTCCGCTGACGGTGACCGCGTCCGGCGTGTTCTGCGCGTTGAAGATGATCGCCGATCCAAAGAGCCTGATTCCGCCGAACTCCGGCTGCTGGCGTCCGGTGACGGTGACCGCGCCGCCCGGCTCGGTGGTGAATGCGCAGCTTCCCGCGCCGGTGGTCTACGCCAACCACGAGATGTCGCACCGCGTCGCCGACATGGTGATGGCAGCGATGTTCACGTTCACGCCGCGCACGGTGATGGCGGGATCGCAGGGCACGTCGGCGGTCATGACATTCGGCGGCATCGACTATCGCACCGGCGAACCCTATGTCAGCTACGAATCGGTGAAGGGCGGCTTCGGCGCCCGGCCAGTGAAGGACGGCATCAACGCGGTGGCCTCAACCGTGTCCAACATGATGAACACGCCGATCGAAATCATCGAAATGAGTTTCCCGTTGCGCGTCCAGGAATATTCGCTGGTGCCGGACAGCGGCGGCGCCGGCACCTGGCGCGGCGGTCTCGGCGTGCGTCGCGTATGGCACGTGCTGGAACGCCAGGCCCATGCCGCGGTCTGCTGCGAACGCAGCGTCACGCCACCGTTCGGTCTCGACGGGGGCAGATCCGGCGCGCCGGCGCGGATCGAGCTCATTCCGCCGAATGGCAATTCGAGGAAGCTCACCAGCAAGGGTGGCTTCATCGCGCCGGCCGGTTCGCTGGTGGTGATCGAGGCGCCGGGTTCCGGCGGCTATGGGCCGCCATCGGGACGCGACCGCGCACGGCTTTCCGAAGACCTGCTGGACGGATACGTTACCCCCATGGCGGCACGCCGCGACTACGGCGTCGAACCCGCCTGACGGAGGAAACCTGCATGACCTACGTGGCCCCGAATTCGGTGCAGGCGCGTGACGTCGCGTCGATCGTGCATCCGCAGACCAACCTGGCGCAGCACCTCGAGCTGGGGCCGGTGGTCATCTCGCGCGGCCAGGGCATCTATGTGTTCGACGATGCCGGCGAATGCTTCCTGGATGCCGCGGCGGGATTGTGGTGCGCCTCGCTGGGCTATGCGTCGGAGCGTCTGGCGCGCGTCGCGTATGAGCAGATGCGCAAACTCGGCTATGCGCATCTGTATCGCGGCACGACCAACGAACCAGGCGTGGACCTGGCGGAGAAGCTGCTGCAGATCGCGCCGGTGCCGATGAGCAAGGTGCTGTTCCAATGTTCCGGTTCCGAGGCGAACGACACGGCGATCAAGCTGGTGTGGTACTACCACGCCGCCATCGGCAAGCCGAACAAGCGGAAGATCATCGGCCGCAAGATGGGCTATCACGGCAGCACCTCGGCCTCGATCAGCGCGTCGGGCAAGCCCGACATGCACGCCGATTTCGGCCTGCCGTTCCCGGATTTCCGCCATACCGAATACCCGCACTACTACCGCCTGCATACCGACGGCGAGACTGAGGAACAGTTCGCCACCCGGATGGCCGATGCGCTGGAAGCGATGATCGTGGCGGAAGGTCCCGAGACGGTGGGCGGGTTCATCGCCGAACCGGTAATGGGCGCCGGAGGCGGGCTGACGCCGCCGCGCAGCTATTGGGAGACGATGCAGGCGGTGCTGCGCAAATACGATGTGCTGTTCATCGCCGATGAAGTGATCTGCGGCTTCGGCCGGACCGGCAGCATGTGGGGCAGCCAGACCTACGACCTGCAGCCCGACATGATTTCGTCGGCCAAGGCGCTGTCCGCCGGCATGCAGCCGATCTCGGCGCTGATGATCAACCAGCGTGTGTTCGAGGCGATGCTGGATGAAAGCCGCAAGCTGGGCAATTTCGCGCACGGCTTCACCTATGCCGGCCATCCGGTCACCACGGCGGTTGCCATGGAGACGCTGCGTATCTACGAGGAGATGGACATGATCGGCCATGTCCAGCGCGTCGGGCCGTACATGCAGCAGGTGCTGGCTAAGTTTGCCGACCATCCGCTGGTGGGCGATGTGCGTGGCGTCGGCCTGCTGACCGGCATGGAGATGATGGCGGACAAGGCAACGCGCACGCCGTTCGAGACCGCGCGTGGCGTCGGGCGTATCGCCGACAAGCATGCGCGGCGCCATGGGCTGATCACCCGGTTCATCGGCGATCGCATCGCGTTCTCGCCGCCGCTGATCATCACCGAGGAGGAGGTTGACGACATCGCTGCGCGGTTGCAGCGGGCGCTGGACGATACCTGGGCGGAAGTCCGGGCCAACTGAAGTCAACACGAAGGGGAACAGACTATGTCAGACATGCAGCCGGTTGTTGCGCAGAAGAGCCCGTACCGGATGGAGGTGGAGGCCGGCAAATCCTATTGGTGGTGCGCCTGCGGCAAGAGCGGCAATCAGCCGTTCTGCGACGGTTCACACAAGGGCAGCGGCTTCAGCCCGGTTGAGTTCAAGGCCGAGGAAGCCGGCACGGTGTCATTCTGCGGTTGCAAGAACACGGGCAACAAGCCGCGCTGCGACGGAACGCATCGGGGTCTGTAACCGCTCGACCGTCATTCCCGCTACGACAGATTCCCGCCTGCGCGGGGATGACGGTGATGGCGACGGGTCACGACACGTAGTGGAGGAACGACCATGAAGATCGACGATGTCTCGCTGACCATCTTCACCTGGGATGGCATTCCGGCGACGCGCTATCATCTCGGCGCGCTGGCTTCGTCTTCCTCCAGTCTGGGACTGCTGAAAATCCATACCGATGCAGGGCTGGAAGGCCACGCGTTTCTCGGTGCGGCGACCAACCCTGCGGCGATGGACGGCCCGCAACTCATCCGCTCGCTGAAGCCGATGCTGATGGGCCAGGACCCGCTTGAGCGCGAGCGCATCCACGGCGCCATGCGCCTGGTCTCGCGTATCGTCAGCTACCGAACGATCGGTGCAGTGGACACTGCGCTGTGGGACCTCGCCGGCAAGATCGCCAAGCTGCCGGTGCACGCGCTGATGGGTACTTGTCGGACCTCGATCATGGCGTATGCCAGCTCGCAGGTGCTGCCCGATATCGCAGCTTATGTGGACCAGGCGCAGACCTTCAAGGCGAATGGCTGGAAGGCGTACAAGATCCATCCGCCGCGCGATCCGGACCAGGACATCAAGGTGTGCCAGGCGGTGCGCAAGGCAGTCGGCGACGACTACCGGCTGATGCTGGATTCCACCTGGAGCTACAACTACACGGATGCGCTGCGCGTCGGCCGTGCGATCGAGGAACTCGGCTATTACTGGTACGAAGATCCGATGTCCGATGAGGACATCTACAACTACGTGAAGCTGCGGGATAAGCTGGATATACCGATCATGGCGACGGAATTCCCGGCCGGCGGGCTGGAGACCTATCCGATCTGGCTGACCGAGCGCGCCACCGACTACCTGCGCGGCGACATCCCGAACAAGGGCGGCCTCACTACCATGCTGAAGACCGCGCATCTCGCGGAGGCCTTCAACCTGAAATACGAAATCCACCATTCGGGGAATTCGCTGAACAACCTGGCGAACCTGCATCTGTGCATGGCGATCCGCAACACCACGATGTTCGAAGTGCTGTTGCCGGACGGCGCGCACAAATATGGCATGGCGCAAGAGATCGAGATTGACAAGGACGGCATGCTGTACGCCCCGACCGGATCTGGGTTGGGAGCGGAGATCGACTTCGACCTGATCAAGCGCAAGACCGAGGCGGTGCTGAGTTAGGTTGGCTGGTTGAATGCGCTGCGCTTTTCGGCCCTACGCGTTGCCACACGTTGCCAGCGATGGTGACACGTAGGACGGAAAGGCTTAGCGCATTCCGCCGCTCCGCACTCGTCTACAGCAGTCCCCGCCCCGCCAGATTGCGCATCAGCGCCCCTGCACCGAAGCTCCACGCTTCGCACTGATCCGTCGGCATCATGCGGTTGACCAGGCGCCCCAGCTTCGGCGCGGCGATCGTGACGATGTCGCCGGACTTGTGCGTGAAGCCCTGGCCTGGCGTGTCGCGATCTTCCACCGGCGCGAACATCGTGCCCAGGAACAGCACCGCACCGTCGGGATAACGATGATGTTCGTTGACCATCTGAGCCACTAGGTCAGCCGGATCGCGGCTGATCTTCGCGATGGATGAAGCACCGGCCATCCGGAATCCGTCGGTCCCCTCGACGCTCAGCGACACCGTCGTCTGGCGGATGTCGTCCAGCGTGAACGCCGCATCGAAGAAGCGCAGGAACGGTCCGATCGCGCAGGACGCGTTGTTGTCCTTCGCCTTGCCGAGCAGCAGCGCGGAGCGGCCTTCGACGTCCCGCAGGTTCACGTCGTTGCCCAGCGTGGCGGCGACGATGCGGCCGGAAGATGCGGCGGCCAGCACCACCTCCGGCTCCGGGTTGTTCCACGAGGATTTCGGATGAATGCCGGCGTCCATGCCGGTGCCGACCGCGGCCATCGGCTGCGCCTTGGTGAAGATCTCGGCATCCGGGCCGATGCCGACCTCCAGGTATTGGCTCCAAGCGCCCTGCTCGATCAGCACCTGCTTCAAATGCGCCGCTTCCGCGGATCCCGGCTTCAGCTTTGCCAGATCGTCGCCGACCAGGCGGTTCACTTCGGCACGGATTGCCGCAGCGGCGCTCAGGTCGCCGCGTGCGCGCTCCTCGATCACCCGTTCGATCATCGACAGCACGAAGGTCACGCCGGCGGCCTTGATCGCCTGCAGGTCGGTCGGCGCCAGCAGCCACGGCCGGCTGCGATCGCGTTGTCCCGGCGGCGTGTTCGCCAGCACCGCGTCCAGATTGCCGATCGGCTCACCGCGCGTCGCGCGCAACGCGGCGGCAGGATCATCCGCCTCGCACAGGTCGCGAATCGTGGGAAAGCTGGCCGATACATCCAGCAGCGCGTCGTCGCGCACCGCGACGATCGACGGTCCGCCGACGTCCGGCCGCCAGACGCGACCGGCGAGCGTGGCCTGGACCGCATCGTCCGGCAACACCGGCCGCAAGGCATCGCGAAGCTGGGTCATCGGCACGTCCTCCCCAAACGACATCCGGCATCCTATACTCCATGCACTCGCAGGACCGGAACCGGAGGCAGGACGGATGAAAAGGCTGTTCGGCGCGTCGCAGGACGCAGAGGCGGAAACCTACCCCGTCGCGCATACGGACGAGGAATGGCGCGCGAAGCTGTCGCCCGCGCAATACCAGGTGCTGCGCAAGCACGGCACCGAGCGGGCCGGCACCAGCCCGCTGAACCTGGAGAAGCGGCACGGCAAGTTCTATTGTGCGGGCTGCGGGCAGGAGCTTTTCGGCTCGGATACCAAATTCGAGAGCGGCACCGGCTGGCCGAGTTTTTTTGAGCCGCTGGAGGGCGCGGTCGGCACGACGCAGGATCGCAGCTTCTTCATGGTGCGCACCGAGGTGCATTGCAGCAAATGCGGCGGCCATCTCGGCCACGTCTTCGACGATGGCCCGCAGCCGACCGGACAGCGCTACTGCATGAACGGCGCGGCGATGGACTTCAAGCCTGAGTGAATCGCCGCACCGCAGCTTCATCGAGCGTCACGCCGAGGCCGGGGCCGGCCGGCACGTCCAGGTGCCCGTCCGCATAGCGGAGCGGCTCGACGAAGATGTCGTTCTGCAACGCGTTGCGGCCGACGTCGTATTCCACCAGCGGCGGATACGGCACGTGTGCACCATGCTGATAGTTCGGCAGCGACGCGACGAACTGCACCGCGGCGGCCAGGCCGATCCCGGTGCCCCAGACATGCGGCGAGATCCGCAAATGCTCGGCGGCGCACAGGATGCCGATCGTGCGCGCAACATCGAAGCCGCCGCATAGCGTGAGGTCGGGCTGCACCACCGCCGCCAGGCGCGCGTCGATCAGCCGGCGGAAGTCGAACACGCTGTAAAGCGCTTCACCCGTCGCGAGCGGCACCGGCGCGCGGGATCGCAGGCTGGCGTAGCCGGACCAATCCTGCGGCGCCAATGGCTCCTCGTACCAATGGATGTTGCAGGACGCGGTAACACGCATGCTCTCCAGTACGCCATCCTCGGTGTAGTTGCCGTTGGTATCCACCGTCAGCAGCGGTGCATCGCCGATGATGCGCCGCGCCAGTTGCGTGCGTGCCGCATCTTCTGCCGGATGCCGACCGATCTTGACCTTGAACGCGGTGAAGCCGCGCGCGGCATTCGGTTCGAGCTGGCGCGCCAGTGCCGCCGCCTGGTCGTCCGCCTCGGTGAAGTAGCCGCCCGATGCATAGACCGGCACGCGTTCACGCTGACGTCCGCCGATCAGGTCGGCCACTGACAGGTTCAGCAGTTTTCCCATCGCATCATGCGCCGCGATGTCGATGCCGCCCATCAGCGCGACCAGCTGGTTCTGCGTGCCGAAGTGGTACATGCGTGCCAATACGGTCTGCGCCGCGCCGCGCTGTGCGAACACGCTGCGACCGACGTAGAGCGGCTTCACCATCTCCAGATAGGCGCGGCTGACCGCGGGTGGTCCCCAGGCTTCGCCGATGCCCTGCACGCCGTCCTCGGTTTCCAGGATCACCAGGCCACCGCCGCGATGGTTGGTGATGCCGCGCGCGGATCCGTAGCCTTCGCCGGATGGCAGGTTGAATGCCAAAGGCACGATGCGGATGTCACGAATGCGGGACATCAGGTGTTCCTTTCGCCTGTCGTTGTGAGGCGCGCAGCGACGCGGCAATCCCCAGCCAGCCTT
>DATAPW010000262.1:0-3113 GCA_036265005.1 Acetobacteraceae bacterium | reverse complement strand
CCCGGTGAGCATCATCAGCCGCAATGATGTCAAACGCGACGGAACTGCGCCCCTATTGGTCTGGGGTTACGGGGGTTACGGCGCCCTCGAGGCGCCGGTCAACCTGCAGCCCGCGACCCGCATCTGGCTCGATGCCGGTGGCGTCTTTGCACTCGCCCATATCCGCGGCGGAGGAGACTACGGCCCAGAGTGGCATAAGGCTGGCTACCTGACACACAAGCAAACGGTGTTCGATGATTTCACCACCACAGTGCGACACCTTGTCGACGCACAATGGGGAGCACCCGATCGTGTCGCCCTACGCGGGGTGAGCAATGGAGGCCTGCTTATGGGGGCGATGATCGTCCAGCATCCGGAGCTAGCCCGCGCAGTACTGTCTGAGGTCGGGGTCTACGACACACTCCGCGAAGAAGACTTCCCGAACGGAGCCTTCAATGTCACCGAGTTCGGTACGGTCAAGGACCCCGAACAATTCCGGGCTCTTTACGCCTACTCACCCTATCATCACGTGGAAAAGGATAAAGCATATCCGGCTGTCTTTCTGACCGCCGACGCCGACGACACTCGCGTCAATCCCATGCAGTCGCGCAAGATGGCGGCGGCCCTCCAATGGGCGACCAGCGGCACCGGGGTTATCCTGCTGCGCACGACCGCCGGGGTTGGCCATGGCGTCAATATCCCAGTCGACGCCGGTATTGCCACCAAGGCGGCGGCCTACGCCTTTCTCTTCCGCGAATTGAGAATGACTGTCGTGACACCACCGCGCTGACCTGCTGGGCTATGAGATGCATCTGGCACTGGAACTCTCGCGAGCACCGTCCATCGGCCACAGGTTTCAAGGGAAAGACAGCGCCACCATCTGACTGCACCTGACGGAGCCCCGAAAAGAGCCCTTTCGGCAGCAGCGCCACCCTCCTAATCGGTCGGCCGCACGCTCATCGCGTAGGTGCCGGTGTCAACATGAGGCTGCATCATCAGGCCCTTGCGGGTCGCCCAGGTGGCCATGGTAAAATACAGCGGAATGAGCCCACGATCCGCCATCGCTAGCCGGCTCGTCTGGCGGAGGAGCGCCGCCCGGGCGTCATCATCCAAGGTGTGCTGGGCCTTGGCCAACAATGCATCCATGGCGGTATTGGAATAGCGGCCCTTGTTGATCACACCGGTGCCAGCAGCAACATCCGGCGTCGCCAGCAATGCCTTAAGCAGGAACGATGCCTCCCCGGTATAGACCTGCGCACCCGACACATACGCACTGAACTCGAATTTGTTCCGTCGTTGGAAGAACGTGTTGATCGTCCAGGTACTCAACTCGGTCCGCACGCCGACACGCGTCCACATCGACGCAACCGCCTGGGCAAGCTGCGAAGCATTCTCGAACCCATCACTGGGCGCACCAAGCGTGAGCCGGAAGCCATTCGGGTAACCTGCCTCGGCCAGCAGACGCCGCGCTTCCTCGGGATTGTACGGATCAGGTGCCAGTGCGGGGTCGGCCCCAGACATGCCGGCACGCGCCAACTCCGCTGCCGGCTCCGCCAGTCCCTCCATTACCTGACGGATGATGGCCTCGCGATTGATCGCCAGCGACAGCGCTTGCCGAACACGCAGATCCTTGAAGGGATTCCGCCCAGCAGTGTCGGCAACGGTGGGTGTGGGTTCGGCAAACATGTCGAACACCACGAACATGATCCGACTGGTCGGGGTTTGGAACAGATTGATCTGCGGATTCCGCTGCAGACCGGCGACATCGGCCGTCGGCACACCGTCGATCAGATCCACCTCACCTGAGAGGAACGCGCTGGTCCGCGACCCGGCGAGTTTGATCGGCTTGAAGATGACGCGATCCCATGGTTCTGCGCCAGCCCAGTAGTCCGGATTCCGCACGAGTTCCAGGATTTCGCCGCGCACCCAGCGTACGAAGCGATACGGTCCGGTGCCGATGACGCCATCGCCTGCATTCAGCTCAGCGGTGGTCTTTCCCTCCGGTGCTGTCCCGCCAGACTGCTTGCGACCCATGATCGCGAATAGGCTGAAATCGACTGGCAGCAGCGGATAGACATCCTTCGTGGTGACCCGCAGCGTCCAGGGATCCACCGCCTCAGCACGCGCAATGGCAGCCGTGTAGATACCGAACGAGGAGGGCGAGTTCGGCACCGCCGGCAGCCGCTGCAGCGTGAACAGCACATCGTCCGCAGTGAACGGTGCGCCGTCATGGAAGCGCACGTCACGGCGCAGCTTGAATTCCCAGGTGGTGTCATTGAGCGGTCGCCAGGATTCGGCGAGCGCGGGCACGAGGTGCTGGTTCGCATCCTGGCCGACCAGCCGATCGAAGATGTGGAACGTCGTCGCGACGTTGCTCCAGGTGTTGTAATAATGCGGATCCATCGAGGTGGGCTCGGTTGCGGTGCCAATGCGGAGGTCCGCCGCCGCGGCCGTTGCGCTGCTTAACGCGAGCAACGCCACAGCTACGAGAAAGCTGCGCAACCGCGTCAAAGCCGCTCGGCCCAAGCCACCAGCAGGTCGGCGAGTTCCTCAATCAGCTTGTCCTGCCCGAGAAGGTGATGGGTCGCACCCTTCAGCACATGGTGCTGGCAGCGGCCGGCCGCAGCCTGCGACCACAGCCGGACTTGCGCCGGAAACACCAGGGCATCGGCCGAATACAGCACGTTCATCACCGGAACGGAGGTGCGGGCCAGACAGGTTGGGCCATCGGCGCGCGAGAGCCGTGCGCTCCATTGGCTCAGGAACGAGCGCAGCGTCGAGAACCGCCCCAGGTTGGTCGGCCCGTAATTCGACCGCTTCGTGTTGCTCACCGCGCGATCGCTCGGATCGATCGATGGATCCACGAAGCGTGGGTCAGCCACCGTGCGATAGACGATGAACGGTTCGTCCTTGATCAGCGTCGGATCGGTGTTGGCCTCCAGCGCCGCAAGCCGACCGAGCACCCAGTCGGTGATGCGGTCGTTCCGCGCACGCTGCGCCGCGCGATAGCGTTGTAGCCACGCAGCGTCATACGGTGGACCGTTCGCCGGATTGTACATGTCGAGCGCCGCGTCGGTCGCGTACATGTCGCGTTCGTCCACCACGGCGGGATCGATCCATTCCACCATCGTCAG
>DATAPW010000261.1:0-5294 GCA_036265005.1 Acetobacteraceae bacterium | reverse complement strand
GACAGCAACTGGAAGCCGACATTCTACATGACGAACGTGGCGATCTCGGTGGGTGGCGTCATCACGCCGGCCGGGCCCGAGAAAGCCGTCGGCATGCTCAGCACGCAGTACCTGAAGGACCCGACCGATCCGATGTTCAAGGACGACGCCGGTATGAAGGAATGGCGCGACTTCATGGCGAAATACATGCCGAGTGGCGACGTGACCGATGCGAGTTATGTGTTCGCCTATGGCGTCAGCAGGACGATGCTGCAGGTGCTGAAGCAGTGCAACGGCGACTTCTCGCGCGCCAACGTCATGCACCAGGCAGAGAGCCTGCATGACCTGGAACTGCCGGTACTGCTGCCGGGCATCAAGGTGAACACGACCCACACCGACCATCGCCCGATCACGTCGATGCAGTTCATGAAGTGGGACGGCAAGACCTGGGTGCGGTTCGGTGACCTGATCACCGGCGCGACGGTCTGACGCAGCCGGGCGGGTCGGTCGCTACGGCCGGCCCGCCCGGTGATACGGATGGCCCGCCGCGATCGAACGGGCGCGATAGACCTGCTCGGCCAGCATCGCGCGGGCCAGGAAATGCGGCCATGTCAGCCGACCGAGTGACAGTAGATAGTCAGCGCGGGCGATCACCGCTGCGTCCAGACCTTCGGCGCCGCCGATCACGAAACACGGTGCGCGGCCCGCCGCCAGCCAGCGTTCCAGCAGCTGCGCGAGTTCCGCGCTGTCCGGTGTGGCGCCGCCGCCATCGAGCGCCACGACGAACGAAGCGGCGGGCAGTGCCGCGAGCAGCGCGTCGGCTTCACGGCGCTTCACCTCTGCGGGAGCGCCGCGTGCTTCGGGAATCTCGGTCACGGCGAACTTCGGTCGCAGGCGCGCGTTGTAGCGGGCGAACAACTCCGCCTCCGGTCCGTCTCGCACCTTCCCAACGGCGAACAGACGCAACACCATATGCGCTCCATGGACCAACCCGATGTCACCGACAATGCCTGTGCCGGCCTGGATGCTGCCGACCACGCCCGGCTGACCGAGGCCGCCGGCATCCTGCTGGATGCGCGCGGCATCGTCATCCGCACCGGCGAATGGCTGGGCGGCAAGCTGCACGGCGTTGGCCGGCGCTTCACCGACGTCGGACCGCATCTGCTCGGCGAGGACTGGCAGGCGCGCTACCAGGCGTTGGTCGAGAGCGCGCTGCGCAATGCCTATCGGGTCGGCACGCTGGGGCTCGACGGCGAGAGCGAACGCCGGCCGTGGCGCTGGTTCAACAAGCTGATCGCTGCGGCAACCGGCGGCGCCAGTGGCTTCGTCGGGGTGCCTGGGATCGCCGCCGACCTGCCGATCACCACCTGCCTGATGATGCGCTCGATCGCCGAAATTGCCCGTTCGCATGGAGAGGACCTGGCGTCCGCCGGGACCAGGCAGGCCTGCATCGAGGTGTTCGCGTTCGGCGGTCCGGAAATCGAGGATGAGGACATCGACATCGCCTACTGGACGATCCGCGGCAGTCTCAGCCACGCGTCGATCGCCGTGCTGATCCGCCAGGTCTCGGCACGCTTCGGTGTCATGCTGTCGCAGAAATACCTGACCCAGGCAGTGCCGCTGATCGGCGCCGCCGCCGGCAGCACGCTGAACTACGTGTTCATGGACTACTACCAGCAGATGGCGCGGGTGCATTTCACCCTGCGGGAACTGGAGCGGCGGCATGACCCGGACGTGGTGCGTGCCTGCTTCGAGGCCCTGGTGCGACAGTTGCGGGCGCGGCGCGCCGGACGGCGCCGCTTGCCGAAACCCTTGCCGGCACATGCCGAATTGCTGGACCATGCGGCGCCAGAATTTGGGGGGCAGGCATGGACTGGCCGACGCAACAAGGAACCTTCGACGCCGGTGACCTGACCTTGCAGTCCGGCGCGGTGCTGCGCGGTGCGCGGCTGTCCTGGAAGGCGCATGGGACGCTGGCGCCGGCACGCGACAATGTCATCGTCTATCCGACGAGTTACGGTGCGCAGCATCCCGACCTGGAATGGCTGATCGGCCCCGATGGCGTGCTGGATCCGACGCGCTGGTTCATCGTCATTCCCGACATGTTCGGCAACGGGCTGTCATCCAGCCCGTCGAACACTGCGAACTATCCGTCGCTGGTGACGATCTGCGACAACGTGCAACTACAGCGCCGCGCGCTGCGAGAACTGTTCGGCATCGAGCGTGTGGCGTGTGTCTACGGCTGGTCGATGGGTGCGTTACAGGCGTACCACTGGGCAGCCCTGTTTCCCGACGCGGTGGACCGTATCGTGGTGAACTGCGGCGTCGCGCGCACCGCGGTGCATAATCAGGTCTTTCTCCGCAGCCTGATGGCGACACTGGAAGCCGCGCCGGAGCACATCGGCGACGGACGCTTTTCGACCGAGCCGAGTGCTGCGAAGCGCGCCTTCGGACGGATCTACGCGGCATGGGCGCTCAGCCAGGATTTCTATCGCGCCGGCCTGCATCTGGCATCCGGGCCGCAGCCCAATCTCGGTGCGCCCGACCTCGAGACGTTCCTGCGCACCGATTGGGAGGACCGGTTCGGCGCGCGTCCCGCTGCCAACCAGTATGCCCAGTTGCGGACATGGGACGCTGCCGACATCAGCGCCAATGGGCTGTACGGCGGCGACCTGCAGCGGGCCTTGCGCGCGATCCGCGCCCGTGTGCTGTTGATGCCGGGCGAGACTGATCTGTATTTCAGGGTTGCCGACAATGCGGCCGAATTGCCGTTCCTGGCAGAGGCCGAACTCAAGCCGATCCCCAGCATATGGGGCCATCGTGCCGGGAATCCGGCGCCCAATCCGGAGGATGCCCAATTCGTCAGACAAGCCGTGCGAGACTGGCTCGCGCGGTAGCACACCAAGGAGAACGGCAATGGCGACTGTTACCATGAGCAATCCGCCGAACGTGCGCGCTCCGACCGGCTACACGCATGGACTGCTGCTGGAGGGCGTCGAACGGCGGCTGATCATTTCCGGCCAGGTCGGCGTCGCGCCGGACGGTTCGGTGCCGAGTGCCGGCGAAGGCCAGATCGCCCAGGCCTTCGCCAATCTTCGCGCGGTGCTCGAGGCCAACGGCATGGGCATCACGAACCTGGTGAAGACCACGGTGTTCCTGACCGACCGCGGGCTGCTTGCGTCATTCCGCGCGGCGCGCGACGCGGTGTATGGCGGACACGCCCCATGCTCGACGCTGCTGTTCGTCGCGGGCCTGGCGGACCCACGCTTCATGGTGGAGATCGAGGCTGAGGCGGTGGCGTGATGGGTATCGCTGCCGCTCCACCCACCCTGCCAGCCAGACCATAGGATGGGTTGAGCGCAGCGAAACCTATCGACTCACGACGCTCCTGCCAGCGGCACCAAGTGCGACAAAAACACCTCGGCACAGGCGCGCCACGAATAGCGTTCCGCGTGTGCGCGACAGGCCGCGCGATCGGCGGTCAGCGCTTCCAGCGCCGCTGTGCGCAGATCGGTGTTCACTGCGCCGATCCTGCCGTGCGCGTCGGCCAGCACATCGATCGGTCCGGTCACCGGGAATGCCGCGACCGGCGTGCCGCAGGCCAGTGCCTCCAGGAGCACCAGGCCGAACGTGTCGGTCAGGCTGGGAAACACGAACACATCAGCACCAGCGTAGGCGTGCGCCAGTGCCTCGCCATAGCGTGGGCCGGTGAACAGCACCTTGGGATACTCGCGCTGCAGGCGCGCAAGCACCGGTCCGCCGCCGACCACCACCTTCGAGCCGGGCAGATCGAGATCGAGGAATGCGCCGATGTTCTTCTCCACCGCCACGCGCCCCACATAGATGAAGATCGGCCGCGGCAGATCCCACTGTTCGCGCGGTTCCGCCTTGAACTGCGTCAGGTCCACGCCGCGCGACCACGACCTGATGTTGCGGAATCCTCGCGCCGACAATTCGTCCCGCAGCGACTGTGTCGCCACCATGGTGCCCTGCGCGGCGCCGTGGAACCGCCGCATCCACGCGTAGACCGGACGCACCGGAAAGCCGGTGCGCGCCTTGATATACTCGGCAAAGCGGGTGTGGAACGCGGTGGTGAAGGCGAAGTTGGTGCGCCTCGCCCAGCTTCGCGCCGCCATTCCGAGCGGCCCTTCGGTCGCGATGTGCAAGGCTTCCGGCTGGAATGCCTCGATCATGCGCACCAGCGTTCGCCGCGGCAGCAGTGACAGGGGAATGTCGCTATAGGTCGGGCACGGGATGGTACGAAAGCGGTCCGGCGCGATCACTTCGACCACGTGGCCCATCGCGCGCAATTCGGCAACCACCGTGGTCAGCGTGCGCACCACGCCGTTCACCTGCGGCAGCCATGCGTCGGTGACGATCATGATCCGGTGCGAGGGTGCGGGAGGCAGCATCTCGTCGCAACCCGTCAACGCATTGATGATGCAGAGATCAGGCAGTTGCGCGCTGCGGCGTTCGACGCGGCGATGCGAAGAACGACAGGCGATTGACCGCTGCCCAGTCGATCAGCTCCAGCCGACCGTCGTGATGCTCCACCAGTGCGGTGCAGCTCTCCACCCAGTCGCCATCATTGAGATACAGCACGCCTTGCACCTCGCGCATTTCGGCGTGGTGAATGTGGCCACAGACGACACCATCGAAGCCGCGTCGGCGCGCCTCATTGGCGAGCGCGGTCTCGAACCGGTCAACCGCCTTCACTGCCTCCTTGACCTGACGCTTGAGCCATGCCGATAGCGACCAGTACGGATAACCCAGGCGGCGGCGCACCGAGTTGAACCAGCGGTTGACGACCAGTGCCGTCGAGTAAGCCCAGTCACCCAATAGCGCGAGGAACTTCGCGTAGCGCACGACACTGTCGAATTCGTCGCCATGCATCACCAGCAGGCGCTTGCCGGCGGCGGTGATGTGTTCGGCTTCCTTGCGCAGTCGGATGCCGGCGATCTCCATGCCGCCAAGCGCCATCGGACCCAGCCAGGCGCGGAACATTTCGTCATGGTTGCCGGGAATGTAGGTTACTTCGGTACCCCCGCGCGCATGCAGCAGGATCTGCCGCAGCACGTCGTCGTGATGTTCATCCCAATACCAGGACTTGCGCAGGCGCCAGCCGTCTATGATGTCGCCAACCAGGAACAGGTGCTGGCAACTGGTGCGGCGGAGGAAGTCGGCGAGGAAGTCGCAACGGGCGCCACGGGTGCCGAGATGCGTGTCCGAAACAAACACGCTCCGGTAGAGCGGCCGCGCGCCAGGGACGATGGGTGCGTTCATGTGAGGCGCAGCAGATACCTCTGTTTCGCTGT
>DATAPW010000260.1:0-15733 GCA_036265005.1 Acetobacteraceae bacterium | reverse complement strand
CCGAAGCGTCGCTGGACCACGCCAGCATCATGTCGCTGCGGCAGCAACGACTGGCTGCACTCCGATCATCCGGCCTGCTGTCCGCCGCGCAGGCCGACCGGCAATCGGCGCTGCTGCGGCAGGCCGAAGCCGACGACAGCCACGACGCCATCGATCCCGGAGCCGACGATTTCTACCGGCTGCTCAGCTACCAGGGACTGTCCGTCACGTCGGATGCCCTGGTCACTTTCATGTGGACCGCGCAATCGGTGCAGGCCGCCGCGGTGACGTTGCTGCAGGCCAGCCTGCGGACCGGGCGCAGCTATGCGGTTGCCTACCTGTGGGACTGGTATGGCGACACGCCGACGCGGCCCGACATCGCGCGTACCGTCGATTTCGCCTATGGCGGCGTCGATCGCTGACTGCTTCTATTGCGATTGCGTTGCGTCGATGACGCGGCGCTCGCCAGGCTCCGGCGGACGGTTGCGGGCGGAAATTTCATAATTCACCGACGGCCATGGCCACATGTCGATGACGACGGCGGTGAGAATGAAGCCCTTGTCGCCCGCAACATCCAGGATCGCGCGGACGATACGCTGCTTGGCGGCGGTCCGCAGTCCACCGACGGAACTGCGGTACTCGTCGAGCTTCCTCTCGGCACGCTGGATGTCCACGTCCGATGGATCGCGTGCCGCGACAAAGCGATAACTGCTGTGCGAGAACGTGCCACCGCCGACCTTGATCTCGCTGAGTTGCAAGCCGAGAGCATCCAGTGCGGCGAAGAACCGGCGGTCATCATCGCTGATCTGGCTTGGCAGGTAGTCATACGGATCGCCGCCGCCGAACAGGCCTGCAACGCCGGTCCAAACCGAACCAGCGGCTGAACCAACCGTCTTGACCGCGCCACCGACCACCGACAGCGGGTGGGCATACCAGGGGCCGGCATCCGCTGTCGGCGCATCGGCGGCGCGCGCGGTGCCAGCGCCGCCGATGCCGACGAGCAGCATGGCGCAGCACGCCGCGCGCGCAGCGGTGCGACGACGCGCCTGCATCACCGTTGCTCCAGGAATGCCACAGCCTGTGTCCGGGCGGCGATGCGATCCGGCGGCGGCAGCGGCAGCAGGCCGGCCGGCGCCAGGCTGCCGGTCGGGCCGATGCTGGCTTCCGCCAGCAGGCTGAATGCCAAATCGCGCGCGTCTGTGCGCTGCGTCCGGCTGGCGGCATTCGGCACGACGATCAGCAGCTCGATTTTCTCGGCTGCAGGATAGCGTCCGCTCTCGATGTTGGCCGCGGTCGGGAGGGCTCCATCGATCAGGAGCGGCACGACGCTACGATCGAGTTGTCGCAGCTCGGACACCAGCACGATCGCGACCTGGCCGGCCGGGGCTCCGGCGGCCCAGGTGGCGACGTCCTGCGCTCCGCCTTGCCGCTCTGCGACCGGAATGTCGCTGCGCAACGCGCTACAGAAACTGCTGCGGGCCTTGCGGTCGAACGGCGTCCGCGCGGTGGCGGCCCGATCGCAGCCCGGCTGCATGACCAGCGCATCGAACAGATGCCGCGTTTTGGAACTGGCCGGCGGCGCCAGCAGGCCGATCGGCAATTGCGGGTAGGCCGGATCGATGTCGGCCCAGGTGGTCGGACGCGGTGTATCGCCGCCATTCTGGCCGAGTGCCCGGAACAGCGCGGCCGCATCGATCGGCCAGGACGGCGAATTGATCGGCGCCACCACGGCAACAGCCTGACGACCGATTTCGATGACGCTCACTTCGGCGGATGCCGTCTCGCCACACCGATCGAGTTCGGCACGCGCGGGAGCATGCGCCAGCAATGCCAGGCGTGGCGACGTACCGGCTGCAGTGGCGCAGGCGGCGGCTGTCGCCGATGGTCTGACCTCGGCTCGTTGCGCATCAGGACCAAGTCCCTGCACCGCCTGCGCCAGCGCATCGCCGAGATCCCGGTCGGCGTACAGCGGCAGGCCAGGCGACGCGGCAACCGCAGTCTGCGTCAGGCCGAACGCTGCAAGCCAGCTCAACGCGACTGCAAAGCGCCAGCGTCCGACGCGCGGTCCTTGCGGCCCACCATTTATCACGTCCCCATCACGGCGAACCGACAGATTTTGCCGTTTCATCGTGTTGTACATCTCGATTTCGGACAGAGGCATGCGTATGCTACCTGACGGATGAGGGGTCGGCAGAAACCTAGCCCGCCGAACGACAGCGAGGTTGATACGGTAATGCGCTGCAGGCAAGTAATAATGCAATCGGTTTGTGTCGTGCTGACCATGTTCGCCTGGATAGCAGCAGTACCCGCACCAGCCGCCGCTCTTACGATTGGTGACAAGGTTTCCAATCACCTGATGCTGGGCAACAAGCAGATACCCTTACCGGCGGGCGAATGGGTACTTGCCGGTCTCGGCACCCAGCCATTCACCATGCCGGCGCTTGGCGCCTTTGGTACCATCCAGACCGCCGTGTTGTTTCTGCCGCGTGGCGACCGGATCGACGCAGTGCTGGAGGTCAATACCAACACGATCCCGGTGAACGATGGCTGGGGACGCGCCAAGGCCTGCCAGGACGGCCAGCAGTTCCTGTTATTGACGCACTACAAGACCGGCTGGGAAACGTCGTGTGCGTTCGTCGAGGCGACCCGTTTCGGCGCCGACTCTGCCGGTCCCCCGGCGTGGGAGCAGGCGCGCGGCTTTGCCCGCCAGGCGAAACTCGACATGCCGGACCTGTGGCTGACCGCCGGCTTTCGGGTCAGCGACCGCCAGGACCTGGTCGATGCCCGGTTCCACTTCAATCCGGCACTGACGTTGGGTACTGCTGCGGCCAACCATACCGAACTCGCCGACTGGAGTCCTGACGCCGTGAAACAGGATCCGCTGCGGCTCGCAGCGGTACAGGTGGTGACGTCCTGGGCGTCCGGCTTCGATGCCTGGGTGGAGCGCGGCCTGCGCAACCAGATCACCGATGCGCCGGGCCCGATGCCCGAGGTTTCCGCCTACACGTCCAGCGCGCCGTTCGTCGATATGAAGCTGCGCGAACTCGATCAGCTGTATCGCGACAGACACATCAGCTGGGGGGCCTATCTCGCCCAATCGCAGATGGCCACGACCGAAGTGCCGATCTACCAGCTGCAGACCTCGCTGCTGTCGAACTCGGTGAGGAAGAACATCTCGTTCCGCGCGTTCGGCACCTTCGTCGACTACGGCATCGCCTACATCGTTACCGCGAGCAACGCGGTCTCCTGGGGCATCGCGCTGACCATCAACGCCACCGACTCGGTGTGGTTCGTGCTGAACGACCAGTACTGGGACGACTACTACGCCAAGCTGAACACCCATGATTCCGAGCGCCTGGTGGACTTCACCTATATCGGTGGAGGGGTAAAGGCATGATCCGCACGATGGCGCGTCAACTGCTGGTGGCTGTGGCGGTCATCGTGGCGGCCGGCTGGAGCGTCGCGGCGAACGCGCAGAAGACGCTGTCGCCGGGTGCGACGGTCGAACGCGTGCTGCGGATCGACGGCAAGCAGGTGCCGCTGCCGGGCGGCACCTGGGTGGTGGCTGCCGATACCGCCAACGACTGGAACGACCAGAGCATCGGCGCGTTCGGCTATCTCCGTACGCTCGTGCTGTTCCACGTCGTGGGTTCCCGCATCGACACGATGCTGGAGGTCAACACCAACGTGCTGCCGACCACCGACGGTTGGGGGATGGCGGCCGACTGCGCCCGCGCGGACCTCGTACTGGCAGTGGTGCGTTACCGTGCCGGCTGGGATGGCTCGTGCTATTTCGTAACCCATACCCTGATGGCCAAGGAACCCACGACGGCCTGGCGCAAGGCGCGGGACTTTGCCGTCCTGAAAGGGTGGCAGGCATCGCGGGTATGGTTGACCGCAGGCTTCCGCACCGCGGATCGCAGCGACGTGCTGGACGTCCGCTTCCACTTCGCCCCGGAGACCCGTGGGATCACCCCGGAAGCGGTGGATCGCTGGCAGGATTCCGGCTGGATGTCGGCCAGGCTGGACAATGACCCGCAGCGCTACGCCTTCGCGCATGCCCTCAGCGACTGGACGGTATCCTACAGTTCGCTGGTCGATGCCGGGCTGAAGAACCGCCTGCTGAACGACGATGCGATCGCCATGCCGCAGGCGGTCAACGCGTCACCGGCCGCCGACGTGATCGCACGCCGCCTGGCGGAACTGGAACTGCTGCGACAGGCAGGGACCATCACGCCCGAGGAGTACGCCGCGCAGGCCACCGCGTTAAAGGAGCATGGACTGGGATCCAGCAGCCTCGCGCCGGATATCGGCGTCATCACCGCCGTGAAAGCGATTTCCTACCGCGTCATCGTGTCGGTATCGCATATCTTCGTGGACTACTACTGGACCGGCAATTATGTGGCGGCCGGTGCGCTGGAGGTGCTGCAGATCACCATCAACAGCACGAAGTTCTATTTCCATGAGCTGGCGTGGGCGAAATACATGGGCATCCCGCGCACGGATTCGGCACGCACGCTCGACTTCAAGTATATCGGCGTAGACGTGTGATCGATGGGGTTGAGCGGTGATGCTCAACCCGACAGTATCGCCTAGCGCGTCATCATGTAACCGGCGCCGCCGAGAACCGTGCCGACCGCGGCGCCCGGGTTCAGGAATGCGGCGGCGCTCATCACGCCCGGGGTGGCTGCGGCGGCAGCCCCTCCGCCGACGATCATCGGCCACGCGACTGCACCGATCACCGCACCGGTCACCGCCCAGAGCACGATCGGCACCGCTGTCCCGATGGTCGGCGAGGTCTGTGCGGCGGCCGGCGACGACAGGGCCGGCGTTCCGACCAGCGCGGCCGATGCGATGAGTGCCGCTGCGAAGGCCCGTGACCCCATTGGTAATTTCCCCAGTTGCCGGAGAGTAATGATAGTGGCGGCGCAATGCCGGAACAACTGATTTTTCTGCCTCCTCCTGCGTCCGGATGCAGGGTGCGGCGGCTGGGGAAGGAGCCGCTCGGATCAGTCATCGCCTCGAGGCCCCGACACAGGGCCTGTGACGTGAGTTTGACGCGATGGAAACACCCCGGCGAGTTTCTTGCGTTGTCAATCAGCAAGGAATCGGCGAGACTGTTCGGGATGGGTCCGCCGTTCGGTGGGCCATTCGTTAAAGCCATGACGCGAGAGAGGCAGACAATGCACAAGGCGATCCTCGTTGGCTTACTGGCCGCCGGCCTTACGGCCCCGGTTGCGGCGTTCGCGCAGTCGGCAGCATCGGCGCCCGCCCGCGCGGCCGAGGACGTGGTCACCGTTCGGCCGGCGCAATGGCTGGCGATCGGCGCCGGCGTAGTCGTCGGCGCTGCGGTGCTCGACGTGATCATGCCAAGCAACGTCGCCTTCGTCGTTGGCGGCGTGGTCGGTGGGTATCTGGCCAACGTTTGGTACGGCGGACGTGAAGTCCAGATCCAGATGACGACAACGCCGAGGAGCTGATCTGCTTCGCGCTGGCGTTCGCAATATCGCACGGCGCGCAGGCGCCGTAGGTTGAATGGCGTCCGACTTGCGGGTTGATGGGCTCGGCGCGCTTGAGCAGCGCGTGCGCTTCGATCTGGCCTGCCTGAATTATCCTGCGCCCAACTGGGTGGTTCCGATGAGCCGCACGGACGGCGCGCATGTCAGCGACGTCGTCGTACTCGGCGGCGGCATGGCAGGACTGGTTCTGACGTTCTCGCTGCTGCGGAACGGCATTGGCAACATACGTTGCCTGGATCGCAGCCCTGCGGGTTTCGAAGGACCATGGGTGACTTACGCGCGCATGGAAACGCTGCGCTCACCCAAGGTGCTGACCGGCCCGGCGGCTGGAATCCCATCACTCACCTTTCGCGCATGGTTCACCGCGCAGTTCGGCGCAGCCGAGTGGGGTGGCCTCGACAAGATCTCGCGCGTCATGTGGATGGACTATCTGCGCTGGTACCGCACGGTACTCGAACTGCCGATCGAGAACGGCGTCGAGGTGCTGCGGATTCGTCCGCAGGACGGGCTGCTGGCACTGGACCTTGCAGGTGTCGGTGCGCCGCCCATCCTGGCGCGCAAGGTGGTGATGGCCACCGGCCGCGAGGGCCTGGGCAGGCCAAGCATCCCCGCCTTTATCGGCGACCTGCCGCGCCATGTGTGGGCGCACACGGCCGACGACATCGATTTCGCGGCATTGCGCGGCAAGCGCGTCGTGGTGGTCGGTGGCAGCGCATCGGCGATGGACAATGCCGCCGAGGCGTTGGAAGCGGGCTGTGCCGAATTGCGGATGCTGATACGGCGCAAGGCGATGCCGCGCATCAACAAGCTGACCGGCATCGGGAGTGCGGGATTCACCAACGGCTACCGCGCGATGAGCGAGTACTGGCGCTGGCGGACCATGCATTACTCGAACGAGACCCAGTCGCCGGCGCCGCGCAATTCCACGCTGCGGGTCAGTCGCCATCCCAGCGCGTTCTTCCATCTTGGTTCGTCGATCGAAGAGTTGCACCTGCGCGACGGAACCATCGCTATCCGCACCGGTCGCGGCAAGACCTTCGTCGCAGACTTCATGATCCTGGCCACGGGCTTCACTGTGGAAACCACGGCGCGGCCCGAGATCGCCGCGTTCGCCGACGCGATCGCGACCTGGGCGGATCGCTACACGCCACCGCCCGAACTGGCGAACGAAGAGCTGGGAGGCTTCCCTTATCTCGGGCCCAACATGCAGTTCACCGAGAAGCGGCCTGGCGAGGCGCCATTCCTTGCCGACATCCACTGCTTCAACCACGCCGCCAGCCTGAGCATAGGCAAGGTGGCCGGCGATATTCCCGGCATCAGCACCGGCGCCGCATGGCTCGCCGCCGGCATCGCGGCGGAATTCTACAACCGCGACATCGAGGCGCACTGGCAGATCCTGCTCGACTTCGACAAGCCGGAATTGTTCGGCGACGAGTGGACCGACGCGGAGGCGTAGGGCGGAAAGCACCGCGCTTTCCGCCGAACCCGCCGCCAGGTGTCAAACCATCGTCGCTTGACTATGGTCCCTGGTGTTGCCTGTATCGCGCAGGAGGAAACACCGCATGACCCTGACCAATCAGGTCGCATTGGTGACCGGCGCCGGCCAGGGCATCGGCAAGGCAGCGGCACTCGCGCTGGCCGCGGCGGGCGCGCATGTGGTTACCGCGGACATCGCTGCGGCAAAGGCCGAGGCGACCGCCGATGCGATCATGTCGGGGCAGCGACGCGCCCTCGCCGTGCAGGCGGATGTCGGCGACCTCGCGGATATCGACCGGATGGTACAGCAGGCGCTTGCGGCATTCGGCCAGATCGACATCCTGGTGAACAACGCCGGCGTGACGCGTCGCGCCGACATCATGGACATCACCGAGGCAGACTGGGACCGCATCCATCGCGTCAACGCGAAGGGGGTGTTCTTCTGCCTGCAGCGGGTGGCGCGCGAAATGATCCCGCGGCGCAGCGGGCGCATCATCAACATCGCCTCGATTGCCGGGAAGGGCTATGCGGGCGCCTCGAACGCGGCATATGCCGCGAGCAAGGGCGCCGTGATCAGCCTGACCAAGACCGCCGCGCAGCAACTGGGCCGGCACAACATCAACGTCAATTCGGTCTGTCCGGGCGTGACGCGCACGGCCCTGTCGGACGCCAACCTGCAGGTGCGCGCACAACAGGAAGGCGTGACCATCGAGCAGATGGAACAGCGCCGGGCCGAGGTCATTCCGCTGAAGCGGGTGAACGACCCCGAGGACATCGCCGCGATGGTGGTGTTCCTGGCGTCGGCGGGCGCGCGCAACATCACAGGCCAGTCGTTCAACGTCGATGGCGGCCTGATCCCGGACTAGGTCGGCAACTTCAAAGGAGTCTCCCATGAGCGTCGCGGACCCCAATCAACTGATCCTGACAGGCGAAAACCCGTTCATCCGACTGAGCACGACGGATGGCGCAGCGTTCAGCACCAACGCCAGCTTCTGGCGCATCCTGCTGTCGCCCGCCGGCCCGGGCCATGTGCTGTATCTCAAAAGCGAGCTGACCGACGACAGCCTGCGTATATACTCGGACAACATTGCCATGGCGCGGTGGCTGCAATCGACGGTGCAGGGAATGCTGAACGCCGAAACGGCGGACCTGGGCATACCGGTGATCGACGCGGAGTTTTCCAAATCCGGCGACGCGCGCGATTTCTGGACCGAGCGGGTGGTCACACTGGACGAAGAGATCGCGCTGACCTGGTACAACATCGGCGAACCGCTGCTGATCCACACCCAGCCGAATGCCGAACCGGGACGTCCGTACGGCGTGTGCACCGTGCTGATCCCCGCTTTGGGTGCGCGCCTGTCGCGCAACGGCATCCAGGCGGCCGGCCAGCCATGGCCGAGGGAGCGCGAAGGACGACCCTTCAGCACCTGTGCGCTGGCATTCTCGGAAAGCTGGACGGCAGCGCGCTAGTCCAGAACGACCCGTAGGATGGATTGAGCGCAGCGACACCCATCACGTTCACCCAGGCGGAATCGGCTCCCCCAGCGTCTGCATCAGACGATTGGCGTTGGCGAACATGGCGACTGCATGGATCAGGTCGTGGATCTGCAAATCGTCCATGCCGACCTCGCGAAGCGGTGCCATATCCGCTGCGCCGATCTCCTGCGGGGACCGCGTCAGTTTCGCCGCGAAATCGACGATGGCGCGTTGCCGCGGTTGCAACGCGGTGCCCAGCCCTTCGTTATACAGGCGCTGAATGATCTCCGGCTGCTTGGTGAGCTCGGCGAAGCGGCGCGCATGGACGGACGAGCAATAGACGCAGCCGTTGATGATCGAGACGACGACGGTGGCCAATTCCCGATCCGCGCGAGGCAAGCCGCGCGGGGCGTACATCACTGCGTGGAACAGCGGCGATCGCTGCTCCAGTGAATCGACATCGTGCGCCAGCGTGAGGAAGTAAGGCGAATCCCGCTGCGGACTTGCATCAAGCGCAGCGAGTTGGCGCGGCGTGGCCGTGGCCGCCTCGACTGTCGGCATCCAGGCAGCCCATTCGACCGCTTCCAGCGTGAAGTTGGGTTTGCTCATGCGCGCACCTCCTGGGCCAGCGCCCGCAGGCCGGCGGCGACACGCACCTGGTAGCTGACGAAGGCGACGATCTGCGCGAGCGTGACGATATCGCGCGGCGCAAGGCCAAGCTGCTGCAATGCGTCGAGCCGTGCGCGCGTAGCCGAACCGGGCGCGGTCGCGACAAGTGCGACATGGCGCAGAATCGCGGCCAGCCGTGGCGACGCGGCCGACACCTCGGCGTCCTGTCCGGCAGCCGCGATCGTTGCTGCATCGGCACCGGCCCTGCGGAGCTGTTCGCGATAATGCGCGGACAACGCCGGATCGCGCTCGATGGTGGCAACCCGCAGCGCTGCCGCGGCCCGCTCGACCAGGCTGACTCCCGCCGGATCCCTCGGGACAACGAGCACGTCATGGCTACCCCGGGTGTGGCGGACAAACACGTCGCGCTGTCGCCGCAGCATCCCGATCGGTGAGCCGGATGACAGTCCGGCCGCAGCGTCAACGATGTCGGGCTCATTCATGCGCGGATATCCTCTGGGATCAGGGCGCCGGACCGGTGCCAGGATGCAAGCCGAATGCGGCGTACATCCGGGCGCTCGGCGGCCAGCTGACGACGATCTGGGTGCGCCACGCACAGGCGCCCCAAACTGCCAATGCCAGCACCACGAAACTTGCCGCCCAGGCGAGCCGCAACCGCAGCCGGGATTGCCGGCCGGCCGGATGCGACGCCAGCCGCTCCATCGCCGACAGGCGCGGCGGCCTTTGCGTGACGACGGCTTCGGTCGCGGGCACCCGCAGCGCCGCGGCCGCCGGCGGTTCATCGGTGGGCGGCGGCGGTAACCCCGCATCCCGCACCGACGCGACCGGAACGGGCGACCAATCGCCGCCACACCGCGCGCAGCGCACCACGCGACCCGCGGTGACCAACGAATCCGGCACGTCGTAAGCGGCCGAGCAGGACGGACAGACGATGCGCATACGGGGAAACTACTCCGACGACGGCAAGATAACGGCGGGGCGCGATGGTGCTGGAGCGCCGGGCTCGAAGCAATGGCGCACTGAACCGGTTCGAGCGGGTGGTCGTGCCCCGGAGACTGTGGGCTAGCCTGCCTTGCGACGCCTGCGTTGGTCGGCGGCAAGTCCCTGGCTGGTGTCCCACACTGCGTTCGGCTTTGCCGGCTTCGTCCCGGCCGCCATGAACGGCTTCGGCGCACGGCCCTTGCCGGCTGCGATCGACGCCATGGTCCGCCCCGAGGCCACCGACCGATCCTCGGCGAGAATGGCGTCGCCATCGCCCTCGCGGGCGTCGTCATCACGATGCTTGATCAGCAGCCAGTTGGTGCGCTTGCCGCCTAACCTGTCATGCTTCATGCGGACCAGGACCCAGCCGCCATGCAGCCGCTTGCCGTCGAGCGTGAACTTGAAGTCGCCCTCGGCCAGCGCCTCCTGCGGCGACTTGTCGCCGGCCGGTTCCCAATAGCCGCGATCCCAGAGCTGCACCGTGCCACCGCCGTACTCGCCGTCCGGGATGGTTCCCTCGAAGTCGCCATACTCGAGCGGATGGTCCTCCACTTCGACGGCGAGCCGCTTGTCATGCGGATCGAGCGACGGGCCGCGCGTCACGGCCCAGGATTTGAACACGCCGTCGAGTTCCAGCCGGAAGTCGTAGTGCAGCCGGGAGGCGGCGTGTTTCTGGATCACGAAACGCCGGCGGTTGGCCGATGCGGCGGAGCGTTCGCCACTCGGCTCCGGCGTCCTGGTGAAGTCGCGCTTCGAACGGTATTTCGCGAGTTTGTCGGTGCTGGAAGGTCGCGCCATCGGACAGCCCTACGGGTTCGGTGTGAGCCGAATGTGGGTACTGACAACGCGGCGAACCATGGTGGGGTTCACCGCTGATGCGGCCCCAACACTGCATGGACCTGCCAGTGTTGCCGGCCGTCGAGACAATGTGGTGGCCGCCAATGCCGGCGGCCGCGAGGACGCCGAACAGGCCGATCGGTGGTTGGGCCGCTTACCGCGTCGGTCGCGGCGGCGTCTGCGTGTAATCGTAGAATCCGCGATTGGTCTTCCGCCCCAGCCAGCCCGCCTCGACATACTTCACCAGCAGCGGACACGGCCGGTACTTGGAATCCGACAGCCCCTCGTACAGCACCTGCATGATCGACAGACACGTATCCAGCCCGATGAAATCCGCCAGCTCCAGCGGCCCCATCGGATGGTTGGCGCCCAGCTTCATCGAGGTATCGATCCCCGATACCGAGCCCACGCCCTCATACAGCGCGTAAACCGCCTCGTTGATCATCGGCACCAGGATGCGGTTGACGATGAACGCCGGAAAGTCTTCCGCCACCGCCGCGGTCTTGCCCAGCTTCTCGGCCAGCGCACGCACCGCCTGGAACGTCGTCTCGTCGGTCGCGATGCCGCGGATGATCTCCACCAGCTTCATCACCGGCACCGGGTTCATGAAGTGCATGCCGATGAATTTTTCCGGCCGGTCGGTCGCCGCGCCAAGCCGGGTGATGGAAATCGACGAGGTGTTGGAGGCCAGCATCGCGGAGGCCTTCAGATGCGGCGTCAGCAGCTTGAAGATCGCGTGCTTCACCTCCTCCTTCTCGGTCGCCGCCTCGATCACCAGGTCGGCCTCGCCCAACGCGGCATAATCCGTCGTGGTGCGGATGCGGGTGAGCGCGTCGTCGCGATCCTCCTCGCCGATCAGCTTGCGGTTGACCTGCCGATCCATGTTGCGGGTGATGGTGGCCATCGCGCGTTCCAGCGCGGGCGCCTTCACATCCAGCATGACGACGTCGAGTCCAGCCAATGCACTCACATGGGCGATGCCATTGCCCATCTGTCCGGCGCCAATCACGCCGATGCGGGCAATCGCCGGAGGTTCCGCCAGCAACGTTCCGCCGGCGGGCACAGGCTTGACCTCTACGTTCATTCAGGAGCGCTCCAGTTCAGCTGCCAGCTCGGGCAGCGCGGTGAACAGATCTGCCACCAGGCCGTAATCGGCGACCTGGAAGATGGGCGCTTCCTCGTCCTTGTTGATCGCCACGATCACTTTGCTGTCCTTCATGCCGGCCAGATGCTGGATGGCACCAGAAATTCCGACAGCAACGTAAAGCTCCGGGGCGACGATCTTTCCGGTTTGTCCCACCTGGAAGTCATTGGGAACGAAACCGGCATCCACCGCGGCGCGTGAGGCACCCACCGCGGCACCGAGCTTATCGGCAATTGGTTCAAGAAGCTTGAAGTTTTCACCGGCCTGCATGCCACGGCCGCCGGAAATCACCACCCGCGCGGCAGTCAGTTCGGGACGCTCGCTCTTCGACAGCTCCGCCGAGATGAACTTCGACACGCCGGGCAGGTCGGGGATCGACACCGCCTCGATCGGCGCGTTACCGCCCTCGGCCGCCACCGGATCGAAGCTGGCCGCGCGCACCGTGATCACCTTTTTGGCGTCGGACGACTTCACCGTCGCCATACCGTTGCCGGCGTAGATCGGCCGCACGAACGTGTCGGCGTCCACCACTTCGGCGATGTCGCTGATCGGCTGGGCGTCGAGCAACGCCGCCACGCGCGGCATGATGTTCTTGCCCACCGCCGTGGTCGCGGCCAGCAGGTGAGAATAGGCCGGCGCCAGCGCGACCAGCAGCGCTGCGGTCGGCTCCGCCAGCAGATGGTCCAGCGCCGGCGCATCGGCGGCCAGCACCTTCGCCACCCCTGGCAGCTTCGCCGCCGCGGCGGCGGCGGCCTCGACGCCGCTGCCGGCGACCAGGGCGTGGATCTCGCCCAGCTTCGCGGCTGCCGCTACCGCGCTGCGAGAGGGCTGCTTGATGCCGGCGTCGTCGTATTCGAGCAATACCAGGCTGGTCATCGGTCAGATCACCTTCGCTTCCGTGCGCAGCTTCGCCACCAGTTCGGCCACCGAGCCGACCTTCACCCCCGCCTTGCGCTTCGGCGGCTCGACCACCTTCAGCGTCGTCAGGCGCGGCGCCGGATCGACCCCGAGGTCGGCCGGCTTCATGTTGTCGATCGGCTTCTTGCGGGCCTTCATGATGTTGGGCAGCGAGGCATAGCGCGGCTCGTTCAGCCGCAGGTCGGTGGTGACGATTGCCGGCAGGTTCAGCGCGACCGTCTCCAGCCCGCCGTCCACCTCTCGGGTCACCGTGATGGTGTCGCCATCGATCACCACCTTGCTGGCGAAGGTGCCCTGCGGCCAGCCGAGCAAAGCCGCCAGCATCTGGCCGGTGGCGCTCATGTCGTCATCGATGGCCTGCTTGCCCAGGATGATCAGCTTCGGCTGCTCCTTGTCGGCGATCGCCTTCAGCAGCTTGGCCACCGCCAGCGGCTGCAGTTCGGCATCGGTTTCCACCAGGATGCCGCGATCGGCGCCCATGGCGAGCGCCGTGCGGATTGTTTCGGCACATTGCGCCACGCCGAGGGAGATCGCGACGATTTCGGTGGCCACGCCCTTTTCCTTCAGGCGCACCGCCTCCTCGATAGCGATCTCGTCGAACGGATTCATGGACATCTTAACGCCGGCGGTCTCGATGCCGGAACCGTCCGCCTTCACACGGACCTTCACGTTGTAGTCGACCACCCGCTTGACCGGGACCAGAATTTTCATGGGGAGAACCGTGCCGCTTCGAGGGATACGATGCGCCAACAGGACGGATCACCCGCCTGTTCGCACCTGCAATAGAGGGGGCGGACCATATGCACGGGCCAGTAGCCTGTCAAACGCCTCGATCAGGACTTGATCAGGGTCATCAACAGTGCAAACAGCAGCAGTGCCGCACCCTGCAGGATGACCCGCCATCGCATCAGTTGATTGGACCGGGCGGAATTGCCGCCCCCGCGAACCAGGCCGATCAGGCCGGCAAACAGCACTCCCAGCGTGGCGAACATCAGCAGGGCGATCAGGATGATGAGGAAGGTCTTCACGGCAACCACATAAGTCAGCCCGGGGGCTTCTACACCGCCCGTGCCAGGATTTCATCCCGCGCACGCTCGACCATGACCCTGCCATCCTGTTGACTGCCCTCGCGTCTGACGGGGGAGTGACCAACCTCGACGGTTTGTGTTCGGAGCTTGCCGATGGCCCGCCTGTTGCTCTCCCCCCGCCTGCTGCTCGCCATGTGGCTGCTCGCGCTGGCCTCGGCCGTCCCAGCCCGGGCCCAGCCGCCCGGCCCGGGGCCAGCCGCCAACCCAGCCCCGGCCATCAGCCCGGCGCAGGCCCGCCAGGTGCTGGATGTCCTCAATGACCCACAGAAGCGCGCCAGCTTTGCCGCGACCCTCGAGGCGATCGTCAAGGCCCTGCCGCCCGCCCAGCCCGCCCATACGGCCAATTCCGAGCCGCCACCCACTCAGCCACCCGAGCCGCCACCCGCCCCGCCCCCCGCCCCGCCCCCTGCCAGCGAGGAGCCATCTCCGCTCAACTCGAACGGCCTCGGCGCCGAGGTTCTGGTCGGTGCCTCCACCTTCCTGAACCAGGTATCCGAACAGGGGCTGGCCACACTCCGGGCAATCCGCAGCGTGCCGCTGCTGTGGGGCTGGTTGAAGATCATGGCGACCGACCCATGGGCGCGCGGCATCCTGCTGGACACCGCGTGGCGCCTGGCGCTGGTGCTCGCCGTCGGCATCGCCGTCGAGTGGGCGATCCGACGCGCCGTCCGGCGGCCAATTCTCGCTCTGGTGCGGCGCGCGCCGAACGGCGGACCGCCGCCCGACGAAAATGGTGAGGAGCGGGCGGAGCATGGCGAGACCGAGCCGCCGCGCCGCCGGCGCATCGCTGCGCTGACGCGGCTGCGCCGGGTGCCCCTCGTGCTTGGGCGGCTGGTACTGGAACTGCTGCCGGTACTCGGCTTCCTGCTGGTCTGCCACCTGATCGCCGCCACCCGGCTCGGCGGCGACACGCTTCCCCGCCTCGTGCTGCTGGCGGTGATCGATGCCTATGCACTGTGCGCTGCCATCCTCTGCGTGGCGCGCATGATGTTCTCACCCAACGAACCGCGCCTGCGCCTGCTGCATATTGCCGACGAGCAGGCGGCTTATGCGACACGCTGGACCCGCCGGATCGTGGTGGTCGCGGTGTTCGGCTATGTGATCGCCGAGGCCGGCCTGCTGCTCGGCCTGTCCGATTCGGCACATGATGCGGTGTTGAAGGCCGTTGGCCTGGTCGTGCACGTGTTCCTGGCGATCGTCGTGCTGCAGCAACGACGCAAGGTACGACGCTGGCTGCGGGCACCCGAGGGCTCGACCGGATTCATTGCCGCATTTCGCAACTGGCTGGCACGCGTCTGGCACTGGATCGCCATTATCGTGCTCGCCACCTTGTGGCTTATCTGGGCGGTGGAGGTCCCGCACGGCTATGCCCGTGCCCTGCGCTATCTTGCCAGCACGCTCGTCGTGCTGGTCGTGGCGCGCCTGGCACTGATCGTCATCCTGGGCGCGCTCGACCGTGCGCTGCGGGTCAAGCCGGAATTGCTGTCGCGCTATCCCGGCATCGATGCGCGGCTGGCGATCTATCACCCGGTGCTGGTCAGCACTGTCCGCGCCCTGATCTTCCTCGCCAGCGCCATCGTCCTGCTGCAGCTCTGGGGCCTTGGCGCACTGGATTGGCTGGTGACGACACCGCTCGGCCAGCACCTGCTGTCCACTGTCGTCGCGCTGACCGTCACCGTGCTGCT
>DATAPW010000259.1:0-1683 GCA_036265005.1 Acetobacteraceae bacterium | reverse complement strand
CAGCACATAGAAGAACACCAGCCCCATCAGGTGGCAGAAGAACAGCGCGATGGTGCCGATGCCTGCCAGGGTCACGGTAAGCGCGGGATAGCGGTCGCGCCAGGCGATCCAGCTGGCGGCGAGCAGCAGCGCAATGCCGATAGCGACGACGAAGTTGATGAAGCCGAGCAGCACCGTGCCGTTGTATGCGACCAGCCCGGCAGCGAGTGGCCAGGCCGACCAGGTGTCGAACGTGGCGCGGCTATAGGCGAGGGTGCCGATGACCGGCAGCAGGATGGCGCAGCCAACCACGATCCGTCCGGCCAGATGCACCGGCAGGATGTGCATGAGCGGCGGCAGAACCAGGTCGGTGCCGAGGTTCGGGATGATCGTCCAGTGCGCGGCGTAGATGCGCGACAGGATCGGATCGCTGCTGCCGAACGCCAGCACGGTGGCGCGGGCCAGATGGTTGGGATAGTCGAGCAGTGGCGGCATGGCGACCAGTGCCAGCGGCGCCAGCAGGATAGCGCACAGCAGGGCGATGGCGCATTTCATGCGGGGCCTTGAGGCTTGAGCTGACGCCGCGCACACTCGCGCAAAGCGACGAACAGAGGAACGACAGGAGGGCTGACATGGACCTGACGCAGTTCCGTGCGACGGTAGCGCAAGGGGCGCCACCCGAAGGGATAAGCCTGGCGCTGCAGACCCTGTGGTGGGACGCCAAGGGCGACTGGGATCGCGCGCATCAGTGTGCACAGCAGGACGAAGGCAAGACCGGCTCCATCGTGCACGCCTACCTGCACCGCAAGGAAGGCGACATGCGCAATGCCGCCGGTTGGTACAGCCGCGCCGGCCGGGAGCCGGCAACGGCGTCGCTGGATAAGGAATGGCAGTCGCTGGCGGAGGAGATGCTGACGCTGCCGGCGATCGAGGGGGCGCGCGCGGCGATGGACGGGTTCATGACGGCGTTCAACGCCAGGGACGCCGATGCGATCCGCACACGCTGGTTTCACTTCCCGCATGTCCGGTTCCACAGTGCAACCGTCACCATCATGCAGCGTCCGGAGGACTACCATAACCGGGTATGGAACAGCGACGGAGAATCGGCCGGTTGGGCTCGGTCGGCGTGGGACCACGTGGAAGTTGTCGATGCCGGCCCGGAGAAGGTGCATTTCCGGGTAAAGTTTACCCGCTATCGCGACGATGGCAGCGCGATCGGCAGCTACCGCTCGCTGTATATCGTGACGTTCAGGCACGCGCGCTGGGCGATCCAGGGACGCTCGAGCTGGGCAGAATGACCGGGAGGGCGAGATGGACGCGGATGCCAAGACGACGACGCTGCGGATGATCCCGTATGGCTTTATGTTCTGACTGCGGATGATGGCAAAGATGCGGTCGGCGCCGCGACGGTGAACTCGTTCGCGCTAAACATGCCCGGCAAGGACCATGAGAACCTGGCGCTTGCGTTCCTCAGGCCGGCAAAGCTGGAGAACGGGATGCTTTCGGGGCAATCGTTCCTGGGCGGAGGAAGCGGGGCGCCGATCCTCGACGCGGCGATCGGCGCGGTGGAATGTAAAGACGATTGTCGGGGAGGGCGAGCACCACATCGTTGTGGGCGAAGTGATCGACGAGCATTTGTGTCACCCGCCGGCAGACCGGATGCCGCGATTTTGGAGATGAAGGACCTGGGGGACAAAGTGTTCT
>DATAPW010000258.1:0-4650 GCA_036265005.1 Acetobacteraceae bacterium | reverse complement strand
ACCCTCAGCGATGTGACGGCCCAGAAGGATTACGGGGTGACCCGCGACTTCATTGTCGGGGGTATCCGGGCTGGAAATATCGACTGTCGGGATGGCGCCATCTGGGGCAACCCATATCTCAGAGTCCTCAGAAGCGAGCTTGAGCTTTACATCGCAGAGAAGCTTGGCGCCGAGCATCTTCTGGGCAAGAAGGCACAGACCGAATTGCGCACCATCAGGAAGGAGATCGCCGATCTGAGGACGAAACTTACCGCCCTTGAAGCGCGAAAGATCGAACTTGAGCAGGTACTCAAACGTAGCTGAGTCAGCGGCAGGTCGCGTCGTTTTCCGTGGCCGATGGGGTTTCTCTGGCGGGAATGCCGCCTAAACGTATCGGCGGTTGGAGGATATTATGCGGACCGATACATATGTTTTAGCCGTCGCAACCGTGGCACTTTTGGCTTCAGCGCTCACCAAAATTGACCCGGCTTTGCTCATCAGAATTGACCCACTGACATAATTCCTATCGACTTTGTATTGGTGACCACCGGCGTGGTTGTCATCGACTGACTGAGTTGCCCAGGCTCGGCGCTTTTTGTGTGCGGAGACGCATCCATGGAGTGCCGGCGGTGCGCGGCATGCGACCAGGCATTCCGGCCGCGTGCTCAGGTTCCACATCAGCGTTATTGCGCCCTGGCGGCCTGTCAGCGTGAGCGCCGGCGCCGCTGGCAACAAAGCAAGCTGCACAGTGACGTGGACTACCGCGCCAACCAGCGTCAGGCGCAGCGCGCCTGGGCGGATGGCCATGGCGAGTACTGGCGTGAATATCGGGCGAGCCATCCCGATTACACCGATCGCAACCGTGTTGAGCAGCGGCGACGCGACCGCGGCAGACGTGTGGCGCGTCTTGCAAAGATGGACGCGTCAACCCCGATAAACCCCATTTCTTCAGGGACTTACCATCTGCTGGCGGCGACCGCCGGTGATCTTGCAAAGAAGGACGCGTGGACGGTCAGAATCACCGTGATTTCAGAGGACTACACACCCGGCGGTAAGGCGGACGCGATCTTGCAAAGAGAGGACGTGATAGGGGCCGCCGGGTCAGCCTGCTAGCCATCGCGGCCATGGACAGCCAACGCCTGGAACTCGATTTGCACCGCCTGGAGTTGCGCTTTGCTGGCAGCCGCCTGGTCGAACCGCGTGCCGTGGCGCGGATCGCTCATTCGATCGAGCGCTGCGGCCAGGTGGTTCCGTGCATTGTCGTGGCTGCTTCCGATGGCACTGGCGGCGAACGGCTGGTTCTGATCGATGGTTATCGGCGTGTCGCTGCCCTGCGTCGTCTCGGCCGTGACACCGCCCGCGTCGAGCAATGGACGTGCGATCTGACCGATGCGCTGCTGGGTCTGCTGGCGCGCACGCAAAACCGCCCATTCGCCAGCATTGAAGAGGCCTTGCTGATACGCGAGTTGATGCAGGGCCTGGGATTGTCGCAGCACGATCTGGCCCACCGGTGTGGGCGGGATGTGAGTTGGGTCAGCCGGCGCCTGCAACTGCTGTCGGGATTGCCTGATGCGGCTTTGACCGCGATGCGCGATGGCAGGCTGTCGAGTTGGGCAGCCAGCCGGATTGTGGCCCCGTTGGCGCGCGCCAACACCGAACACGCCGATCAGTTGTTGGAGGCGCTGGCCGATGCGCCGCTGTCGACCCGCGAATTGCGCTGCTGGTTCGAGCATTACCAGAAGGCCTTTCGCTCCGCTCGCGACCATATGGTCAGCCGTCCGCGTCTGTTTATCGACGCGCTGCGCGAGACCGGCGAGCAGCGCGTCGGCGAACGTCTGCGCGACGGACCCGAAGGCGAATGCACCGCTGACCTGCGGAGCATCGAGGCGATCCTCGCGCGCCTGCGCAAGCGTGCCGCGACGCTGCGTCCGTTACCCCGGACGCTGATCGACGCCGCGCCCCGGCTGCGAGCAACCGTCGAAGCCCTGATCAGCGAAATCCAGCGAGAGGGCGCGCATGACCCCGACCGAGATCCGTAATGCGGTGTGCACCCTGCAGGCAAAAGGTCACAGCCTGCGCGAGATCAGCCGCAGTCTGGCGCTGTCGCGCAATACCGTGCGGCGTATCCTGCGTCAGCCAGATCGAACCGTCGCCGAAGCGACGCCCTGCGACGAGGCGATCCTGGTCAGGTTGAAGACCGCCTTCGCGCGGGCACGCGGCAATGTGGTCCGCGTCCAAGAATTGCTGGCCGACGACGGTCTCGCGGTGCGCTACAGCACCCTGACCCGTTGGGCCAGGGAAGCCGGCCTACGCAGTCCGCCGCGGCGCGCCGGCGAATACGACTTCGCCCCCGGACAGGAGATGCAGCACGACACCTCGCCGCATCGCGTGCTCTTCGCCAAAGCGGGGAGGCCCGGCAAGATCGTCACCGTCCAGTGCGCCGGGCTGGTGCTGGCCTACTCGCGCCGGTTGTTCATTCAGTACTACCCGCGGTTCACCCGCTTCGAGGCCAAAGCATTCCTGCTTGAGGCGGTTCGCTTCATGGATGGCATCTGCCCGGTCTGCATCATCGACAATACCAGCGTCCTGCTAGCCGCCGGCGCCGGGGCCGATGCCGTCATCGCCCCGGAGATGCTGGCCTTTGCCCGCACTCTTGGCTTCCGGTTCCGCGCCCACCAGGTCGGCCACCCCGACCGAAAGGGCAGAATCGAGCGCCCCTTTGCCTACGTCGAAAACAACTTCCTGGCCGCTCGCGACTTCGAGGACTTCAACGACCTCAATCAGCAGGCGATCGCCTGGTGCCGCGACGTCGCCAATCTCAAGCCAAAGCGTGCGCTCGGCATGTCGGCGGAAGCGGCCTACCTCATCGAGCGGCCGCACCTTGTGTCGCTGCCCGATGTCCTGCCGCCGGTCTACGAGCTGCTCGAACGCGTCGTCGATCTGCACGGCTATGTCTCGGTCGATACCAACCGCTATTCCGTCCCCGAGCGCTTCGTCGGCCAATCGGTTGCCGTCTACAAGCTGCCCGCCGAGATCCGTGTCTGCCGCAAGGATATCACGATCGCCCTGCACCGGCGGCTGATCGGCGAGCGTGAGGCCAGGAATACGTTGCCCGGTCATCATGCCATCCCGGTTCGACAGAACCGTGGCACGGCAGGCGAGGAGACCTTGCTGCGCGGCCATCATCCCAGTCTCGACCGTTACGTTGCCGCGCTCAAGCAGCGTGGCAACGGTTGGGGCCGGCGGGGCCTGCGCCGTCTGATCGGCCTGAAGCGAACCTACCCAAGCGGTCCGTTCCTTGCCGCCATCGAACAGGCGTTGCAGTACGGCCTGTTCGATCTCGGCCGCCTGGAGGCGCTGATCCTCAAACACGTGGCCGGCGACTTCTTCGCGCTGGACGCCGGGGACAATGGTGATGCGTGACAAATTGCGAGCGCTGCTGGCGCAACTGCGCCTGCATGGCATTGCCGCGGCGCTCGATGCCGAGATCGAACGCGCCGAGCACGAGGCGATCGCCGCGCCGGAGTTGCTGTATCGGCTGCTCAGACAGGAGGCCGCGTCCCGTCAGGAACGCAGCCTCGCCTATCGCCTGAAACAAGCGCATCTGCCATGGCGCTGGTCGCTCGAGACCTTCCCGTTCGACCGTCAGCCCGGCGTCTCCAAGGCGCAAATCCAGACCCTCGCCGGGTTGGACTTCCTGCGCCGGGCCGACAACGTGCTGTTCATCGGCAAACCCGGCACCGGCAAGACCGGACTGGCCATGGGGCTGCTGCGCGAGGCATGTCTCAATGGTTACCGCGGCCGCTTCTACAATGCCCAGGTGCTGCTCGACGAGCTGTACGCTTCGCTGGCCGATCGCACCACCACAAGACTGCTGGCCCAGATGAGCCGGATGCGTCCGTTGGTCATTGACGAGCTGGGCTACCTGACGCTCAAGCCGGAACAGGCCAACGCCTTCTTCCGCCTGATGGATCAGCGCTACAACCGCGTCTCGACGATCATCACTACCAACCTCGATCTGCCGGACTGGTATGATCTGTTCGACAAGAAGTCTCTGGTCGATGCGCTGCTCGATCGCTTGCAGCATCACTGTATCACTATTCGTATCGACGGACCGTCGCTACGTAGTCCAGAGCCAGGCTCCGCGGAGCCGCCGCCGGCATCCTCGGCCAGTCCGACACGTCGCGCGGCCAAGGCAAACCCGCCAGTAACCGGCGCGTCATAATCTCCGGCCTTCGTCGCAACGCGATGCAGGCCCCCACCTGATCCAAGTGTGACATGGCGTCAGCCGGCCCTCCATGACGCTGCGCGCCGCGCCCGGGCGCGGTGGCCTAAAGGCCATCATTGACCGCCGGCTGACGCCATGTCTTGCAGAACTCAGGTCGGGACGGAGGAATGGTCCCTGCGATCGAACAAAGGAATAATCGCTTTAAAGGCAGGCCGAGTATCAGATGACTTGGCCCACTAACTACAAACCTGTGCGCACTCGCTGGGTCACTTTCTATGAGCAGAAGTGGGTCCGCTCCCGCGAGCGTTGAGGCTCTGCGGTGCATGCAGAAGGCGCTGAAAATGGCGAGTGCGCCTGCGCTTCGTGAGGGCATCCAACTGCACATCGAGCAAACCCAGGTTCAGATAGAGCGGGTCGAGCAGGTGATGGAGAAGCTCGAGGTC
>DATAPW010000257.1:0-50095 GCA_036265005.1 Acetobacteraceae bacterium | reverse complement strand
CGATAGGCCGAGGAAGGTCGTAGCTGCCATCAATGACAGAGGGATGTCAGTTCGATGAACAGGAAATGACGGGCGCCACTCGTGTCGATCGACGCAGCGGCTACGTCGGATCGGTGCCGCGACGTCCGCGTCCGCTGCGCTTGTACGCCGGCCCGTGATTCTCCAGGTTCAGCGCCGAATTGATCAGCGCCAGATGCGAGAATGCCTGCGGAAAATTACCGAGTTGCCGCTGTGCGCGCGGATCATACTCTTCTGCCAGAAGACCGACATCGTTGCGCAGGTCGAGCAGCCGCTCGAACAGCGCGCGCGCTTCCGCACGCCGACCCTGCAATACCAGATTGTCCACCAGCCAGAAGCTGCAGGCCAGGAACACGCCCTCGCCCGGCGGCAATCCGTCGACATTCTCGTGGGTGCGGTAGCGCAGCACCAGCCCGTTCACCATCAGCTCCCGCTCGATCGCCGCAACCGTGCCCAGCATGTGCGGATCATTCGCGGGGAGGAAGCCGACCAGTGGCATCAGCAACAGGCTGGCATCGAGATCCGTGCCACCATAGTACTGCACGAAGCTATTTTTCTCGGTGCTGAATCCCTCATTGTAGACCGAGTCGTGGATCCGCTGCCGCAGCGCACGCCACTGGTCGAGCTTCGCCGGCAGGCCGAACTCTTCAGCGCCGCGAATAGCGCGATCCATCGCCACCCACGCCATCACCTTGGAAAAGGTGAACCGCCGCGGATCGCCGCGCACTTCCCAGATGCTCTCATCCGGCTGATCCCAGATCGCTGTGAGGTGCGCCACCAGGTTGCGCTGCAGATTCCAACTCACACTCGGGCGCGTGAGCCCATTGTGCATCTCCTGGTACAGCGCATCCATCAGTTCGCCGTAGACGTCGAGCTGCAGTTGCGCGCTCGCAGCGTTGCCGATGCGGACCGGCCGTGCTCCCTGGTAGCCGGCAAGCCACGGCACCTCCCATTCCATCAGCCAGCGTTCGCCCGCCAGGCCATACAGCGTCTGCACCTGCGACGGCGTGCCGGCGACGCTGCGGCGGAGCCAGGCGCCCCAGGCCTGGGCTTCCTCGCGATAGCCGGCATGCATCAGCGCCAACAGGGTGAACGTGGCGTCGCGCAGCCAGCAGAAGCGGTAATCCCAGTTGCGCTCGCCGCCGAGAAGCTCGGGAAGCGATGTGGTGGGCGCCGCAACGATACCGCCGGTGGGATAGTAGGTCAGCGCCTTCAGTGTCAGCAGCGAGCGATGCACGGCCTCGTGCCAATCGCCGTGATAAGTACAGCGCGACGACCATGAGGTCCAACCGGCCTCGATCTCCTGCAGAGCGGCTTCCGCCTGCGGCACCACGGGGTCCGTCCGGTGCGACTCACCGTGCGATAGTGCAAATGGGATGCGTTGTCCGGCCGCAACGGTGAATTCACTGATTGTCGTCAGCTTCTGGCCGCGCAGCTGCACACCGCTGTTCAGCACGACGACGTCGGGTCCGGCGATCGCGCGCAGGCCGGTTCGGTTCT
This sequence comes from Acetobacteraceae bacterium, assembly GCA_036265005.1. Classification (GTDB taxonomy): domain Bacteria; phylum Pseudomonadota; class Alphaproteobacteria; order Acetobacterales; family Acetobacteraceae; genus JAMXLO01. The sequence continues at coordinate 48,577 of DATAPW010000257.1, read as the reverse complement.
GCAGCCGGGTGACCCACGGGATCGCCGAGCCGTAGTCGAACCGCAAGGTGAGGTCGAGCCGCATGGCCACCTCGCCGCTACGCCCCTCGACGATGCGGACGACAGACGAACTGCCGGTGCTGGCAGTCATGAAATCGATCAGCGCGACACTGCCCGCCTCGGTGTCGAAGATCGTTTCCAGGATCATGGTGCCGGGCAGGTAATGGCGACGAATACGGATCGGATCGGCGACCGGCGCGATACGCCAGAAGCCATTATCCGATGTGCCCACCAGGGCGGCGAAGCAGGCGGGACTGTCGAAGCGCGGCCAGCATAGCCAGTCGATCGACCCTTGCCGGCTGACCAGGGCCGCACTGTGGCAGTCGCCAATCAGCGCGTAATCCTCGATCCGCGCCGCCGACTGCGGTGCACGGGCGGCCGTCGGCTGATCCCGCGGATTGTCGCTGGCCGGCTGAGGAAGCTCCTCGCGGGCCGGTTCGGGCGGCGCTGCGCCGGGCGGGCTTGCCATCAGGTTGCGCGCCCCCAAACCCGGCCTTGCGCCGTCGTGCAATAGCACGCGGAGCCCGGCGCGGTTGGGCGGTCCATCGGGCAGACCGAGGGGCCGGCGTTGCAGGACTGGCCAGACTGATAGGGTGTGTATTGCGACTGCGGCGCAAATTGCGAAGCCGGCGGATAGTACGGCGGCGCAGGCGGATAGTAGGCCTGCGGAGGCGGATAGCCGTACGGCGGATAGCCGTACGGCGGATAGTAAGCCGGCGGCGGGTAATATACCGGCGGCGGATAATAGGCCGGCGGGCCGACGACCAACGGGAACCCGAAGCCGATCCACACCCGGGCGTTGGCGGGGGCCGGCAGCAAGGCGGCACCGCAGAGGACCATACCGAGGACGGCCCACGCGAACGGACGGCGCCAGGTGGTGATCGTCGTCTGGAACATGCCGGAAAACCTCGCCTCCGATTGACGCTGGGCTGTGACCGGCGACAATTCACACTATATAACCTCGATAAGTCCACCCGCAGCGTCAGCGATAAACCGACAACTGAACTTGACTTTCGGCGGTTTCCTCCTGATACCCCGGTTCGTTACGCGCGGGCGGCCGCAATGCGGCACCTTGCGCAGGTGTTGCGCCGCAGCGCCGCAACCAGCCAGTCGACTGGACCAGAATTGAACGAAACCACCACCGCCCCGGCGGAACCGACCGAACACGCGCCGATTGAGGTCGTGCCAACACCCGAGCCGATCAGCGCGGAAGCGCCACGAGCGTTGTTCGCCGATCTCGGCCTGTCCGACGCTGTGCTGCGCGCCATCGCCGAAATGGGCTATCGCCATCCGACGCCGATCCAGGAGCAGGCAATCCCCACCGTGCTGATGGGCCGCGACGTGCTGGGCACCGCGCAGACCGGCACGGGCAAGACCGCCAGCTTCACCTTGCCGATGCTGGACATCCTGACCGGCTCACGGGCACGGGCGCGCATGCCGCGCAGCCTGATCCTGGAGCCGACCCGCGAACTCGCCCTGCAGGTGGCCGAAAATTTCGTGCAGTACGGGAAGTACCTGAAGCTCACCCACGCGCTGATCATCGGCGGCGAGAGCATGTCCGACCAGAAGGACGTGCTGATGCGCGGCGTGGATGTGCTGATCGCCACGCCAGGCCGCCTGATCGACATGTTCGAGCGCGGCTCCATCCTGTTGTCGGATGTCAAGACCCTGGTGATCGACGAAGCCGACCGGATGCTGGACATGGGCTTCATCCCGGATGTCGAACGCATCGTTTCGTTGTTGCCACGCAACCGGCAGACGCTGTTCTTCAGCGCGACGCTGTTCCCGGAAATCCGGCGCCTGGCCGATGCTTTCCTGCAGAATCCGAAGGAAATCGTCGTCTCCCGCCCGGCTTCGGTGGCGACCACCATCGTCGAGGGCCTGGCGCTGGTGGCCGAGCACGACAAGCGCGAGGCGCTGCGCCGGTTGATCCGGACGCAGAAAGTGCAGAACGCGCTGATCTTCTGCAATCGGAAGCGCGACGTGGATATCCTGCACAAGTCGCTGACCCGGCATAAGTTCGATGTCGGCGCGCTGCACGGCGACATGGCACAGACTGTGCGCTTTGCCACTTTGGAAAAATTCAAGGCCAACGAACTGCGCCTGCTGGTGTGCAGCGACGTCGCCGCGCGTGGGCTGGACATCGGCGGCCTGTCGCATGTGTTCAACTTCGATGTGCCAAGCCATGCCGAGGATTATGTGCACCGTATCGGCCGGACCGGGCGGGCCGGGCTGGAGGGCCATGCGTTCACCATCGCCCAGCCGGAGGACCGCGCGGCGGTAGAGGCGATCGAGAAGCTGACCGGCCATGCCATCCCGCCCATCGTGGTGGAGGGCCTCGATCCGGTGGACTGGTCGGAGGACGACGGCCGTCGTCGGCGTGGCCGCGGGCGCGCGCCCGCTCGGTCGAAGCCCGCTGCTCGCGAGCGGTCGGCGCCGCGCGAGAAGCAGGCGCCACGGGAAAAGGCCGTGCGCGATGAGCCGGCCCGGACGAGGGCAGCCGCGCCGCCGCCCCGCGCCACGAGGCCTCGGCCGGAGCCGCCGCCCGCGCCCCTGCCGCAGCGCGAAGCCGAGCCCCGACGTGAACCGGCACCGAGGCGGGAGGCTGCTCCACGCCGGGAGCCGCGCCGGCGCGACGACGACCTCGGGCCAGCGGTCAAGGGGTTCGGTGACGAAATGCCGGCATTCATGCTGCTGCGCCAGCGTCGCGCGGCGAAGCCGGCGATGGAGGAAGGGGAGAGCGAGGCATGAACGACGCACCCGTTCGCCAGAAGAGCCATTTCACCGCATTCGAGTGGGATGATGCACTGCGCCTCGATGCGCAGCTGACCGAGGAAGAACGCGCGATCCGCGACGCCGCGCGCGACTACTGCCAGGAGAAGCTGTTCCCGCGCGTGATCGAAGCGAACCGCCACGAGAAATTCCATCGTGAAATCATGAACGAGATGGGCGAGATGGGTTTTCTCGGCGCCACGCTCGAGGGTTATGGCTGCGCCGGCGTGAACTACGTCAGCTACGGGCTGATCGCGCGCGAGGTGGAGCGGGTGGATTCCGGCTACCGGTCGGCGTTTTCCGTGCAGTCGTCCCTGGTGATGTATCCGATCTGGGATTTCGGTTCCGAGGCGCAGAAGGAGAAATACCTGCCGAAGCTGCGCAGCGGCGAGTGGGTTGGCTGCTTCGGCCTGACAGAGCCTGACGCCGGCTCCGATCCCGCAGCGATGCGCACACGGGCGCGCAAGGTGGATGGCGGGTTCGTGCTGGACGGGTCGAAGACCTGGATCACCAACGCGCCGATCGCCGACGTGTTCGTGGTGTGGGCAAAGGACGATGCCGGCGATATCCGCGGGTTCGTGCTGGAAAAGGGCATGAAGGGACTGAGCGCGCCGAAGATCGAGGGCAAGTTCTCGCTCCGCGCGTCGGTCACCGGCATGATCATGATGGACGACGTGGCGGTCCCCGAGACCGCGATGCTGCCGAAGGTGAAGGGACTGCGTGGGCCGTTCTCCTGCCTGAACAATGCGCGCTACGGCATTGCCTGGGGCGCATTGGGCGCGGCGGAGTTCTGCTGGCACGCGGCGCGCGACTATACGCTGCAGCGGATCATGTTCGGCCGGCCGCTGGCGGCGACGCAACTGATCCAGAAGAAGCTGGTCGATATGCAGACCGAGATCACACTGGGGCTCCATTCGGTTCTGCGGTTGGGCCGGTTGATCGACGACCACAATGCTGCGCCCGAGATGATCAGCCTGCTGAAGCGCAACAACTGCGGCAAGGCGCTGGATATCGCACGGACCGCACGCGACATGCATGGCGGCAATGGCGTGGCGGACGAGTATCACGTGATCCGCCATGTGATGAACCTGGAGGCCGTCAATACATATGAAGGGACGCATGACGTGCACGCGCTGATCCTGGGGCGCGCGCAGACCGGGTTGTCGGCGTTCGGCGGCTGACGTCTAGGCAAGGGGCCACGACATTACTCCCTGACCCAGGCACAGCGCTTTCCCAACCACACTGCCCGCATTTCGGTTCGTGCGGCGGTTGCGTGCTGCAGCATTGGCGCGATGACGCATATCTCGCGTGGAAGACGGAGCTGCTGCGAACCGCGCTGCGCCGAGCCGGCTATGTCGATGCGGACATCTCAAAGCCCATACGGACCGGGCCGGGAGAGCGCCGACGCATGGATTACGCCATCCGCCGAATCGGCGGCAGGATCGTTTTAGGCCTGCATAGGCTGCGCAGCGCGGACGTCATCGATCTCCTCGAATGTCCTGTGCTGCATCCGACATTGATGGCACTGTTCGCGCCACTCCGTGTGTTGCTATCGCGCGTACGGGCACTCCGACACGACGGCTCGGTAATCGTAAACCTGCTCGACAGCGGTCCCGATGTGCTGCTGCGTACCGACGCCGCTTTGAACATCGGCGATCGCATAGCGCTGACCGAGTTCGCGCGGGCGCATGGGCTGCCACGCATCGCCTGGGCACAAGGCAACGACGAGCCCGAACCGATCGCTATCCTGCGGCCGCCGACGACAGTTTTGTCCGGGATCAGCATCACGCCACCACCTGGCGGCTTTCTGCAGGCATCGGCGTCGGGTGAGACAGCCATCACCGCAGCCGTGCTCGGCGCCCTTCCCGCCAAAGGGCGCATCGCGGAACTGTTCGCCGGCTGCGGCAGCATCACCTTTGCCCTGGCGCAGCGAGCGCGCGTGGCGGCATGGGAAGGCGATCCGGCGTCGGCGTCGGCGCTTCGCGCGGCAGCCAACCACGCCGGCCTGTCAGGCCGTATTGCGGTGACACAGCGCGACCTGGCGCGGCAGCCGCTGCAGGCGAAGGAGCTGGCGGGGTTCGCAGCCGTGGTGCTCGACCCGCCAGCGGCCGGCGCCGCCACGCAGGTCGCGCAGATCGCGGCAGCGAAAGTGCCGGTCGTGGTCTACGTGAGTTGCGACCCCGCGACATTGGGACGCGACGCCAGGCTGTTGTCACAGGCCGGTTATCGACTGACGGCAGCGACGCCGATCGATCAGTTCCTGTGGTCGGCGCGGCTGGAGAGCGTATGCGTGTTCGCACGCTGAGCGGCTCTACCCTACCCCGGCTCCTTCGGTTCAGTTACCGACGTATCGCGCTCCCAGCCCTCATTCTCCAGGCGGATGGATTGGATGGCGACCGCATCGAATCTGCGTTGAGCGCCGGCAGCGCAACGTACTCCGACACCCAGCAGCGATAGATCTTGTAGGCCAGTACCACCTGCCCGGCCTCATTCATCAACTCCAGCAGAGCGTCCTTGCGGAAATCCGCCAGTGCGACCTCGCTGCCGAGACCGGCACCCAGTTGCCACACCTTGTTGGCCCAATCCTCGAACGCGGTGTCCTGCGTCACGCCGCGTTCCAGGGTGATCGCATCGAACACGGTGCGGCCGGGCGATTTGCGCGGCGTCGATGGATCGCCACCCTCCCGATGCTCAATCACTTCCGTCGATCGCCGCAATGCGCTGACATGGCTGATGCCGGCGACATACCGTCCATCCCATTTCACGCGAAACTTGAAGTTCTTGTAGGGATCGAACCGCTGCGGGTTGACCGGGAATTCCACCATGCCACGTCCTCCGGGCGATTGCCTCGGCGGAGACTAACGCTGATGCGGGCCCATTGCGTGAGACGAACGTGAATCCGCGAGCACTGCGGCGAGCGCCTCGGGGTTCCGCAGCGTCACGTCGCGCTGCGGATACGGCAGTTCGATGCCGTTCTGCTGATACAGGTCCCACAGGTTCAGCATGACCTGGCTGCGCACGTTCGCGGTGCCGTTCACCGGATCGCTGATCCAGAAACGCAGCTCCAGATCGATCGTGCTGTCGCCGAAATTCATCAGCAGGCAGTTCGGTGCCGGATCCGCCAAAACCCGTGGTACATCGCGTGCCGCCGCCAGCGACAGGCGGATCGCTTCATGCGGATCGGACTGATAGGAAATTCCGACCTTCACATGCATCCGGATCAGGTCATTGGAGAACGACCAGTTGGTGACGCGTTGAGTGATCAGATCCTCGTTCGGAATCAGGTATTCCTTGCCGTCGCGCGTTTCCACCGATGCATAGCGCGCGTTCAGCGTGCTCACCGACCCATAGGTGCCATCGATCTCGATCACGTCGCCGGGCTTGATGGAGCGGTCCAACAGCAGGATCACTCCGCTGACCAGGTTTGACACCACCTTTTGCAGCCCAAATCCGACACCGACGCCGATCGCGCCGGAGAACACGGCGAATGCCGTCAGGTCGATGCCGATGGAGCCGAGAGCCAGCACGATCGCCAGGGTCAGCAGTGTCATGCGGACCAGCTTCGTTGCCAGGACCTGCACCGCAGGCGTCAGCGGCGTGAAGATGCGCAGCCGCTGTTCAACCAGGCGCGACATCGCATTTGCGATCCAGACGAAAATCCCCAGCGTGACGGCACCCTTCAGCACGAGGAGCAGGCTCACGCGGAAATTGCCGATCGGCACCGCCATGGCATCCAGCAGCTCGACGACGGGACTGATCAATCCGGCGATGTTCAGTGCGGCGATGGTCCAGGCTAGGACGGCGACCGCCCGGGCCAGACGCTCATCGCGGACCAGCATCGAACTGAGCCGGATCAGGACCCAGACCAGCACAAGGCTTTCTGCCAGCCGCAGCAGATCGGCGCGATTGTCTTCCGCGTTGAAGGCGAGGCGTGCGAACCACACCAGGAGCAGCAGGAAGACCCATTTCGCCACGCGGGCCAGTGCCACGGCGATCGGATAAAGCGGGTTGCTGGCGGCGCGCGCGGCAAGATTGAGCAACGTCTGTTGCAGTGGCCTGGCTGCCCACCTGTCAATCCCCAGCAGCACCAGCAGACAGATCACCTGGGCAAGGAAGGCCGGGACAAGCACGTAGCGGTGCAGCCAGTCGATGCTCTGGCCGATGATGTCCTGCCACCCGATCGGTATCAGGGCCTGCATGCCTCCTCCCGCTGCTCCTGCCGATAGCGAAGCGGCAAGACGGCGGATTCAGGGCAGACCGTTCATTTTTTGGTCAGGAGCGCAATACCGTAACCCGAGACCTGCGGAGGATGGGTTTAGAGCGCAGCGAAACCCATCAGACGTGGAAGCTCTCGCCGCAGCCGCAGCGGCCCTTCTCGTTCGGGTTGGTGAATGTGAAGCCGGACGTCAGCGCCTTCACCTCATAGTCCATCACGGTCCCGATCAGGAACAGGCTGGCCTTGCGGTCCACCAGCACCGTCAGGTCCTTGTCCTTGACTACCTCATCACTCGGCGCCGGCGCGTCGGTCCAGGTCATGTCGTAAGACAGTCCCGAACAGCCCTTGGTCTTCACGCCGATGCGCAGCAGTTTGCCCTGCTCGCCCTTGTCGTAGAGCGAACGCAGGCGGTCGGCCGCAGCGTCGGTCAGCGTCATCAGCGGCGGCAGCGCGCGGATCTTGCGGGGGGCAGTGGTGGTCGTGCTCATGGTTCGCTCGATATCGGTTTCGATCAGAACATGTTCAACTGCAGGCGAGCTTCGTCGGTCATTCGGCTTGGGTCCCACGGCGGATCCCACACCGTCTCCACGTCACAGGACGTGACGCCAGGCACCGCCATGACGGAATTGTGCACCTGCTCCGGCAGCTCCTGAGCCGAAGGACAGGCCGGCGCGGTCAGCGTCATCTCGACCTTCACCGCTCCATCGTCGCCGATGTCGATCGTGTAGATCAAGCCGAGTTCGTAAATGTTGACCGGGATTTCCGGATCGTACACGCCGGCGATCGCCGCGATGATGGCGTCCTCGGTCGGCTTCGGCGTCGTGTCGCCATCCGGCGTCCAGGCGGCGTGCGGACCAGTACTCACGTCATTCACTGCTCGCCTCCTTCGCGCCGTCGATCGCGGAGACCAATGCGTGCCAGGCAAGGGTCGCACATTTCACACGCGATGGGTACTCGTGCACGCCGGCTAGCGGTTCCAGCCGTTCCAACGAATCGGCCAATGCAGCGTCACAATGCGGGCACGAGCCGGTGCGCGCCATCTCGCGGAATGCATCAAACAGCGCGTGCGTGTCGGACTTGCTGCGCCCGATCACCGTTTCGGCCATCAGATCGGCCGAAGCAACGCTGATCGCGCAGCCACGCGCTTCGAAACCGGTGTCGGCGATCGTACCGTCCGGTGCATATTTCACCCACACCTCGATGCGGTCGCCGCACATCGGATTGTCGCCCTTGGCTGTGGCGTCGAAACTTTGCAGGCGCCGCGCATGACGCGGGCGACGGCCGTGATCGAGGATCACTTCCTGATAGAGATCGCGCAAGTCGTCGAACGTGTCGGTCATGCGAATTTCCCGATTGTCATGGCCGCCCATGACACTGGAGAGGCTTCACTTGAAGAACTCCCGCACCCGCGTGAGAGTATCAGCCAAAGTATCGATCTCGTCACGTGTCGTATAGATGGCGAAGCTGGCACGCGCGGTGCTTTCCAGGCCAAACCGCCGCATCAGCGGTTCGGCGCAGTGATGCCCCGCCCGCACCGCGATGCCCTGGCGGTCCAACAGAGTTGCCACATCATGCGCATGGGCCCGATCGAGCGCGAATGACACCACACCACCGCGATCCTGCGCGCGACCAAGGATATGTACACCCTCGATCGCTCCAAGTCGCGCCAGCGCGTGATCGACCAGTGCCGATTCATGCGCGGCGATCGCGTCGTAGCCGATCGACTGCACGTAATCGATTGCCGCCTTCAATCCGATACCCTCGATGATCGGCGGCGTTCCGGCCTCGAACTTGTGCGGCACTTCGGCCCAGGTCGAACGCTCGTAGGACACCGACGAGATCATCTCGCCACCACCCAGGAACGGCGGCATGCCATCCAGCAGTTCGCGGCGTCCCCACAGCACGCCGATACCGGTCGGCCCATACAGCTTGTGGCCGGTGAAGGCGTAGAAATCGCAGCCCAACGCCTGAACATCCACGCGGCGATGCACCACCGCCTGTGCTCCGTCGAACAGCACCTTGGCGCCGTGCGCGTGGGCAATCTGCACGATGCGTTCCGCCGGCGTGTAGGTGCCAAGGACGTTGGACATGTGCGTCATCGACACCAGTCCGACCTTGCCATCCGCCAGCAACGCCTCGTACGCTGCCATGTCCAGCTCGCCGGCATCCGTGACCGGCACCACGCGCAACTCGATGCCGCGATCGGCCCGCAGCAACTGCCAGGGCACGATGTTGGAATGGTGCTCCATGCCGGAGATCAACACCGCCTGCCCCGGCTTCAGAATGCCGCGACCATAGCTGTGCGCCATCAGGTTGAGCGATTCGGTGACGTTGCGCGTGATGACAACCTCGTGCCGGTCCGCCGCATTCAGCAGCGCGGCTACAGCGTCGCGCGCCGCCTCGTACGCGTCGGTGGTCCGCTCGCTCATCCAGTGCAGGCCGCGATGCACGTTGGCGTATTGCGTCTCCATCGCCTCGCGCATCGCATCGATCACCACGCGCGGCTTCTGCGCCGATGCGGCACTGTCCAGGAACACCAGCGGCTTGCCGCGGACCCTTTGGCCGAGGATCGGAAAATCCTCGCGAATGCGCGCGACGTCGAGCATGGCAGGGCGAGTCGTGACGTTCATGCGGCCTGCCTCTCCCACCAGCCTTCAACCGCCTGCTCGAGCACGGCGCGGACCTGTTCGTGCGCCACAGCATCCAATGCCTCGGCCAGGAACGCGCGCACCAGGATGGATCGCGCTTCCGCATCGGGAATCCCACGGCTCCGCAGGTAGAACAGCTGATCGGCATCCAATTCGCCCACCGTCGCGCCGTGGCTGCACTTCACATCGTCAGCGAAGATCTCCAGCTCGGGCTTGGTATCGATCTCGGCGTCGGGTGACAGCAGCAAAGCCTGGTTCATCTGGTAGCCATCGGTTTTCTGCGCCTCGCGCGCAACCTCGATGCGCCCCTGGAACACACCTTGCGCGCGCCCGTCCAGGACGTTCTTTACCGTCTGCCGGGAGGTGCATGATGGTGCGACATGCTGCACCACCGTGGTGAAGTCGGCATGCTGCGAGCCGCCCAGCAACTGCGCACCATTCAAATGCGTCGTGCCCTTCTCGCCATCCAGCCGCGCGTGCACTTCGGTTCGCACGATGCGTGCGCCAACGTTCAGTGCGAAGCTGTCATAGGTGCCGCATTCGGCGACTTCGGCATACAGCGTGGACAGATGAAACGCGTCCGACGATTCGTTCTGCAGGCGCACATGCGTCAGTGCGGCATGCTCCGCCACATGCACCTCGATGACCGGATTGTGCAGATATGCGCCATCGCCGACTGACAGTTCCAGCAGGGTGAGGCGTGCACCCTGTGCCAATTGGATGGCATGGCGCGGGTGAAACGCTGCGCCGTTCGTGGCCAGGCTCACCAGAAGCAGCAGCCCCGCGTCAACCCCTTCAGACACAGCGAGCGATACGCCGTCTTCCGCCAGCATGGTGTTGAGTGCAACCAACGGCTCGCTGTTCGGGCGTGCAAGCGTGCCAAACGCCGGTTGATCGGCGAAACGGGTGAACGTGACTGAAGCCGGCAGCGTCGATAGTGCAGGATCGAACACACCATCCACCAGGACAATGCGGGGTGCATCGATGCGCGGCAGACGTTCGAGCACGGCACTGCCGCTGGTGAGCGGTGTCACCGACTGCTGAAACTCGGCATCGGCGACGGGGCGCAGGCTGGTATATTTCCATGCCTCCTCACGCCGTCCTGCTGCCGCACCAGGCAGGCCTGCGCGACGGAATGCGTCCGCCGCAGCCAGGCGCTGGCGCGGGTCGCCGGGAAGGCGTTCGCGCAGCCGCTCAAAGCGCGAGAGGAAGCCGCCAATACCGGTCTGGACGGGAGCGGTCATGCCGCCTCCGCCACCATCTCTGCGTAGCCTTTGGCTTCCAACTCGTGCGCCAGTTCCGGGCCGCCGGAACGAATGATCCGGCCACCCGCCAGAACGTGCACACGGTCCGGCACGATATGGTCCAACAGGCGCTGATAGTGCGTGATCACCAGCGCGGAGAACTCCGGCCCGCGCAATTCATTCACGCCGTGCGCGACGATTTTCAGCGCGTCGATGTCCAGGCCGCTGTCGGTTTCGTCGAGGATTGCCAGCTTGGGCCGCAGAATGGCCATCTGCAGCACCTCGTTGCGCTTCTTCTCGCCGCCGGAGAATCCGACATTGACGTTCCGCCGCAGCATGTCATCCGGCATCGCCAGCCGCTTCGTCTCGGCGCGTGCCAGCTTGAGGAACTGCACTGCATCCAGCTCGCTCTCGCCGCGCGAACGGCGCTGCGCATTCAACGCGGTGCGCAGGAAACTGGCATTGCCGACGCCCGGCAGCTCGACCGGATACTGGAATGCCAGGAACACGCCGGCAGCGGCCCGCTCTTCCGGTTCCATCGCCAGCAGGTCGTGCCCATTGAATGTCGCCGTTCCGCCGGTCACTGCATAGTCGTCGCGACCCGACAGCACATAGGCGAGCGTGGACTTGCCGGAGCCGTTCGGCCCCATGATCGCATGCACTTCGCCCTGCGGCACCGTCAGGTCGATGCCCTGCAGGATCGGCTTGTCGTCGATAGCGGCGGAAAGGCCGCGAATTTCCAGCATAATCCCTGTGTCCCTTAACCCACGGAGCCTTCCAGGCTTACCGCCAGAAGCTTCTGCGCCTCGACGGCAAATTCCATCGGCAGCTCCTTCAACACATCCCGACAGAACCCATTGACGATCAGACCGACCGCGTCCTCTTCCGACAATCCTCGCTGCCGGCAATAGAACAACTGGTCATCGGCGATCTTTGACGTCGTCGCCTCATGTTCAACCTTCGCCGTAGGATTGCGGCTCTCGATGTACGGCACCGTGTGCGCGCCGCAACAGTCGCCGATCAGCAGCGAATCACACTGCGTGTGATTGCGCGCCCCGGACGCCTTCGGCAGCACGCGCACCAGTCCGCGATAGGTGTTGTTGGAGCGGCCAGCACTGATCCCCTTGGAGATGATGGTGCTTTTGGTCCGCTTGCCGATGTGGATCATCTTGGTGCCGGTATCGGCCTGCTGGCAGTTGTTGGTCACCGCCACCGAGTAGAACTCACCCACGCTGTCATCGCCCTGCAGCACGCAGGACGGATACTTCCAGGTGATCGCCGATCCGGTCTCCACCTGTGTCCAGGAGATCTTGCTCCGTGCGCCACGGCAGGCGCCGCGCTTGGTGACGAAGTTGTAGATGCCGCCGCGACCTTCCGCATCACCGGGATACCAATTCTGCACCGTGCTGTACTTGATCTGCGCGTCGTCGAACGCCACCAGTTCCACCACCGCGGCATGCAGCTGGTTCTCGTCACGCATCGGCGCGGTGCAGCCCTCGAGGTAGCTCACATAGCTGCCGGCATCGGCGATGATCAGCGTACGCTCGAACTGGCCGGTGCTGCGCGCATTGATGCGGAAATAGGTGGACAACTCCATTGGGCAACGCACGCCCTTCGGGATGTAGACAAAGCTGCCATCGGTGAACACCGCGGAGTTCAACGCGGCAAAGAAATTGTCCGACACCGGCACGACGCTGCCGAGATACTGCTGCACCAGCTCAGGATGATCGCGCACCGCCTCGCTGATCGGGCAGAAGATCACTCCGGCCTTCTTGAGCGTCTCGCGGAATGTCGTGGCGACCGAAACGCTGTCGAACACCGCGTCCACAGCGATCTGGGAGCCACCCTCGATGGACGCCGGATCGACGCCGGCCAGGATGGCCCGCTCCTTCAGCGGAATGCCAAGCTTCTCGTACGTCTTCAGCAGTTCCGGATCGACCTCGTCCAGGCTCTTCGGGCCTGGCTTCTGCTTTGGCGCCGCATAGTAGTGCAGGTCCTGGTAGTCGATCGGCGGGTGGTCAACGCGGGCCCAGTGCGGCTCCTGCATTTGCTGCCACGCCGCATACGCCTTCAGGCGCCAGGCCAGCAGCCACTCCGGCTCCTGCTTGCGCGAGGAGATCAGCCGAATGGTGCCCTCGTTCAGCCCCTTGGGCGCGAGGTCCATCTCGATATCCGTCTCCCAGCCCCACTTGTAGCCGGACTGCGTGACGGACTGGACGGTATCGAGCGTTTCGGTTCCGACGGGCATTCAAATATCCTATTCGGCGGCGGGGATGGGGGCGGATGGCCGTACCGGAATACGGAAGGCGCGCGGAATGGCCGCCTCCTGCATGTCCGCCAGCGTGATTGAAGCCAGCGCCTGCTGGATCGCCTCGTTCACCGGGTCCCAACGCCCGCGCATCGGGCACAGACCCTGGGACTCGCATTCCACGGCGGACGCCTCGACGCAGGCGGTCAGCGCAATCGGGCCATCCACCGCGGCGATCACATCGGCCACCGGGATCGCGGCCAGCGGGCGCAGCAGCCTGTAGCCGCCGCGCGCCCCGCGCTGTGACGCGACCAGACCCCCGGCAGCCAGCGTTTTCAGTACCTTGGCCACGGTGGGTTCTGGGATTCCGGTGGTCGCGGCGATACCAGGAGAGGTCTGGACCCCGGTTTCGCGAGACAACCGCACCAATACGACGACCGCATAGTCGGTCAGCTTCGACAGCCTGAGCATGGTCTGCGAAACCCCCTGGCACCCTGGCGTTCAGCTAATCGGACCATCGTGGTCCTGATTGCCGGGAAATGGCGTACCGGGTGCCACCCGTCAAGGGGTTGTCGCCATGGCTACCGGCCAGTAGTCAATGGCCGGAGCATAGGGAGAGCATCTGATGGCTGGCATGATGGAAGGCAAGGTCGTGGTGGTGACCGGATCGGGCGGTGGCATCGGGCGCGAAATCGCGCTGGCGATGGCGGCGGCAGGGGCCAGGGTGATCATCAACGACGTCGGCGCCTCACTGTCCGGCGAGGGCCAGTCAGCCACGCCGGCCCAGCAGACCAAGCAGCTCATCGAGCAGCGCGGCGGTGCCGCGGAGATCTGCACGGACTCCGTTGCCGACTGGGGGTCGGCGCAGAAGATCATCCAGGCGGCGCTGGACCATTACGGCCGGATCGACGGCGTGGTGAACAACGCCGGCATCCTGCGCGACGTGATCTTCCATAAGATGACCCCGGAGGACTGGCTGTCGGTGATCGCCGTCCACCTGAACGGCAGCTTCTTCGTCTCCCGCGCCGCGGCCGAACATTATCGCAAGCAGGAGAGCGGCACGTTCGTACATATCTCCTCTACCTCCGGGCTGATCGGCAATTTCGGCCAGGCAAATTACTCGGCTGCCAAGCTGGGCATTACCGCACTGTCGAAGTCGATCGCGCTGGACATGAAACGCTACAATGTGCGGTCGAACTGCATTGCGCCGTTCGCCTGGAGCCGGATGACCAGTTCCATCCCGGCCACCACACCGGAACAGCAGGCGCGTGTGGCGAAGATCCAGCAGATGACGCCGGACAAGAACGCGCCGATGGCGGTGTACCTGTCGTCCGACGCAGCGAAGGACGTCACCGGCCAGGTGTTCGGCACGCGGATGAACGAGGTAATCCTGTTCAGTTCGCCACGCCCGATCCGCATCGTGCATCGCGCCGAGGGCTGGACACCGGAGAGCATCGCCGCCCATGCCGCGCCCGCGCTGAGGGCGGCGTTCATGCCGCTGGATCGCTCGGGCGAGGTGTTCGACTGGGATCCGCTCTGACCGCCACTGTTTTCGCGGCATTCAGGGACGCCGCTCATGCCTGGCATGACCGGCCGTTCCTGCATGTCACCGACGGCACCGCGGAACGTTATAACATTGCGCCTGGAACCCTGACTTACGCCGAGGCGGCGGCTGAGGTCAGCGAGCTCACCCGGCGTTATCGCGCGGCCGGGTATGGCGTCGGTCATCGGGTCGGTCTGATGCTGGAAAACCGGCCGGCCGCCATCCTGCACTGGATGGCCCTGAACAGCCTGGGGGCCAGCGTCGTCCCGCTGAACGCCGATCTGCGCGCGGCGGAACTGGATCATCTGGTCGGGCACAGCGGCATCTGCCTGGCGGTCGGCGCGCAACCGCATCTCGGACGGTTACAGGATGCGGCCGACCGCCGCGGCGATCCATTTGCCGTTGCGTCTGATGGCGACAAGGTGCCTGCCGCCGCTGCCCCACCCCACGCGCAGGTACCGGACACAACCACTGAATGTGCTTTGCTCTACACGTCTGGCACGACCGGCAAGCAGAAGGGCTGCGTGCTGTCGAATGACTATTTCCTGCGCTGCGGGCGCTGGTACACGGAGATCGGTGGGCTATGCACGCTGCGCGCTGGTGAGGATCGGTTGATCACGCCGTTACCGATGACCCACGTCAATGCGATGGCTTATTCTACACTCGCCATGGTGCTCACGGGCGGCTGCGTCATCCCACTCGACCGGTTCCATCCGCGGAACTGGTGGCAGACGGTGCGCGAAACCAAAGCAACAATCCTGCACAGCCTCGGCGTGATGCCAACCATGCTGCTCGGTTTCGAACCGTCCCCGGACGACCGGGCGCATCATGTGCGGTTCGGTTTCGCACCCGGCGTCGATCCGCGCTACCACGCCGCGTTCGAGGACCGGTTCGGCATTCCGATGATCGATGCCTGGGCGATGACCGAAACCGGCGCCGGCGCCGTGGTGATCGCCAGCCACGAACCGCGCCATATCGGCCGGTCATGCTTCGGGCGCGCACGGCCGTTCATGCGGTATCGCATCGTCGACAACGCCGGCGCAGACATCGCCGACGATACGCCGGGTGAACTTCTGGTACGTTCCGCCGAAGCCGATCCGCGTACCGGGTTCTTCAGCGAATACCTCGGTGACAGTGCGGCGACTGAGGCGGCGTGGGACGGAGGCTGGTTCCACACCGGCGACGTGGTGCGGCGGGACGCGGACGAAAACCTGTTCTTCGTCGATCGCTGGAAGAACGTCATCCGCCGCAGCGGCGAGAACATCGCCGCGGCAGAGGTGGAAAGCGTGCTGCGGCAGTATTCGCAGGTACGCGAGGTCGCGTGTGCCGCTGTCCCGGACAACTTGCGCGGCGAGGAAGTACTGGCCTGCATCGTGCCGCGCGAACCAATTACCGACCTGGCGCGGGTGGCTGGCGACATTGTGGCGCACGTACTTGGCGAGCTGGCCTACTTCAAGGCACCCGGCTATGTCGCTTTCGTGGATGCGCTGCCGCTGACTGCGACCAACAAGATCCAGCGCGGCGAATTGAAGGCCTGGGCCCGTGGCCTTCCGGGCACGCCGACCTGCGTCGACACGCGCACGCTGAAGCGGCGCACATGATGGACTACGGTGATGTCGTCGTCTGCACGCCGGTCACCGTCCCGTATGAACGACGATCGGAGAAAACTGCCGCCTGGTGGCTGGGCAGCGCGCTGCGCCAACTGCTGGCGGCGAGTGGTATCGACAAGCGGCAAGTGGATGGACTGTGTCTGTCGAGCTTCACACTGGCGCCGGATGGACCGGCGCCCTTCGTCCAATATGTCGGCGTGTCACCGCGCTTCCTCGAATTCCTGCCAACCGGCGGCGCCTGCGGCATCATGGCACTCCGGCGCGCCGCGAGGGCGGTGCAATGCGGTGATGCCGACGTGGTCGCGTGTATCGCCGGAGATACCAATGGAACCGACAGTTTTCGTGAGCTTGTCGTGCAGTTCAGCAGTTTCTCGCGCGACCACGTCTGGCCGTACGGAGCCGGGGGGCCAAACGCAAGCTTTGCACTGCTGACCGAGCACGCCATGGGCCGGACAGGCGCCACACGGGAGGATTTCGGCAAGCTGTGCGTGGCACAGCGGCAATGGGCGCAACGCAATGAGCTGGCACTGCTGCGCGGCGAGCTTACGTTGCAGGCATATCTGGCGGCTCGCCCCGTTGCATCGCCGCTGCATCTGTTCGACTGCGTCATGCCCTGCGCCGGTGCCGACGGCTTCCTGGTGATGCATCGTGCCAAGGCTGCATCACTCGGCTTGGCGTGTGTGCGCATCCTGGCTACGATCGAGCGGCACAATGGGTTTGCGGACGATCCGATCCAGTGGCGGGGCGGCTGGGCGATGGACGCCGACGCACTGTGGCGACAGGCAGCGATCGGCCCTGATTCGATGGACGTCGTGCAGACCTACGACGACTATCCGGTGATCTCGATGCTGCAATTCGAGGACCTTGGTTTCTGCGCCAAGGGCGACGGCGCGGACTTCATCCGACGCAACGAATTCGGGCCCGGTGGCAACCTGCCGCACAACACCGGTGGCGGCCAACTCTCCGGCGGCCAGGCCGGCGCGGCCGGCGGTTTCCTCGGCCTGGTCGAAGCGATTCGGCAACTCAACGGTCAGGCCGAAGGGCGACAGGTCGCAGGCGCACGCCATGCGCTGGTCAGCGGCTTCGGCATGATCAACTACGATCGCGGCCTTTGCACCGCCGCCGCGGTGCTGGCGGTATGATGGCGCCTCCCGCACGCGATATGGCAGCACACGCCGGCTCCGGTAAATTGGCCCTGCAGCGCTGCGCGCTCTGCGGCCGCATGCAGTACCCGCCGCGCGAGGTCTGTTCCACGTGCCTGGCCGACCAGTTGGAGTGGCACGTGAGCGAGGCGGAAGACGGCGAAGTACTGGCCAGCACAGTACTGCACCACAGCCACGAGCCGGCGTTCCGCAATGCACTGCCACTGTGCATTGGCCTGGTGCAGTTTGATTGCGGTGTCACTGCGGTCTGCTTTCTGGCTGACGGGTGCATTCCCCGAACGCGCGTCCGGATCACCGCCCGTGCTGATCCCGAAGGCCGTACGGTGCTGACTGCGTCGCCCGCGCTTTAGCTTGTCCCGCGCTGCCGCTGCCGCTAGTTTCGCGGCAATCCATTCGGGGGTGTCATGACGATCGCAGCATCACGCCGCGGCTTTCTCGCGCTGACCGCGGCGACACTCGCCACACCGGCAATCGTCCGCGCGGCAGACGCCGATGTCGTCACCGTGGCATGGCCGAGCGACGTACCAGGCTGGGATCCCAACCAGCGTTTCACGCCAGACGCACAGTCACTGTTCAAGGCGGTATTCGACCAACCCCTCGAACAGGACACAAGCCTCAAGCTGATCCCGCATCTCATCACGCAATGGGAGCTGTCGCCGGACGGTATGACTATGCCGGTGGAATTGCGCGATGACGTGCAGTTCCACAACGGCGACAAAATGACTGCGGAGGACTTCAAGTTCACCTTCTTCGATCGCATCAGGTCCACGCCGGGCCTCGATATCGCCAATTCCTGGCGCAAGGTCCAGGACATCGAAATTCAGTCGCCAACCAAGGCAGTGATGCATTTCAGCTCACCCGCACCCACTGCACCGGTGTGGTTGGCATTCCTCGGGAGCTATGTGGTACCCAAAGGCTACGTCGAACAGGTTGGTGCACCGGCCTTCGCACAGAAGCCGGTAGGCACAGGCCCTTATCGGCTGGTGGAATGGGAAGTGAACGGCCGCATCGTCCTCGAACGCAACGACAAGTACTGGGGACCGAAACCGGCCATTCGCCGCGCTACCGTTCAGATCATCAAGGACCCATCAGCGCGCGTTGCAGCGGTACAGTCCGGCCAGGTGGATATCGCGATCAACCTGCCGGTGCGCGAGGCGGTCCGCCTGCAGAGCGAACCCAGGCTTGCGGCAGAGCTCGATCCGATTACCCGAATTATCCTGCTGCAGGTTCGCAACGACCTGGGGTTCGAAGATGCCAATGTGCGGATTGCCGCGCATCATGCGATCGACAAGGGCGCCCTGTCGCGCGCGTTCTACAACAACGCCGCGGTGCCATTATCGCAGCTCGCAACACCCGGCACGCCGGGCTACATGGCCGACTTCACCATCAAATATGACCCGGAACTGGCTCGGCAATTATTGGCGAAATCCGGCTTCGGTCCGGAGAAGCCGGCGAAGATCGGCTTCGCCACAACCAACGGCCAGTTCCCCAGCGACTACGATATCGCTCGCGCCATCGCCCAGATGTGGAGGCGAGTCGGCATCGAGGCCGATCTACAGGTCATCGAATACCCGAAGTATTTCGAGCTGAATCGCGGCCACAAGCTCCCCGAAGCAACGCTGTACAGCTTCGACAACGCGACAGGCGATCCGGAGATCTTCGTCGGCTACATGCTCAATCCAAAATTGCCGTTTTCGCCATGGCAGGACATGGTACTTGGCCAGAAGGTGATCGATCTGTTCAACGTAGCTGACGCCAACAAGCGATTTGCCGGATGGCAGGCGATCGACCGGGAAGCGATGGAGATCGGTGCCAAGATACCCTTGGTACAGAGCGTGCAAACCGTCGTGCGCCAGAAGAACCTGGCAATGACAAAATACGCCAACGGCTGGGTACTCGCGCAGACCATGCGCTGGACCTGAAACCCTGTGCCTTGACCACAATCCTCTTCCTGCTGGGCCGCCGCCTGCTGACTGCAATCCCTATCCTGCTGACAGTGTCGGTATTGCTGTTCGTCGCACTACGCCTCCTGCCGGTCGATCCTGCGGCCATGTCGATGCCACCCAACGCCACAACTGAGGATATCGAAGCCAAGCGTCGCGAGATGGGCCTGGACAAGCCGTTGCCGGCCCAATACGCGATCTGGCTCCGCGGCGCGGTGCACGGCGACTTCGGCAAGTCGATCCAGTTGCGCCGCGATGCCTCACAGTTGGTTGCGACGTCGCTTCCCGCCACCGTCCAGCTTGCGTTATGCGCGATGCTGATCGCCGGCACGCTCGGAATCGGCGGCGGGCTGCTGCTGTTCCACCTACGCGGCGGCCCTGCTGAAACCATCGGTGATCTCGGCACCACCGTGCTGCTGTCGGTGCCGGAATTCCTCTGGGCGCTGCTGTTCATTCTGCTGTTCGGCGTGCTGGTTCCGATGTTGCCATTTATCGGCCAGCTTGGGCCACAATTCAGCGTGGCGTCGGTCACCGGGTTCCTGCTGCTCGACACCTTGCTGGCGGGTCAACCGGACGCTTTCATCAGCGCATTGGCACACCTTGTCCTGCCCGCCGCGGCGCTGGGTTTCGCGTTCTCGCCTGCGATCATGCGCGTCCTGCGTTCAAGCCTGCTGGACGTCTATCATGAAGACTACATCAGGCAGGTTCGCCTGCGTGGCATCGGCGAATGGCGGATCCTGGTCGTGCATGCACTGCCGAACGCCGCCCTGCCAACGTTGACTTTAATGGGCGTACAATTCGGTTTCCTGTTCGGCGGCACGCTGCTGGTAGAAATCATCTACTCCTTTCCCGGACTCGGCAATCTGATGGTGGACGCCGTGCGCAACGCAGACCTGCCGATCATCCAGACCGTCGGGCTGACCTACTGCATCGTCGTGCTGCTGATCGGCATGGTGGTGGACGCATTGGTCCTGATCCTCAATCCTCGGCTGCGCACACCATGACTGCGCCGCGCGCGCTGCGCTCCGGTCGCGTGTTGGCCGGTGCCGCACTGATCCTTTTCGTCGCGTCGTGCGCTCTGTTCGCCCCGCTACTGGCACGACACGATCCGGGCGATCAAGATCTGCTCAGCATCCTGCTGCCGCCCGCCTGGCAACACGGCGGCGATACCGCCTTTCCACTCGGCACCGATAGCCTGGGGCGCGATGAACTTGCACGCCTCCTGTTTGGCGGGAGGCTTGCACTGGTGGTGGCCATCACCGCAGCGTGCGGCGCCGCGTTGCTCGGAGCGGTACTGGCACACATCGCCGGCTATTTCGGCGGATCCATCGACTGGCTGATCGGACGAGCGGTCGAGGTATGGATGTCCTTTCCGCCGGTCATACTCAGCCTGATACTCATGGTCGGACTGGGCACCGGCGCCGACAAGGTGGTGCTCGCCATCATTTTGGTGGACTGGACGCGATTCTGCCGCGTCATGCGTGCCGAAGTCCTGGTGACGGCAAGGCGAGACTACATCGCGGCAGCGCGCCTTTCCGGGTTCACACACTGGCAGACCCTGACGCGCGAAATCGTCCCTGCGACGCTGCCCCTGTTGATCACGCTACTCAGCCTGGAAATGGGCATCGCGGTGATTGTGGAAGCGGTACTTTCGTTCGTCGGGCTCGGCGTCTCGGCTGATCAGACCGCCTGGGGCCAGATGATCGCCGATGCGCGTTCGAACTTTGCGCAGGCGCCCTGGACATTGCTGCTGCCAATGGCTGCAATCTTCCTGACCGTAACTGGCTTTAACCTGTCAGGCGACGGTCTCCGCCGGACACTCGACGTGCGGCTCGGCTCTGCCAGGAGCGCCTGACCATCCTCAAGGCCACAGAACTCACCGTCAGCACCACACTCGGCGGCCGTTACATTGAGGTTATTCGGCGACTTTCGTTCAGCCTCGCCCCGGGTCGTGTCCTGGGTGTCGTCGGTGAATCGGGAGCAGGCAAGTCGATGATCGGTCGGGCCGTCGCACAGGCATTGCCCGTCGGATTTGCCATCACCGGCGGCTCGCTGAACCTCGCCGGCGAAGATCTCGTCAACCTGGCACCAGCGCGCCGGCGAGCACTGCTCGGACGCGATATCGCGTTCATCCCACAGGAACCGATGACGGCGCTCAATCCCGTGATGACGATTGGTGCGCAATTCAGCGAGCACCTCAAACGCCTTGGCGTAACGCCTCGCACCGTGCGCCGTGACGCGGCGCTGCAACGACTGGCCGAGGTGCATCTGCCTGACGGTATGGGACTGCTCCGCCGCTATCCGCATCAACTGTCCGGCGGGATGTGCCAACGCGTGCTTATCGCCATGGCGTTTGCCGGACGTCCTCGGTTGATCGTCGCCGACGAACCGACGACCGCACTGGACGTCACTGTCCAGGCCCGCATTGTCGAGTTGATCCGCGAATTGCAGCGGAACGAAGGCACGTCCCTGCTGTTCATCACGCATGATCTGCGACTGGCGGCTCGCATCTGCGACGACATCATGGTGCTCTATGCGGGCCGAGCGGTTGAAACAGGCCCTGCGGCTTCGCTACTGACGACACCTGCGCATCCGTATACGCGGTGCCTGCAGCTTGCGGCGCCGACTATGTCCCGTACGCATCGGACCTTGTTCGCGCTGCCGGACCGCATGCCCAGCCTGGCGGCGATGGTGGAAATGAACGGGTGTCGTTTCGCACCGCGTTGTCCAACTGCCGAAGCCGACTGCCAAATGGTGGATCCGCCCGACCGTTCGGCGGGACAGTCGCACGTCGCAGCATGCCTGCATTCTCATCGCACTGCCGGTATCGAATCACCGGACATTGTGGCCGCACGACCAATCGACTTCGGAGAGACGCTGGCGCGGCTCGATCTCGCCGGCAAGCGCTTCCGGGTGCCTGGCCGTCCGTTTCGGCGCGCCAGCGAAGTCTGGGCGGTGCGTGACGCGACATTCGAGATCAAAGCCGGAGAATTCGTCGGGCTTGTCGGCGAAAGCGGAAGCGGCAAGAGCACTGTCGCACGATTGATCATGGGATTGGAGCGCGCCACGAAGGGCCGGATCGTGCTGGGCGGCCGTGACATCACCCGCGCGACTTCGGCCGACCGGAAGCACCGGTTGCTCTGGGCGCAGATGGTGTTTCAGGATCCGCAATCAGCGCTGAATCCACGTCGTACTGTCGGCGATATCGTGACGCAGGTGCTGCAGGTTGGCAGTCGGGCAGTCAACCGCACGCCACGCATGCAACGCGCACGAGAAGTCCTGGCCGAAGTTGGCCTGGGCCCTGACATGCTGGATCGATACCCAGCGCAGCTGTCCGGCGGGCAACGCCAACGCGTCAACATCGCCCGTGCGCTATGTGCGGTACCACGCATGCTGGTGGCCGATGAGATCGTATCGGGTCTCGACGTCTCGGTGCAAGCGCAGTTGCTGGCACTCTTGCAGCGCCTTCGCGCTGAATGCGGCATTGCACTCCTGTTCATTTCGCACGATTTGTCCGTGGTCCGCCATCTGTGCGACCGAGCGCTGGTGATGCATCGTGGCGTGATTGTCGAGCAGGGACCCACGGAACAGGTGTTCGCATCACCGCAGCATCCCTACACGCGCCGATTGTTGGCCGCCGTTCCGCCGGACGATCCTGTTGCCGAATGGCAGCCCTTCCCCGACGAAATCGAGGATGCAGCTATGCCTGACGCAGACCAGCCTCCTGCAGTAGCGGCAGTACCGTCTCGATGAAATGCGGCAGCTCGTCCTTGAAATTCACGAACGAGACAGTTGTGCCGGCAAAGCCGACACCGCTCATCTGCACCATTTCCTCGGCGATCCGTCTTGGAGTACCGATCAGCGGATAGGTGCCGGCACCACCGACGAAGCGTTTGCGGTGCAGCCGGTACGCCTCCGGGTCATGCGACGACGAAAACTTCTCCTTGGCCCCCATGTAGAAATCCACACTGGCGGTATCCTCCATGCGCACGGCATAGTGCTCATAATAGTCCTCGGCCTCCGACTGCGTCGGACGGCACACGACATGGCAGGTGGTATAGACGCCGACCTCGCGCCCGACAGCGCGCGCCCTCGCTGTCATGTCCGCAATATGCGGTCGGCCACTTTCGATGTCGACGAATGTGGTGAACAGGAAATCGGCGGTCCTCGCGGCGAACTCCCGCCCAACAGGCGAGAACGCGGCATTCAGCGTCACCGGGCGCGGCCGCTGCACTGGCAACGGGTGACCAGACACATTCTTCAGCCGGTAGAACCGGCCGTCATAATCAAACGGCGGACCACCGGCGAAAATGCGTTCCATGATCTCGGCCCATTCAAGCCCCTGGGCATAGCGGTGCTCGATCATCGTCAAGCCGAACAGTTCGAATTCCTGCGGGCTCCAGCCGCACACAATGTTCAGGCCTGCCCTGCCGCCAGACGCATGATCCACTGTGGCCAGGGCCTTGGCCGCGAACACTGGGTGCACCATCGGCACGTGAACCGTCGAAAACAACGCAATGTTGCGGGTGAAACCGGCAAGCCCTGCGGCGTAGGTCAGGGTCTCGAAACTCCATTCCCGGTTGTTGACCTCGCCACCGAAACCCTTCCAGCGTGCGATCGGCAGGAAGAATTCGATCCCGGCCCGGTCGGCCATCTGCGCGACCTCCACCACCTCATTCCAGCGGGCCGGCCAGCGCTCCGGTGCGCGGGTCAAGGTCAGGCCGCCATCGGCATTGGCCGAAAAAATCCCCAGCTTGAAGCGATTGGGGCCGAACATCGGATGGACCATCAAACGCCTCCTTGCCGCGCGCCGGATAATGCAGGTATGAACGAACTTCCCGTCAAGCACGGAGACGCGATGAGGATCGTTTGTATCGGCGGCGGCCCCGCCGGTCTCTACTTCGCGATATTGATGAAATTGCGCGACCCTTCACATCGCGTGTGCGTGATTGAGCGCAATGGCGCCAACGACACTTTCGGCTGGGGCGTGGTGTTTTCCGACGAAACCCTGCGCAACCTCAAGGGCGGCGACCCGGAGACCGAACAGCGAATTAGCGACAATTTCGTCCATTGGGACGACATCGATATCCATTTCAAGGGCCGGGTCGTCAGATCCGGCGGCCATGGCTTCTGCGGCATCGAACGCAAGCGCCTGCTCAACATCCTGCAAGAGCGCGCGGCCGGTCTGGGCGTTGAACTGGTCTTCCAACGCGAGGTCCAAGATGTCACCGAATTCGCCGACGCCGACCTGATCGTCGCGGCGGATGGCATCAACAGCACCATCCGCACACGCTACGCCGATCACTTCCTGCCTGCCATCGAGACGCGCACCAACCGCTTCGCCTGGCTCGGCACCCACAAGCTGTTCGATGCCTTCACCTTCATCTTCGTCGAAACCGAGTGGGGGTGGTTCCAGGCGCACGCCTATCGCTTCAACGCCGACACCTCCACCTTCATCGTCGAGACACGCGAGGCAACCTGGCGTGCTGCCGGCCTGGACAGAATGGAAGTACCGCAATCGGTTGCCTTCTGCGAACTCCTGTTCGCACCTTGGCTCGACGGGCATGCACTGTTGACCAATATGCGCCACCTGCGGGGCTCTCAGTTCATCAACTTCAATCGAATTTCCAATGCGAAATGGGTAAAGGACCGCATCGTGCTGATGGGAGATGCTGCGCATACCGCACATTTCTCGATTGGTTCCGGTACCAAGCTCGCACTGGAGGATGCCATCGGCCTGGCGCAATGCGTCGATCGAACCAATGGTGACATCCCGGACGCGCTGGCATCCTACGAGGCGGAGCGACGCGTGGAAGTGCTGAAATTGCAGTCGGCGGCACGCAACTCCACGGAATGGTTCGAGAACGTCGCGCGCTACAGTCAACTGGAGCCAGAACAATTTGCCTACAGCCTGCTGACCCGCAGCCAGCGGATCAGCCACGAAAACCTCCGCCTGCGCGACCGCGCGTGGCTGGAAGGGATGGAGGGCTGGCTGGCCGCACGCGCAGATGGCGGCACGACCAACCGCGCCATCCCACCAATGTTCCTGCCATTCCGGCTGCGCGACATGACACTCGCCAACCGTGTGGTGGTCTCCCCTATGGCGACCTACAGCGCGCGGGACGGCATGCCGAACGACTTTCACCTGGTTCACCTCGGCTCGCGCGCGCTGGGTGGCGCCAGCCTCGTGTTCACCGAAATGACCTGTGTTACGCCGGAAGGACGCATCACGCCGGGATGCACCGGCATATACAGCGAAGCGCAGATGCTGAGCTGGAAGCACATTGTCGAATTCGTGCATACGCAGACTGAAGCCCGGATCTGCCTGCAGCTTGGCCATTCCGGCCTGAAGGGTTCAACCAAATTGGGCTGGGAGGGCATGGACGAACCGCTGGATGCGGACAATTGGGAGATCGTTGCGCCAAGCCCAGTGCCATGGAGCCAGCGCAACCAGGTGCCACGTGCGATGACCCACATCGATATGAATGTCGTCCGTGACGCCTTCGTGCAGGCCACGCGCTATGCAGAGATGGCGGGCTTCGACATGATCGAGTTGCACGCGGCGCACGGATACCTGCTGTCTTCGTTTATTTCACCGCTGACCAATCGCCGGACCGACAACTACGGGGGAGACCTGGCCAAGCGGCTACGCTATCCCCTGGAGGTCTTCACGGCGATGCGCAAGGCATGGCCGGCGCACAAGCCGATGTCGGTGCGGATCTCCGCCACCGATTGGGTGGAAGGCGGCATCACGGCGGACGACTCTGTGGCAATCGCGCAGGCGTTCAAGCTTGCCGGCGTTGACTTGGTGGACGTATCCGCCGGACAAACATCGATCGATGCAAAACCGGTCTATGGCCGCATGTTCCAGACGCCCTTTGCCGACCGCATCCGGAATGAGGTTGGCATTGCCACGATGGCCGTGGGGAATATCACGGAGCCGGACCATCTGAACTCCATCATCGCAGCGGGTCGGGCTGATCTCTGTGCCTTGGCCAGGCCGCATCTATCAAATCCGTATTTTGCGCTGCATGCTGCGGCTGGACTGGGCTACAGCGAGCAGCCGTGGCCGAAGCAGTATCTTGCCGGCAAGGCACAACTTGAAAGAACGCTCAAGCGGGACAGCGACATGGCGATCATCATATGACGCAGCCTCGACGAGCGCTGATCACCGGTGGGGCGAAAGGCATCGGCCTGGCGATCGCCCGGCGACTGGCGCAGGAGGGAACGGTTCTGGCGCTGCTTGGGCGTGACAGCGTCGCTTTGCAGGCTGCATCGCGCGAACTTGGTGCGGCATATACAACAGCAGACGTTACAGACTCTGAGGCGTTCAGTGACGCAATCGCGCAGTTGGGGCCATGCGATATTCTGGTGAACAACGCCGGAGCGGCCTCGTCGCAACCTTTCCTGAAGAGCACTCACAAGGATCTGGCTGCCATGCTCGCAGTCAATCTCACGTCGACCTTCACGGCATGCCATGCCGTTCTGCCGCATATGCTCGAGCGCGGTTGGGGACGCATCATCAATATTGCCAGCACCGCGGGGGTGAAAGGTTACGCCTACACCGCAGCGTACGGTGCTGCGAAGCACGGGGTCATCGGCATGACACGAGCACTGGCAATCGAGTTCGCTCGCAGCGGTGTAACAGTGAATGCCATTTGTCCCGGCTTTACCGACACCGAACTGGTGCATCGCGCCAGCCAGACCATCGCACAGCAGACCGGACGTAGCGAAGCGGATGCGAAAGCGACTCTTGCACGCTTTAATCCACAGGGTCGGCTGGTGATGCCGGAAGAAGTGGCCGAAGCTGTTGCCTTCCTGTGTCGCGATGCTGCTTCGGCAATCACCGGCCAGTCGATCGTGGTAGCCGGAGGGGAGATGGCATGACCGCGCACCCTGTTCTGCAGCCCGGCGCGTGGCCACGGCCATTGGGGTACAGCAATGGCATCGTTGCCGCCGGACCGACGATATTCCTCGCGGGCCAGATCGGTTGGGATGCGACGACAGGACGGGTCGCAGCAGGATTGGCCGCGCAGGTCGAACTGGCGCTCACCAATATCGTCACGCTGCTGGCCGAGGCGGGCGCACAACCGACAGACCTGGTGCGGCTGACATGGTTCGTGACGGACATGGAGCAATACCGGCAGAACGCCAAGGCGATCGGTCTAGGCTATCGTCGCGTCATCGGCAAGCATTTCCCGACGATGTCGGTCATCGGCGTGAGCTGCCTGGTGGAACCCGACGCGCTGGTGGAGATTGAAGCAACTGCTGTGGGGCGCACGTGACGCCAAAAGGATAATGCGATGGCTGATCCGGCATCGTTCGATACGTTCGCCTCAGACAATCTGCCACCGCGCAAACAATGGCCGGACCTGTTGCTTGAAGGTTTGGACTATCCGGATCAACTGAATTGCGTGACGGTATTGCTGGACGATCGTGTCGCGGCCAGCGACGCCTCACGACCATGCCTGGTGTCGCTGACCGAGACATGGAGCTACGCAGACCTGCGCGACAGGGTCAATCGCATCGCCAATGTCCTCACCCACCAACTTGGCATGATCCGCGGCAATCGCGTTCTGCTGCGCGCTCCTAATACGCCGATGATGGTTGCCGCCTATCTGGCCGTGATCAAGGCTGGCGGCATTGCGGTGGCAACCATGCCTCTGTTGCGAGCCGGAGAACTTCGCACGATCATCGCCAAGGCGCACATCACGCTTGCGCTGTGCGACTATCGATTGCTGGCGGACCTGGAGGCTGCGCAGACGGCCGGCACGGGACTCCACATCGTGGCCATGGGCGGTTCGGCCGATGATGACCTCCTGGCACGCATGGCGCAGGAGACCGACGACTTCGACGCCTGCCCGACACGCGCGGATGATGTCTGTCTGATCGCCTTCACTTCGGGCACCACCGGCGAGCCCAAGGGCACAATGCACTTCCATCGCGACATGTTGGCAACTTGCGACACTTACGCCGCGCAGGTGCTTCGTGCACGCGCCGACGATGTGTTCATCGGCAGTCCGCCCATCGCATTCACGTTCGGTCTCGGCGCAGCCGTGCTGTTTCCTTTACGTGTCGGCGCCAGCTCGATCCTGTTGGAACAGGCATCGCCGGATCAGTTGCTCGATGCGATTCGCACTCTGCGTCCCACCGTGTGCTTCACAGCGCCAACTGCGTATCGGGCGATCCTCGGGAAGTTGCAGGCCGGTGATACAGCGAGCCTGCGCGTGTGCGTTTCTGCCGGGGAAACGCTGCCAAAACCGACATGGGATGCCTGGCATGCGGCGACCGGCGTTCGAATCCTGGACGGCATCGGCTCGACAGAAATGCTGCACATCTTCATTGGTGCGCCGGTGGAAAAGGTCAGACCTGGGGCAACGGGCATTCCAGTGCCTGGATATGAAGCCAAACTGATCGACGAACAGGGCAACGACCTGCCCCGAGGCAGCACTGGCCGTCTGGCTGTACGGGGCCCCACTGGCTGCAGATACCTCGCAGACACGCGCCAGACCCACTACGTGCAGAACGGCTGGAATATAACCGGCGACACTTACCATCAGGACATGGATGGCTATTTCTGGTTCCAGGCCCGCTCCGACGATATGATCCTGTCGGCCGGTTACAACATTTCGGGACCCGAGGTGGAGGCGGCATTGCTCACCCACCCGGCGGTGGCCGAATGTGCAGTGGTCGCTGCGCCCGACGCGGATCGCGGGAT
This sequence comes from Acetobacteraceae bacterium, assembly GCA_036265005.1. Lineage (GTDB taxonomy): Bacteria > Pseudomonadota > Alphaproteobacteria > Acetobacterales > Acetobacteraceae > JAMXLO01. The sequence continues at coordinate 19,433 of DATAPW010000257.1, read as the reverse complement.
GATTGCCAAGGCCTATGTCGTTCTGATCAAACCGTATGAAGCGGGCCCCGACCTGCAGCGCGCTCTGCAAGACCACGTGAAGGCAGAGATCGCGCCGTACAAGTATCCACGCTCGATCGAGTTTGTTCAGTCTCTCCCGCGGACCGGCACCGGCAAGCTGCAACGCTTCGTACTCCGCCAGCAGGCTGCTGCTGTTCAAGCCTGAATTGAGCGGGCACAATACCGTAGCGGCGAGCCGCCTGTGATGCGGAGGAAGCAATGGCGCAGACTGGGACGGTGAACGGGGCCGAAGCCCTGCTTGAATTGTTTCGCGTTCAGGGAACCGATTACATTTTCTGCTCGCCGATTGCGGCATGGGCGCCATTATGGGAGGCGCTCGCCAAGCGCCAGGCGACGACCAATGTCGAGACGCCGAAATACCTCAATTGCCGCCACGAGACTCTCGCAGTCGGTCTCGCAGCCGGCTACTACAAGGCAACCGGACGCACGCAGGCGGTGCTGCTGCCCACCGGGCTTGGTGTGCTGAATGGCGCAATGGCAGTCCGTTCGGCATTCCACGAACATCTGCCTATGGTTATCGTCGCACCGGATACGCTGACCCATGGCTCGGTGCCAAGCCTCGATCCTGGACCGGAATGGCCAACCTTGCTGGTCGATCTTGCCGGCCCGGTACGCAATGGCGAAACCGTGACCAAGTGGGCGAAGGAGGTGAAGACCACCGCGGACCTGGCGACGGATATCCGGCGCGCCTGGTATTTCGCTGAAAGCGTACCGCGTGGTCCGACACTGGTGAGTGTGCCGTTCGACGTCCTGATGAGCGAGGTGGACGAACCACACGGCATACGGGCGAAAGGTTCACTTCTGGTGGCGCCGGAAGACAGCCTGCGGGAAGTGGCTGAGTTGCTGATGCGCAGCCGGTCGCCACTCATCGTCACCGAACATGCCGCCCGCACCCCGCAGGATCAAGCTGCGCTGGTAGCGATCGCAGAGCACATTGGTGCGCCGGTGTTCGAATACTGGATGCCGCTTTATGTGAATTTCCCCCGGGCCCATCCGCTCTACGCCATCGACCCGATCGAAATCCACTTGAAGGACACGGATTGCATTCTCGTCGTGGGTGCACATGGTCCCTGGCATCCGCAGGAGACGAAACTTCCGGAGGCTTGCTCGGTCATCCAAATCGAGGAAGACCCTCTCCGGCCACGTGCACCATATTGGGGCTTCCGTACCGATTACTGCATCGCCGGCGATGTCGGCAGCAACCTCGCACAACTCGCCGCGTTGCTGCAGGAACGCGCAAAGACAGCAGAAGAAACCAGCCGCGTCAGTGCCCGCACGGCGCATTGGCACGCGCACAACGCCGCGAATCAGGCTGCCGCGGCAAACGAACGTGACACGGTCGGCGCCAGTGAGCGCATCCACGCAGCGCTTCTGTTCGATACGCTGCACCGGATGCTGCCCGACCGTTCCGTGATCGTTGATGAAATCATCGCCCAGGTGCCGGCGATGATCCAGCACCTGTTCCGCGAACGCGATTTCAGCCATATCCGCGGCTGGGCAGGCGCGCTCGGTACCGGTCTGCCAACTGCCCTCGGCGTCAAGCTTGGCCGTCCCGAGGACATCGTTGTCTGCGTCATCGGCGATGGTGCGTTCAACTATAATCCGGTGCCCGCATGTCTGGGATTTGCGCAACAATATAACGTACCGATCCTGGTCGTTATTTGTAACAATCAAGGCTACGTCTCACAGGAATGGAACCTGTACAAGTATTTCCCCTCCGGCTATGCGCTGCGTGACAACAACCCCTATGGCCGTGTGATCGAACCGACGCCGGACTACGCGGCCATGGCGCCCGCGTTCGGCGCGCATGGCGAGTGCGTAACCGAGCCCGGAAAGCTGGAAGCTGCAATCCAACGTGCCATCGCAGCGGTTGAGCAGGGACACGTCGCCCTGCTGGACGTCCGGCTGGAACCGTAAGGACGGCGCTATGGCGCTTCTCAGCAATGCGCGGATCATACGCGCGCCGCGCGGCACGGAGATCACCGCGAAGTCGTGGCTCACCGAGGCGCCATTGCGTATGCTGATGAACAACCTCGATCCCGAGGTCGCGGAGCGTCCAGGCGATCTTGTGGTCTATGGCGGCATTGGCCGCGCCGCGCGCGACTGGGACAGCTACGACGGTATCGTCGCGACGCTGCGCAGATTGGAAGCCGACCAGACTTTGCTGGTTCAGTCGGGCAAGCCGGTCGGCGTCTTCCGTACCCACGAGGACGCGCCGCGCGTGCTCATCGCCAATTCCAATCTCGTGCCGCACTGGGCAACGTGGGAACATTTCAACGAGCTCGATCGCAAGGGCCTGATGATGTACGGCCAGATGACAGCTGGTTCGTGGATCTATATCGGCAGTCAGGGAATCATCCAGGGCACCTATGAGACGTTCGTCGAGATCGCCCGGCAGCATTACGGCGGTGACCTCAGCGGGCGCTGGATTCTGACTGCCGGTCTTGGCGGCATGGGCGGAGCACAGCCGCTCGCCGCCACCATGGCCGGCGCATCACTGCTGGCCATCGAGTGTCAGGCGAGCCGGATCGAGATGCGGCTGGAAACCGGCTATCTCGACATGCGCGCCGCCAACCTGGATGAAGCGCTGGCTATGATCCAGCGGGCGTGCGACGAGCGCAAACCAATATCGGTTGGCGTGTTGGGGAATGCTGCTGAACTGCTGCCGGAGTTGCTGCGACGTGGCATCCGTCCCGATGTGGTAACGGACCAGACCTCGTCGCACGATCCGGCGAACGGTTATCTGCCAAAGGGCTGGATTGTTGCCGACTGGGAACGTCGCCGAGAAGCGGCACCGAACGAGGTTGCGCAGGCGGCGCGCAGCTCCATTGCACAACATGTGCGAGCAATGCTGGCGTTCCACCGCATGGGCGTACCGACGCTGGATTATGGCAACAACATCCGGCAGGTCGCGAAGGATGAAGGTGTGGCCGACGCTTTTGCCTTTCCTGGATTTGTGCCCGCCTATATCCGTCCGCTGTTCTGCCGCGGCATCGGACCATTCCGTTGGGCTGCGCTGTCGGGAGACCCGGAGGACATATTCCGCACTGATGAAAAGGTGAAGGAACTGCTTCCCGGCGACACAAATTTGCACCACTGGCTGGACATGGCGCGCACCCGGATCCGGTTCCAGGGATTGCCGGCGCGAATTTGTTGGGTGGGCCTTGGCGATCGGCACCGGCTCGGCCTGGCGTTCAACGCGATGGTGGCATGTGGTGAGTTGAAGGCGCCAATCGTCATTGGCCGAGATCACCTCGACTCGGGGTCCGTCGCGTCGCCAAATCGCGAGACCGAGTCCATGCTGGATGGATCGGACGCAGTCTCCGACTGGCCAATGCTGAATGCGCTGCTGAACTGCGCCTCGGGCGCGACATGGGTATCGCTGCACCACGGCGGTGGCGTCGGCATCGGCTATTCGCAGCACGCCGGTATGGTGATCGTGTGCGATGGCACCGAGAGGGCCGCACGCCGGATCGAGCGGGTGTTGTGGAACGATCCGGCGAGCGGAGTCATGCGGCATGCCGATGCGGGATATGACATCGCGATCGACTGCGCAGGTGAGCACGGGCTAGATCTACCGGCCATCCTCAACCGATAGTCAGTCGTGCTATCGAAGCGAGGGCCGCGGCCCCGAGGATGTTCGTCGCGATGGATCGAATGGCGCAAGATCGAGTGGCGGTTCGCATCCAAGCGCGGCATCGGCCAACAGGCGGCCAGCAAATGGGCCGATGGTCAGGCCTGCTGCGCCAAGTCCGTTGCCTATCAGCAGCCCGTCCAGGCCATGTGCGCGTCCGAGGAAAGGCCTGATCTCCGGACCTATCGGGCGAAAACCGACTCGGGTTTCAACAATCGTCGCGGTCGCCAGGCCTGGTGCGACATTGAGTGCCTCTGCCAGCACTTCCGCCTGACCCGATGCGGTGACGCGATAGTCGAACCCAACACCGGTCTCACGCGTCGCGCCCGCAACAATGCGCGCATCGTCGAACGCCAGCAGGTAGTGGCTGCCCGGTGGCAGGATAACCGGCCAGTCGCGGGTATCCTGTCCGGGCAGTTGCAGATGCACGATCTGGCCACGCTGCGGCTCGATGGGCAGCGGCACGCCGAGAGGCCGCAGTAACGAAGGCGCCCATACACCCGCGGTGACCACGACGCAGTCCGCCGCGAGACTTTCATCACCCACCCGGATTCCGGTGACTCGCCCACCCGAGGCAACCAATTCGGCATGCGCGTGCCGCAACACGGCACCATGACGCTGCGCGGCGTGGAGCAGCCCGGCTGCCATGCGACGTCCATCTACGCGGGCGCCCCCGGCGACGTGCAGCGCCGCGAGGTCGGGGTGCAGCGGTGGGAACAATGCGCGGGCGTCGCGCGCGGCGAGCAAAGTCGTCACACCCAATTCCGGCGTATCGACGCGCCGACGGCTCAGCATCCTGTCGAACGCAGACAGTTCGGCCACGTCGTTCGACACCACGAGTGCGCCAACGCGGCGGAATCCGACATTGGCCGCACCAAGCTCGGCCAATGCCGAAACCAACTCCTCGTAATACCGAGCGCCCTCGGTGTACAGTCGATAGAATGCCAGATCGTCTGCGCCGGACACCCACGGACAGATCATACCGGCACCGGCGGCGGTCGCGCGTCCGTCGTGCGCCTGATCGACGATGGTGACTGCGGCACCGCGCTGCGCCGCGTGATACCCGGTGCTTGCGCCCAGGATACCTGCGCCCACCACGACAATGTGCATCCGACAACTCCCTTCGCTGGCATGATCCAGAGCAGGTTCACGGGTGTGATCTCAGCCCTCGGACGAGGGCACCCCGGTGTGCTGTCAGCATTTCATAGCTCGATCCTATGTCAAGTGGTGCGGCGCCTTTCGATATGGCAGCATTGGGCGAACAACCTGGGGATGCGTCGGATGACACCTGCGGAACTTGGCACGGTCGACGTACTGGTGATCGGCGCCGGCAATGCTGCGGCCAACGCGGCACTCTCGGCGCACGAGGCCGGCGCCTCGGTCGCCATAATCGAAACGGCGCCAAAGGAGGCTCGCGGCGGCAACTCGGCTTTCACCGGCGGCGCGTTTCGCTTTCAGTATTCCAGCGTGGACGATCTGCTGCGGCTTGCACCGGACATCGCCGACCTGGATCTTTCGACGATCGATTTCGGCAGCTACACCGAGGGCCAGTATTTCGACGACATGGGTCGACTGACCGAATACCGCTGCGATCCCGACCTGACCGAGGTATTGATCGGCAATAGCTTCGAGGCCGGCCTGTGGCTGCGCAAGCATGGTGTGCGGTTTCAACCGGCGCTTGGACGCCAGGCATTCAAGGTAGACGGCAAGTTCAAGTTCTGGGGCGGCCTGGCGTGCCACATCCTGGGCGGTGGCCAGCACCTGGTTGCGGCGCTGCACGAAAAACTCGAGCGTGTCGGGATTCCGGTGCTGTACGACAGCACCGCGGCCAGCCTGCTGCGTGGCGACGCACGCATCGAGGGTGTGCGGGTCCGGCACCGGTTCCGCCACTACGATCTGCGTGCGAAGGCCGTGGTGCTCGCCTGCGGCGGGTTCGAATCGAACGCCGAAATGCGCGCACGCTATCTTGGACCGAACTGGGACCTCGCCAAGGTGCGTGGCACGAAATACAACACTGGCGTCGGCCACCGCATGGCGATCGACATCGGCGCCGCGGTGGCGGGGCATTGGTCGGGCGCACATGCCGTGCAGTGGGACATGAACGCACCGCCATACGGCGACCTGTCGGTGGGTGACCGGTTCCAAAAACACAACTATCCGTTCGGCGTGCTGGTCAACGCGCGCGGCGAACGGTTCCTCGATGAGGGACTGGATTTTCATAGCTACACCTACGCCAAGTATGGCCATGAGGTAATGAAGCAGCCCGGCCTGTTTGCATGGCAGATCTTCGATCAGAAGATCGTGCATCTGTTGCGTGAGGAATACCGCATCGCGCGCATCACCAAGGAGCAGGCGAACACGCTGGAAGAACTGGCGCCGAAACTGACCGGCGTAGACCCAAAGGCGGTGCTGGAGACCTTGCACGCTTACAATGCTGCGCCACGTCCCGATATGCCGTTCAATCCGAACGTGCATGACGGGCTGCGCACGTTCGGATTGGCTATCGACAAGACCAACTGGGCGCAGAAGCTGGATGCGCCGCCATACCATGCGTATGGCGTAACAGCCGGAGTCACGTTCACCTTCGGCGGATTGAAAGCCACGACTTCGGCCGAGGTCGAGGACATCTCCGGCGTGCCGATACCCGGGTTGTACGCCGCTGGCGAAATCCTGGGTGGGCTGTACTTCCACAACTATGGCAGCGGCACGGGCCTCGTCGCCGGCGTGGTGTTTGGCCGCATTGCCGGCCAGCAGGCGGCGGCTTTCGCTGTCACCAAAACATAGCGAGGGGCCACACCATGTCGTTCGTCTTCGGTCCCGAGGTACGGTTGGATCGGCCGGCCTATGTCGATCCTACTGCTCGCATTTTCGGGCGCGTCAGTGCCGGCGAGGGCAGCAGCTTCTGGCCGTATTCAGTGATCCGCGCGGAGGGTGCCGCGGTGCGCATCGGACGCGCCTGCAACATCCAGGATGGAGCAGTGATCCACGTCGGCGGCGGACGCGGCACGACGATAGGCGATTACTGTTCGATCGCGCACCGTGCCGTGGTGCATGGGGCGGACATCGGCGACGACTGCCTGATCGGCATCGGTGCGGTGGTGATGGACGGCGCAAAAGTTGGCCGGCGATGCGTGATCGGCGCGATGGCGCTGGTTCCACCGGCGATGGAGGTCCCGGAAGGTTCGGTGGTGATGGGCGTGCCCGGCAAGATCGTGACCACGCGCGACAATTTCGTGGCCACACGGCGGAATGCGCTGATCTACCACCGCAATGCGCTCGCCTACGCCGAAGGCCGGCACGATGCCTGGCGCGGCGAAGAATTCGCCCAATGGCGGAGCGACATGGCGCAACGGCTGGCAGCCGGCGAGGATGTTGGAATTTGATGTGTGTCGCGGCGAACCGCTTCGCCGCCAGCGTGCATGCCGTATCAACTTCACTGGCCCCGCACCATCGCGTGACGTCGCGCCGACGTCATGACGCATCTGGCTGAAATGCCGGCGATGCCGAGCCAGTTACGCTGCATATCTCATGATCGTTGGGTAGATACGCCGCGTGAACAAACCCAGTCCCCGGATAACATTGCCACTGCAAAGCGGCGCATTTGCTCTTCGCACCTGTCATTCCTCGGCTGATGGGCCAACCGCAGTCGTTGCGATCCCCGCCAAGGACGAGGAAGAGCGCATTGGTCTCTGCATCCTGGCCCTGGCGCGGCAAACCAGGCCACCGGATGCAGTGCTGCTCCTCCTGAACAACTGTAGCGATCGAACAGCAGAGGTCGCCAGGGGGCTGTCCAGGCGGCTTCCCTACGACTTGTACATCGCCAAGCACACCTTCCCGGCACCAATAGCCAACGCCGGCAATGCACGCCGCCTGGCGATGAAGTATGCCGCCGGCCTTGCAGGCCGCGACGGGATCCTGCTGACAACGGATGCGGACTCGGTCGTACCAGAGGATTGGGTTGCAAATAATTTGGCGGCGATATCGGCGGGCGCCGATCTGGTGTGCGGACAGGTTCAACTTGATGCGATGGGCGCTGCGTCGATCCCGCCGCACCTTCACGCGGACGCTGCGCAGGAACGCGAACTGACGCGACTGTTGGATGAGGTTGGTCGCCGACTCGACCCCGAGGCTGCGGACCCGTGGCCCCGACATACCGAAGCCGCTGGCGCCAGCCTGGCGGTAACTGTCGCCGCGTTTACCCGTGCCGGTGGCATTCCGGCCATCGCGTCGGCAGAAGATCGTGCATTCGTCAGCGCGCTCGCGCGGATGGATGCGCGTATTCGGCATGATCCAGCCATCACGGTTACGGTTTCAGGACGGATCCATGGGCGGGCGCCCGGTGGCATGGCCGATACCATTCGTCGGCGTATACGGCAGCGAGACGAGTTCGCTGACCAGAGCCTCGAACCGGCGACGGACGCCTATAGACGCTTTGATTTTCGGCGCAGGGTTCGGCTGGCATGGCGCGATCTACGGGCTGGCCGCACGCTACGGGAAGAATTGGCAATCGACATCGGCATTCCCTACGCATCATTCAGGCGCATGTTGAACAACCACTTCTTCGGAGCCACATGGGCGAATGTGGAATCCAACAGTCCATGCCTGGTCCGCCGGCGTGTCCGATTTACCGAATTGCCCAGCCAGATTGCCTATGTGCGCCGGCTGCTGGGACAACAAACGGATGCGTGCCCAGTAATCCTGAAGCAGCACATCCGGCCGACCCATGCAGTCAACGCAACCTGAACATCCGCTCACCTGCACCCCCTTCGACAACCCGGTTGCTCGTGTAGCAACGCTGGTGCCGTGGATGCAGCAGAATGCGCCGCGGCTCGATGACGCAGCGGCTTTCCCGGCCGAAGAGGTTGCCGCATTGCGCGGTATCGGCGCGCTCGCCTTGCCTCTGCCCATCGAGCAGGACGTCGCGGCGAGCGATCTGCTTGCAGACCAATTGGCACGCATTCTGGCACACATCGGCATTGGTAACCTGTCGGTAGGCCGACTGTACGAGGCGCATGTCAACGCGCGGCATCTGATCGGCCGTTATGGGTCACCTGACCAGAAGACGGCTTGCTCGAAAGACATCCAGGATGGACACCTGTTCGCACTCTGGGTCACCGATCCGTCAAAGAATGGCCTGCGCATGTCCGCCACGGCTGATGGCATTCGATTGTGCGGCCAGAAATTGTTTTGCTCAGGTGCTGGCTACGCGACGCGAGCGTTGGTAACAGCGGTGGACGAGAACGGTAAATCGCAGATGCTGATAATCGCTCTCCGTTCGGGCGAGCAGGTGCAGGAATTGGCATCGCCCCTGCAAGGGATGCGGGCGGCGGTCACCGGCGCGGTCGATTTCACCGGTTGCACCGCGTCCGCAAACGCACGCCTGGGCAAGCCGGGCGACTATCTACGAGAGCCGGATTTCTCGGCCGGTGCGTGGCGTGGGTCGGCAGTGGCTCTGGGAGGATTATGTTCGCTGCTTGACGAGGCGAAATCTCAATTACAGGCAGCGGGCCGGCTCGACAATCCCCATCATCTGCAAAGGCTGGGCGGCGCGATGATCGCGTGCGAAACGAGCCGGCTGTGGCTGCGCCAAGCCGCACGAACCGCAGAAGGTCGAAGTGGCGAGCCGTCCGAAATTGTCTCCTATATCGGCCTGTCGCGCATCGCGATCGAATCCGCGTGTTTGGACGCCATGCGACTCGTACAGCGCTCACTTGGTCTCTCTGCGTTTCGGCGTGGCAACCCGGTGGAGCGAATTTGTCGTGATCTTAGCACATACCTTCGCCAGCCTGCCCCCGATGACGTGCTGACCGAGGCGGCAAGCTGGTTTGTGCGCAAGCCCATGCCGGAATTGTCATGATTGCCGCTGCCCGGCTTCATCATCTCTGGCAGGCTCTACCTGTCGGTACGCTAACCGATGTCATCGGCAGCAAGAGTTGCCTCGTTCTGGCGCCGCATCCCGATGATGAAAGCCTCGGCTGTGGCGGACTGATCGCGGCATGCTGCGCAGCATCGAGGCCACCGGTCGTGGTGATCCTTACCGACGGCAGCGGCTCGCATCCCGGCTCCAGGCTTTATCCGCCTGCAAAATTGGCGACATTGCGCGAGCAGGAGGTGGCGCACGCCGTCCGGGTGCTCGGCCTGCCGCCAGAGCGGCTGATCTGTTTGCGCGAGCCGGACACCAACGCACCGCATGTCGGTCCCAGGTTCGATGCCATCGTTCGACGGCTGTCGGACTATGTGCGGGACCTGGATTGTTCGACGATCCTGGCGCCATGGCGCCTCGATGCACATCGCGACCACGAGTCGGCCGCCCTGCTGGCGTGTCAAACCGCGCGCGTTGCCCGTATTCAGCATTTATCCTATCCCGTGTGGGGATGGACGCTTGCGGACGACGTCGATGTGGATGAGGTCACCGTCCAAGGCTGGCGTCTCGATGTGGCCGCACAACTGGACGTCAAGCGAAATGCCATCGCCGCGCATGCCTCGCAGTATGGCGGGTTGATCACTGATGACCCCCGAGGGTTTCAGTTGCCCGTGGGGTTGCTAAAGGCAGTGGACAGCAGGTGGGAAACGTTTCTGTTGCCATGAACGCCTTGCGACTTTCGCGCGACCGGGCACATTTTCAGCGCCTGTACGACGCCGATCCGGATCCTTGGCACTTTCGCACAAGCGATTACGAGCAGGCAAAGTACTGCAAGACGATTGATGCCTTGGAAGGACGACGCTTCCGCTCAGCGTTCGAGGTCGGTTGCTCGATTGGAGTGCTGAGCCGGATGCTGGCATCTCATTGCGATGCACTCCTGGCAGTTGACATTGTTGAGCAACCGCTACGAGCGGCACGCTTGGCCTGTGCGGACCAACCATGGGTTCAGTTCAAGCGCATGCAGGTGCCGGCCGAATGGCCCGATGACGTGTTCGACCTCATCATTCTATCCGAGGTACTCTATTTCCTCTGCCCCGCGGACATTGTTGCCCTGGCCGGGCTTGTATCGTCCAACCTCGACTCAAATGGTGTGGTGGTGCTGGTGAATTGGCGCGGTGTCTCGAGTGACCCCTGTACAGGCGACGAGGCCGCCAACCTGTTCATGGAACAGGCACAGTCATGGCTTGAGGTGCGGAAGCAGGACCAGAACGACCACTACAGGCTTGATGTGCTGTATCGGCGCTGAGGATTTGATTCGGAAGATCAGCGAATGGCAGGGAGGAGCTATGGGCCACCGGACCAATAGCCATCAGGTATCGTATGCGTTGGCCGGCCCATCATGTAGCCTGCGAGCGATCGACAGGAACACGATGGATGAGCACCGCACCAGGCACGGATCCATTGCTGCAGCCGTTCCGGCTCCGGCACCTGACATTGCGCAACCGCCTGATGAGCACTGCGCACGAGCCGTCTTATTCCGAGGACGGCATGCCGAAGGACCGCTATAGGCTGTACCACGTCGAAAAGGCCAAGGGTGGCATTGCACTCACGATGACCGCGGGCTCGGCCGTGGTCTCACCAGACTCGCCGCCGGTGTTTGGCAACCTGCTTGCCTACCAGGACGAGATCGTGCCGTGGATGCGTCGCCTCACGGACGATTGCCACGCACACGGCGCGGCGGTGATGATCCAGTTGACACATCTCGGACGGCGAACAGTCTGGAACAAGGCAGATTGGCTGCCGGTCCTGGCACCATCGCCGGTCCGGGAAGCGGCACATCGTGCCTTCCCCAAGGCCCTCGAGGACTGGGACATTGCGCGCATCGTTGGCGATTACGCGGCGGCGGCCGCACGAATGGAGGCTGCCGGCCTCGATGGGATCGAGATCGAGGCCTATGGCCACCTGCCCGACCAGTTCTGGTCGCCGGCCACCAATCATCGGGACGACGTCTATGGCGGCAGCCTCGAGAACCGGTTGCGTTTCATCAAACAGGTGCTGGCCGCGGTACGTGCCGCTATAACCCCGCGCTTCATCGTCGGCGTTCGCATGGTCGCTGATGAGGATTGGGACATCGGGCTGTCACGCCAGGAGGGCGTCGAGATCGCCCGACGCCTGGTGGCCACCGGACAGGTCGATTTCCTGAACGTCATTCGTGGCCACATGGACACCGACGCCGCGCTGACACGGGTGATTCCAATCCAGGGCATGCGCGCCGCACCGCACCTGGATTTCGCCGGTGAGGTGCGTGCGGCGACCCACTTCCCTGTGTTCCACGCAGCGCGCATTCAGGACGTGGCGACGGCGCGGCACGCGATCACGGCAGGCAAGCTCGACATGGTCGGGATGACGCGCGCCCATATCGCCGAACCGCATATCGCGCGTCTGCTGGCAGAGGGACGCGAGGCGGAGATCCGCCCGTGCGTCGGCGCCACCTATTGTCTCGATCGGATCTACGAAGGCAATGACGCGGTATGTGTGCATAACGCCGCCACCGGCCGCGAGGCGACGATGCCGCATGTCATCACGCCTGTCGACGGTCCACGGCGAAAGATTGTCGTCGTCGGCGCCGGGCCGGGTGGATTGGAAGCGGCGCGCGTCGCTGCTGCGCGAGGGCACGCAGTCACCTTGTTCGAAGCAGCAGAGAAACCAGGTGGGCAAATCCTGCTGGCATGCCGCCTCGCACGACGCAGGGAGTTGATCGGCATCGTTGACTGGCGCATGCAACGTTTGGCAGCAGCCGGCGTGCGTTCGCGGTTCGGCACCTACGCGGATGCATCGGACGTACTGGCTGAGACGCCCGATGTGGTCATTCTGGCAACCGGCGGGGTACCGAACACGGCAGTGCTCGAAGCCGGCAATGACCTTGTCGTTTCCACCTGGGACGTCCTGTCGGGCGCGGTCGCTCCGGCCGCACGCGTACTGGTATTCGATGACAACGGCGGCCATCCAGCCATGCAGACGGCCGAGTTGCTCGCCGAGGCAGGCAGCACAGTGGAGATCATTACCCCGGAACGGTATTTCGCCCCGGAAATAGGCGGCATGAACCATACGCTTTACGCTGCCGCGTTCCATCGCCGCAGCGTACGCGTCACGATCAACGCACGACTGCTGTCGGTACGGCGTGAGGGCAACACGCTTGCCGCGACAATCGGCTCCGATCATGGGCCGCAACGGTTCGAGCGTGTGGCAGACCAGGTGGTGGTAGAGCATGGCACCCTGCCGGTCATCGAGTTGTATGACGCGATGCGCCCCTACTCCGCCAATTCAGGTGAAGTCGATCATCCGGCGCTCCTGGCAGGCAGGCGGCAGGACGTGAGGCGCAACCCGGCTGGCTTGTTCCAATTGTTCCGCATCGGTGACGCAGTGGCCAGCCGGAATATTCACGCTGCCATCTTTGATGCCCTGCGCCTGGTCAAAGACCTGTAGGGCCACGCGACATTGGCGTGCGATTAGAAAAAACAGCGTGTGATCCGAGCAGACCGCCGGCCTTGAAGGCCTCAAGGTAGCGGGACTTTCACGTTCGTCGGCAACAGCATCGGTATCCGTTGATCATGCGAACGATTTGTCGCCACGGAACCGCTGCGATCGCCTGGGGGTTTGGCCATGATGGCCTCAATGCGTCGTCGTGGCAGCCTCGATACTACCCGTCATTCCCACTGTATCCGGGGGCGCAGATCAAACGTATCTGCGAACAAATTCATGCTCGAGCAGACATATCCATACGTAGAGACCAACACATCGGGTCCGGCGTTGCATTCGCTATTCGGGATCCGCGCGTCCGATGGCGCGGATACGGCGAGCGCAGCACCCATCAAGCCCAAAGCCATCGCGCAGAAGCCACCGGCCAGCGTGGTGATGACTTTGCTCGATCGCGCAGCCGAGACAATCGATAACGACCGGGCCGCGGCGAGGGACTGCATCACCCGGGCTTCCGCCCTATTGCAGGCTGAAAATGAACGGGTGAAGTTTGCACGCGGTGGCCTCGCGCCGTGGCAAATGCGCCAGGTGACGAGGCACATCGATGGCGCGTTGGCGTCAACTATCAGAACGCGCGATTGTGCCAAGATCGTACGCTTGAGCACGTGCTACTTCTCCCGTGCGTTCAAGGTCAGCTTCGGCGAGACGTTCTCCCGCTACGTCGCTCGGCGGCGGACGGAGCGCGCCCAGGAGTTGATGATGATGACAGACGATCCGCTGTGCCAGATCGCGCTGTGCTGCGGCTTCGCCGACCAATCTCACTTCTCCAGAGTGTACCACCGACAGGTTGGAGCAAGCCCGGCTTCCTGGCGCCGTCAGCGACGGCGGGAGCCACTGATGCATGAGGATCTGATGCCTACCGCCCAAATCCCGTAAGCCGCAGCCAACGCGCTCGGCCAGAGTGCTGGAGTCCGAGGCCACAGTCCTTGATACGATGCGCCCCCTTTGTGCTCGGATTGGCTGGCCATGCGGACCGCCCGATCAGGCAGATCGGCCAGGGAAATCCGATGTATCCCGACACTCCCTGGCGCACGGACTGACCAAGCATGGATTCATCATTGCGTTTGTCGCCGTAGTGTGCCGACGGGGGTACAGATAATGGTCACGGATGGATTGATAACCCTGAAGAGCAGCTACGGACCGGAGCATACGATGAACCGGCTCGAAGCCCAGGTCAGGTCAAAGGGCATGACCGTGTTCGCGCATATCGATCATGCAGCGGGCGCCGCGGGCGCCGGACTCCCGTTGAGACCCACCGATTTGTTGATCTTCGGCGACGCCCGGGGCGGTACGCCACTGTTGCAGGCAAACCAGACAATCGGGATCGATCTGCCATTGAAGGTACTGGTCTGGCAAGATGACTCGGGCATCACCTGGCTCGCCTACAACGATCCGAGTTGGATCGCCCAGCGGCACGACCTGGGGCCGGAGGCAATGCCGACAATTCAAACCATAACTGCGCTGCTGAGTGCACTGGCGACGGCGGCAACCACATGTCCCTAGTGAAAAGCGACCCGTGGGTGAAGGCCGATAATAACCTGTCGTACGCGCGGGGAATTTTGCGGTGGTCTATGCCTCGAGTTCGGTCAGCAAACGCCGCGCTGCAATCAGGTCGGCCGTTCCGAACCCTTCGCTGAAGCGAGCCAGGACAGATTTGAGCATGACGCGCAATTCGGCTGCAGCCGTCTTGTCCTGCCTCGAGCGGATGAAACTTATCGTCGTTCGCAATTCCCAGGACAGGGCACCCTGATTTCGTGCGACATCGAGCGATTGCGCAAAACATTCAATCGATGCCGCAGCAGATCCCACGGCATCACTTCGGAGCAACAGTTCACCGCGAATTCGTAGTAGCTCAGGGAAGTACCAGCGTTCATCCATGCGCTCTGCGCGCGTGAGCGCTTCATCGATCGCTCCGAGTGCCTCCACGATATTCCCTGCAGCGCCCTGCACTTCCGCCAACCAGACCAGGTAGAGTTGGAAGCGGATGTCGAATGGGGTGTCGTGCAAGTCGTCCAGCGCCGATTTCAGGAGTGCGGCGCCGTCAGATACGGCACCATCTTGCATCATAAGTCGTCCCTGTAAGGCATGCGCATAGGTACGCCAGACGCCGAGCACGTGCTTATCGGCATACTGACGCAGCATCATTGCGAAATGCTTGGCATCCACTGCATTGCCGGTCATGATCGCGATGATACTGGCTCCGTCCGCCACTGCGAGGCAGATCGAGTTCCCGTGGTCCAGGGTGACAGCCTCGTCCAAGCTGGCCTGTGCCGCTTGCACTGCCTGATCCGGAAACCCCTGCAGCCACAGCACTCGCGACAACAGCACGAGCGCGCCCACTCGCTGGTCAATGCCATAGTGGGTTATGTCGACGTGCCGGTCTGCTCGGACAGAGCCGCTAAGACTTCGATCGGCGTATACGCGCGCTGCCGCCTGGTCGCCGAGATAGTGCAATGTCAGAGCCGTCATGCGATCAGCCGTCGGGATGTCGGTCGCCGCTGCATCACGTCCGGCGACGTCTTGAAACTCCTGTGCCAATTTTGCCGCTGCGCGATACTCGCAGACCAGAATGTCCTGTAGCCAAAGGCCATAGAGCGCCTGCAGCCGATACTCGGTATCCCCAAGGTCCGTTGCGAGTTCGAACACTCGCTCCCAGGTCAAGCGAGCCTCGTCGACCGGCCCGCGCGTATATGTGAGGGACATGCCAAGTGCGGCTCGAAGCATCATCTCGATGCCACGGCCGTAGCCGGCACCACGATCGAGCGCGGCCAGCGCCGTGTCGACCCGCGCACGGCATTCGCCGAGCAGGGATTGCTGCATCCATACCGGTACGTAACCAGCCGTCAGGTCAGCGCCGAGGGCAGCGTCTCCATCACTGGAGAACGCCCAATCAAGTGCCACGCGAACATTGTCGATCTCGCGTAGACAGCGAGCCCAATTCTCTGCGGCTGCGCGAGTCTGCACATTGCGTGAGCTCATAGTCACCAGATCGCGAAAGAACTCTGCGTGGTACCGTGCGGTCTGTTGGGCTTCGCCACTCTCGGCGAGTTTCTCAAGTGCGTACGCCCGCACCGTCTCAAGCAAGCGCCAGCGCTCTGGCGTCGTGGTACCGTCGAGCGTTACCAATGACTTGGCGACAAGATTCGCCATGTTTTCCACTACCGCAGATGCGGCATTGCTGGTGTCCTTCATGACGCCGATCGCTGCATCGAGCGTGAAGCCGGAGGGGAAGATCGCCAATCGGCGGAGGAGCCACCGTTCCGACTGAGGCAGCAGCTCGTAGCTCCAGTCGAGAGCCGCGCGAAGAGTCTGGTGCCGCGGCAGTGCCGTTCGGCGGCCGCCGGTCAGCAACCCAAAGCGGTCATTCAGGCGTGAAGCAATTTCCGGCAGGCCGAGCGCTGCGGCGCGCGCTGCGGCGAACTCGATCGCGAGCGGGATGCCATCGAGGTGCCGACAGATCGAGGCAACCGCCGCAAGGTCATCGCCAGTCGGCGAGAAGTTGAAGTGCTGCGCACGTGTCCGTGCCATAAAAAGCTGCACAGCGCTGTGCTCAAGGACAAGCTTCGGTTCCTCCTGTTGTTCGGATGGCACGTCCAACGGCGGAACGCGATAAACGTACTCGCCTTCAATCCGCAGGACTTCCCGGCTCGTCGCAAGGACCGACGCGTGGGGACACATGTGCACGACCGCTTCCGCCACGGCAGCCGCTACATCGATGACGTGTTCGCAGTTGTCCAGAACCAGCAGAAGCTTTCTTCCGCCGATGGCGCGGGCCAGGGATTCGGGGGAAACTTCGTCACCACCCAACTTCAGGCCGAGAACGCCGGCGACGGCAGATGGGACCAGTCTCGGTTGCAACAACGAGACCAGCTCAACGAACCAGATGTCGCCGCGAAAGGTTTGAGACAGGCCACGGGCAACCTCAAGTGCCAGTACTGTTTTGCCGATCCCACCTGGTCCGGTCAGCGTCACCACCCGATACGCGGATAGAAGCTCCTGCAGATGCCTCACCGTGGGCGTTCGGCCGATCAGATCTGACGCCGCCAGTGGCAGATTGGTTATGAATGGTGGGTCGCGTGACGGCACCATACCAATAAGATCGGCCTGATCTATCGCATTGGTCTGGTGGCGTACCGTCCAGTCGCCTAGCAAGCGGTAGCCGCGGCCGAACGCGGTCTGGAGCATGCCCCGATCGTGGCCAAGAGCCTTGCGGATCGCGGACATGTGAACCTGGATAGTATTTTCCTCAACGATCGCGCCCGGCCATACGCGGTCCATGAGGTCGCCCTTGGTGACGAGTTCCCCGGCTGACTGGACCAAAATCTCAATGATTTCAAATGCGCGGCCGGCGATCGGAACCGGGACACCACGCGCTCGCAGTTCGTGGCGAGCGAGGTCAACTTCCCAATCGCCATTCTCATATACCAGTCGTTGGCCCGATACAGGCACTCGCGCTTCCCTGGTGCAAGACAGCGCAGAATTATTCAGGTTTCGAATTTCCGGGCAATCACCGCTCCGTGCGTGGGTCCGGCAGGAGTCCACCAAAAAGGACGATCGCTGCCGCGCATCCCTTTAGGGGGTTACGCCTGTTACCTGCATTCCACGCTGCGAATTTCCCAATTCCTTCAGGACTGTTCAGCAATTGCTCGTAGGGAACAGGACAATTAAGGATCGTCCCAAGGAATCCACACCCCAATGAGGACAACTATGTCCTAGGTTAGGGGAGCTGGAAGAATGCGGAGTCACGAAATCGCGACTGACACCGTCGCGACAATCAAATCCCACATTCGTTGTCATCAGGCAGAACCGGCACATCTTGTCCTCGATGAGCCGACTTGGCGTGCTCTGCCGCGAACCGTGATGAAACCGTCATCGGAGCGACGGGTGATCGCGACCCGATGGCAGCAGGCCATCATGCAGCAGCCGCGCGAACATCTTGCTGAGACAGGCGACGATAACCACGTCATCAAAATCGTGCTACGCAGCATGAATATTAGACTCTCGGTTGCCGGTCGCACCGTCCAAGACGGTATTGTCACGCCCGGGATGTTCCACGTCACTGGACCGACCGCTCGTGTCCGCTGCCTGTTTCGTGGGCCATACGACGTCCTTCACCTGCATCTGCACAACGATCTGATCGCTGAATGTGCGCGCGATATGACGACTCACCAGACTGCGCCACTTTGCTCGGAGGCAACGCCAACCAAGGATCCAGTGGTGGAGCGGCTGGGGCGATCGCTGCTGGACGCCGACGAGGTCGGCGGTTCATTCGGACAGCTCTACGTGGACTGCATCAGTGTCGCCATCGTCGCGCGACTTCTGGCCTTGTCGTGCCAGGCGACGCCCTGCGAGCGGCCAAGGGTGGCGGAGCTTCCGCGCTGGCGTCTAAAGCGAGCGATTGAATTTATTGAGTCGCGTCTCGCCGAACCGATTAGCCTTGCCGATGTAGCCTCGGAGACTGGCCTCACACGCATGCACTTCGCTGCGCAGTTTCGGGTTGCGACGGGTCTGAGTCCGCATGGATACCTGTTGCGGCGGAGAATTGAGCGCGCTCAAGAGATGCTCGCCGGAACCGGCCGGTCGGTGGTGGATATTGCACTGGCGGTTGGTTTCCAGAACCAGTCGCACTTCACCGCGGTTTTCAAGCGCTACGCAGGACAACCGCCACAATCATGGCGCCGCACTCATGGCACTGGAACGCGAGATATCAGTCAACGAACGCCGCTAGTCGCATGCGCCGGAACTTGAACGAACGGGTCGCGCGGCGCGCCGAAAATGTTCAATCGCTGGGCTGTCTGGCAGGCGCAAACAAGCTTGGCGGCCGAGAAGCCAATCCCATGACAGCACGCGCCGAGCCGCCAACATCAATAGATGGCCTCGGCGTGTTGTCAAACTGACAAACCCGACGGAGGCATACCATGCAGTTGCGGAAGACGATGTTCGTTACGGCGTTGCTTGGCAGTACGATTGCCGCAACTGCCTTTGCCGAAAATTCCAGTATTACGGGCTGCAGTCCAACCGCTCAGCGTGCCCAGTCGGAGAATGGGGCCGCGGGTTCAATGAACATGGCGAACCACAAGACCGAGGCCGAAGGCGGCGCTGGCGGCAACTGGCAGCCCACCCCGGGCTCCGCGGTGCAGCGCACCGAGGCGCAGGCGGGCGGGTCCGCCAACCACAAGACCGAAGCCGAGGGCGGCGCAGGCGGCAACTGGCAACCCACGCCCGGGTCCGCGGTGCAGCGCACCGAGGCAGAAGCCGGGGGATCCGCCAACCACAAGACCGAAGCCGAGGGCGGCGCAGGCGGCAACTGGCAACCCACGCCCGGGTCCGCGGTGCAGC
>DATAPW010000256.1:0-3228 GCA_036265005.1 Acetobacteraceae bacterium | reverse complement strand
CGTGCGTACCGCGCCGGCAATTGCGACACCTCAACTCTCGGCACAAATCCGGCGAGCCTCCATGTGCCCGGCATCGACATATCCACCTGGTTCTGCACAGTGCGGTCACCACAGTCTGGCGCTGACCACTGTGGAATGATTGAACTAAACCGCCGCGGCGATGGGTGCGGGGCGGGGTAACGGCGTGCGTGTTGTCTGCGGTCTGCCAGGGTTTGGGTGCTTCCCCCCAACCCCGAGACGGGAGACCCCCGATGACCGAGATGAGCCCTCTTCGTCGCCGCATGATCGATGACATGACGGTCCGCAATCTATCGCCTGCAACCCAGCGTTCCTATGTCCACGCGGTTGCGAAGTTCGCCCGTTTCTTCGGGCGTTCGCCTGAGAGGCTTGATCTGGAGGACGTTCGCGCTTTCCAGGTCCACCTTGTTGCTGGCGGCATGTCTTGGCCCGCGCTCAACCAGACCGTCTGTGCCCTGCGTTTTCTCTACGGCGTGACGCTGCGGCAGGCGGACCTGCCGGAGCGGATTGCGTATGCTCGCGAGCCGCAAAAGCTACCAGTGGTGCTGAGCACTGAGGAGGTCGTGCGCTTCCTCGAGGCTGTGCCGAGCCTGAAGTGCCGCGCCGCACTGACCACGGCGTATGCGGCCGGCTTGCGGGCGTCCGAAGTCGCCAGCCTCAAAGTGGCTGACCTTGACAGCAGCCGGATGGTCATTCGCGTGCAACAGGGTAAGGGCGGCCGTGATCGTTACGTCATGCTCTCGCCGCAACTGCTCGGCATCCTGCGGGCCTATTGGCGCCTGGCGCGACCGCCACATTGGTTATTTCCCCGCCAGGACGGCAAGCACCCGATCCATCCCACCACGCTGAATGCCGCCTGTCACTCCGCATGTGCCGCCGCCGAACTTGGCAAGCGCGTCACCGTCCACACGCTGCGGCACAGCTTCGCCACCCATCTCCTGGAAAGTGGCACCGACATCCGCATCATCCAGGCGCTGCTCGGCCATCGCAACGTCAACACTACGGCGCGCTATACGCAGGTTGCCACCAGCACCATCCGCGGTACGCCGAGTCCGCTCGACCACCTGCGCCTTGAGGTGACGCCGCCGCCCTGAGCGGCGCTGATGCGTCCGGTGCTGGAGGTGGCGGATGTCTTCCGCCGCCACGGCGCAGCGTTCCGCGATCGCCATGATGAGCACCTCGGCCGGATCGAGCGGCGTGTGATGGCGGCGATCGAGGCCTGCCGAACGCCCGCGCTTGGCGGGCACGTGGAACAGTGCGGCGATTGCGGGCTGGTGCGTTGCGCGTACAACTCGTGCCGCAACCGGCACTGCCCGAAGTGTCAGGGCCTGGCGCGAGCTGAATGGCTCGAAGCGCGGCAGGCAGAGTTGCTACCAGTACCATACTTCCATGTCGTCTTCACCATGCCCGCGCCGGCAGCGGAGATCGCATTCCAGAACAAGCGGATAGTCTACGCCATTCTGTTCCGCGCCGCAGCCGAGGCGATGCGACATGTCGCCGCGGATCCGCAGCATCTGGGTGCGGAGATCGGTGCAGTCGCGGTGCTGCACAGTTGGGGTCAGACCATGACCTTCCATCCGCATCTGCACTGCATCGTTCCGGCTGGCGGTCTGTCGCCCGACCAGACGCGATGGGTGGCGTGCCGTCCGGGGTTCTTGTTGCCTGTGCGGGTTCTGTCCCGGCGCTTCCGTGAACTCTTCGTAGCCCAGCTTCGAGCGGCGTTCGTGGCCGGTGAACTGCGCTTCTCCGGCACGCTCGCAGCGCTTGCCGAACCCGCCGCCTTCGCTGCGTGTCTCGTCGCCCTACTTGGCGTTGAATGGGTGGTCTACGCCAAACCGCCCTTCGCCGGTCCCGAGCCTGTGCTGGCCTATCTTGGCCGCTACACTCACCGCGTCGCCATCGCCAACTCTCGTCTGACCAGCCTCTCGGCCGCCAAAGTCGACTTCACCTGGAAGGACTACCGCGATCACGGCAAGACCAAGGTCATGACGCTCAGCGCGGACGAATTCATCCGCCGCTTCTTGCTGCACACCGTTCCGGACGGCTTCCACCGCATCCGCCATATCGGGTTCATGGCCAATGGCCATCGCACCGAGAAGCTGGCGCTCTGCCGATCGTTGCTGGGGGCGCCGACACCCAGATTGGCGGAACCGGAGAGTTACCGCGATCGCACGCAGCGATTGACCGGCCATGCACTCGATATTTGCCCCGACTGCGGCGGCGCAATGCAGCAACGTGGAGATTTGCTGCGCCGCCCCCCGGCGCGACCGCCATTCTGGTGCGACAGTTCATGAACAGCAGCACGTCGTCCCGACAAACCAGACAGCCCAGCATCTCGATGTCTGTCTCGACAGGGAAGGACGCGAACTGATGACCGACCGCACCGTCCTCAGCGTGCATATTTGCGGCGCCCTCCGCGTTGTCAGCATGCAATCGACATCGAGTCCCCGGTCGCTTGTGCGTCCGGTACGACGCGATCGGTCTATCCGGACACGACCGTGCTCGCCGCGGGTAGCGGCGCAGACCACACAATACCCATAACCTCCGCGGCCCGCGGTTCAGTTCAATCCGGCTTCAATGAAGTCGCGCTCGGAGCGCGTCGGGTCGTCGGTGTCGCGCGACCTCACAGAAGCCTCCAGATTCCGTTCGATCCTGATCATGCATTCCGGTCGATCGTGATCATCGATTCCGGTGATCCTGATCATTCCGGAGATGACGACGCCAACCGACTACCGCTGACAGTCTTCAACCGAGGGTAGTTTCGATCTTTTGCCGAGGAGCAAGGGGTCGCGATGCCGGGCGAGAGATTGTCGATGCGAAAGATACGAGAGCTTCTGCGGCTGCGATGGGAGCAGCATTTACCACAACGCGTTATCGCAAATAGCCTGGGACTGAGCCAAGGCTCGGTCAGCGATTACCTCAACCGGGCCCGCCGCGCTGGCTTGACGTGGCCGCTGGCGGAAGCGCTGGACGACGCACGGTTGGAGGCAGTGCTGTTTCCGCCGCTGCCGGATGTGCCATCCGACCAGCGCCCGGTCCCGGACTGGTCCGCGGTGCATCGCGATCTTCGGCGGCCGAACGTGACGCTGGCGCTGCTGTGGGAGGAATACCGCGCGGCGACGACCGACGGGTTCGGCTACTCCTGGTTCTGCGATCTGTATCGCGAGTGGGCCGGTCGGCTGAAGCCCACGCTGCGCCAGGTGCATATCG
>DATAPW010000255.1:0-17560 GCA_036265005.1 Acetobacteraceae bacterium | reverse complement strand
GGCCCCCACCGAGGGTGCCTCCGCGAAGCCCTCGGCGCGCATCATCATGATAATCTGGTGGACGAATATCGCCTGGCCGAGCCAGATCCGCCCCGCCAGGAGCAGAACTGCGTGGGCAATGTTTCCCGGGATCGCAATGCTGTGCCCAACCGCCACCCAGCCCTCAAACGCCGCCGAGACACGCTCCAGGAGTGACGAACGAGCCTCGGGTCGTTCTGGATCGGCTCGGTCGCCGCTCATCTAGGAGGCAAGAGCGATCGCGCTGGTCACCAGCCCATCATAGTGCAGGCCGGGAATCAGGCGTTTGGCCAGGAGGTTATCGATCCCGAAGCTGCGGCCGGCCTGCGCTACGGCGAACATGCCATGGCTGCAGATGATGCCGACATAGGTCCAGGGCCATTCGGTCGGATCGTTGTACAGCCCGATCAACAGGTTGAGGATGAACAGGGCACCCACCACACCAGCCAGCCGAACCATGAAGCCCAGCATCAGCGACACGGCGAGCGCGGTCTCCAGCAGGAAGACCAGAGGCTGGGCCAAAGCGATATGATCCAGGAACACCTGCATGATCGAGGCGTGCACGTGGAACGAGCTGTATTTTACGGTATTCTCCAACCAAAACTGGAAGCCCGTGGAAACCGGCAGCGGCAGCTTCCATAGCGTACCCAGGTACCACATGCCGGCGCTGACGAGTCGCATGGCGTAGATGCTGATATGTGTGCCGGTACGCTGCGTCTCGTCCATCCGCCAATTCGCATAAGCAATGGTGAGGCTTCCGATCAGCAGCGCCCAATAGAGCACGACCTCGAACCAGCGGTAACCACCCAGGCTGAGCAGGTCCGGGATGCTACCGCCTAGTATTTGGAAGAACGTGTGGATCGGATTGTCGGGCATGGCGATGACCTCATGGGTTGATTTGCGCGATGCCCGTTGTTCGGGAATTGTCGAACGCCGGTTACAAGCAAGATGCGGTTAGCCTGATTTGGCCCCAGATCATGCTGGCGGCAGATCATGCTGGCGGCAGTTGTCATCTGGACGGTGTAACCAGAGCCGCATCCCTCCCGAATGAAGACGGCAGAAACAGACGGTCGCGACCGCGGCCTGACGGTGCGTCCGCCACACGCGGCATATTCGGGAGCATGACATGCATTTTTGGCCGGCTGTAGCGATCGGAGTCCTGATGCCAACCCTCGTGGCCGCTCAACCGGCCGATCGGCCGGTCGTCGGCGAGCTTTTCACCTCGGAAGGCTGCTCATCCTGTCCGCCCGCGGACGCCAAAGTCGCCGAACTGGCGCGGACACGGCCGGACCTGCTGCTGCTGACATTCCACGTGACCTATTGGAACTACCTCGGCTGGCACGACCCCTATTCCTTCGACGCGGCGACCCAACGGCAGCACCGCTACGTTGCGCTCGGCGTGAGCCCCAATGTCTACACACCGGCCTTTGTGGTGGACGGCAAGCTCGACGCAGTGGGTTCAGAACCGGCCGCGGTTGACCATGCCCTGCGACAGGCGGCGTTGAGCGAGGAAACTGCCGCGCGGGTCGACGTCCAGCGAGGGGCAGCGGGGCTGATCGTCTCGGTCGGCGCGGGTACCGGCAACGGGACAGTGTTGCTTATCGGCTACGATCGCCTGCACGAGACCCATGTCGGTCGCGGAGAGAACAGCGGACGCACACTCGAAGAAGCAAATATCGTCCGCTCGATGTCGGTTCTCACCGAGTGGTCAGGCAAGCCGGTTCATCTGCAGGTGCCTTACCCGCCCGGACAGGATGTCGCTGTCCTTCTGCAGCGAGATGATGGGCATATCGTGGGTGCAGCGGTTATGCACGCAAGTTCTTCGGCGTCATGAGTCTCGCGACCTGGCGGAATTCCTGCCCCATTCCGTGCCCTCACGTGTCGCTCGTGACACCCACGCGTTCTTCTCTGTCGGGCGATCCCGGCGGATTACCCTGCCATTTCTCGGCCGGACCATCTGACCATGCGCATGGACACTCCTGCGGCTTGTGTGGCAGGGATGTCAGCGCGAAGCCGCTGTAGGTGAACCCCATTCGCTCGGCGTCGTCGCTGAGCACCTGGTAAGCAGCTTCTACGACCATCCGTTCGTGCTTGGACACGGCCTGTCGGCGCGCTTCCTCGATGCCCTGGTGTCGAATGAGATGATGAATTTCAGCCATGAGCGCACCGTGACCGAAACATGCGCCGCTTCGCAAGGTTGGACCCTGTCTGCGCAGGCTAATTGGGGAAGTATTTGTTTTCCTTAGCTATTAGATGGGCAGACAAAGTCCACGGGATAACAGCGAGTCGCGCGCACAGAGTCCAACGCGGGGGAGCAGACAGAGTCGACACCGAGCCTGTGGATATTCACGTTCCGTTCTCGCACTGCCAGCGCCGAGTCGCGCGAGGGGTTCCGTTTTTTGCTGCATACACCCATATGTAGGTAGTGGCTGCGCCGGCGATGGCAGGAGCCGGGCTCACCTGGGGCGGCCGGGAAACCGAGTCCCGACACGCAGCCACACCGCAGACAATTCCTTCGCTTCTGCATCTGCCTATTCGATCTGAGATGGGTACACCCATGGCCCCGGTTCGCTGGCAACCCGACAGGACTCCGCGGCCACCGCCCTGGCCGGTTCCATCGCTGTTCACCGCGCTGGGGCGCGGCCTGACGGGACGTTGCCCGGTCTGCGGCAAGGGCCGGATCTTCAACGGCTTCCTCCGCGTGGTGTCGGAATGTGAGCACTGCAAGGCACCGTTGGGCCTGGCACGCGCCGACGATGCGCCGCCGTATTTCACCATCCTGATCGTCGGCCATATCGTGATCCCGGCGATGCTGATCACGCAAAAGCTGTACGATCCGTCAAACTGGACGCTGTCGGCGATCTTTCTGCCCCTGACATTGGTCCTGGCGCTTGGGCTGCTGCGTCCGATCAAGGGTGCTACGGTCGGCGCCATGCTGAGCTTCAACATGCTGAAGTCCGACGTCGAGGCCGGGTGAACAGGCCGCCGGCCGGCGTTGCCGAGGGACGCCTGTCCCGAGTGGTGCTGGACGGCGAGATTGGCTCGACCCTGCCGCCGGCCATCGAGGCCGATCGTGCCCAGGCCATCGCCGACCTGACTGCGGAAAACCAGTTCGTGCCGCTGACCGTGAGGTCGGCCACGCCCGCGCAGGGGCCTTTCGTGCTGCATCTCGCGCTGCGGGACGGCAGGCTGGTATTCGACATCCGCCGCGGCAACGGCAACCGGCTGGCTGTGGTCGGCCTGGCCCTCGGTCCGTTCCGCCGCCTGATGAAGGATTATCACCTGCTGGTGGACAGCCATATCAAGGCGCTGGAAGAAGGTCGCGGCGAACGCATCCAGGCAATCGACATGGGCCGCCGGGGCCTGCACGATGAGGGCGCGGCGCTGATGCGCGAGCGGCTTGCCGGCAAGATCGCCATCGACTTCGCCACCGCGCGGCGTCTGTTCACGCTGGTCTGCGTGATGCACCAAAGGGTCTGAGAGCCATGCGGATCGACGGGGTGCCCTATCGAACGATCTGGATCGATCCGGACGACGGCTGGTCGGTCCGCATCATCGACCAGACAAAGCTGCCCTGGACGCTGGACATCGTGCGGCTCACCGACGTGGCGCAGGCGGCACACGCGATTCGTTCCATGCAGGTGCGTGGCGCTCCGCTGATCGGCGCAGCGGCGGCGTATGGACTGTGCCTCGGTCTGCGGCAGGATCCGTCGTCGCCGGCGATGGAGCGCGATGCGGCCTTGCTCGCGGCCACGCGCCCCACCGCGATCAACCTGCGCTGGGCGCTGGAGCGGATGCTGACGCGGCTGCGCAACACGCCGGCGGCCGAGCGCGAGCGCGTCGCCTACACCGAAGCCGCCGCGATCGCCGACGAGGATGTGGCGCAGAACGAGGCGATCGGCAGCTACGGGTTGCCGCTGATCGAGCAGGCGGCGGCCGGCAGACCAGGCAAGCCGGTGAACATCCTGACGCATTGCAATGCCGGTTGGCTGGCCACGGTGGATTGGGGCACCGCGCTGGCGCCGATTTACCTGGCGTACAATGCCGGGATCGATCTGCATGTCTGGGTGGACGAGACGCGGCCGCGCAACCAGGGCGCCGCGCTGACCGCGTGGGAACTCGGCCGGCACGGCGTGGCGCACACCGTGCTGGCGGACAATGCCGGCGGCCACCTGATGCAGCATGGCGAGGTGGATCTGGTCATCGTCGGCACCGACCGGGTGACCCGGCGCGGCGACGTTGCCAACAAGATCGGCACCTATCTCAAGGCGCTGGCGGCGCGCGACAACGATGTGCCGTTCTGGGTCGCGCTGCCCTCCACCACGATCGACTGGACGGTCGCGGACGGCATCGCGGAAATCCCCATCGAGCAGCGCAGCGCGTCCGAGGTCACCGATGTCACCGGCCGCACCGCGGATGGCAGCATCGCCACGGTGCGTGTCGTGCCGGCTGACAGCACTGCGGCCAATCCGGCGTTCGACGTGACGCCGGCGCGCTTGGTCACCGGCCTGATTACCGACCGCGGCCGTTGCGAAGCGAGCGCCGAAGGCCTGCTGTCGCTGTTTCCCGAGCGCGCCTGACCCTCGCGTGCCGGGTCTGGTGCTTTGATGTCGGTGGATCCTGTCGGTCGGAACGCGCTGGGTTTTCCGGCCCTACTCGATAGCCGGCGCCACGCAGGCCCGATGGCACGCCATTTCCGGCATCGTGCTTGCATGGTGCTGTCCCGAGCAGTTCAGGAGACCTCATGACAACCTTGCGCCGACCGCTGCTGGCAGCGGCATTCGCCGTGCTGGCCGGCACCGCGTTTGCCCAGCAGACCCTGCCACCGCTGCGAACCGGCGTGGACGGCACCTACGCGCCGCACGCGATGCCGAAACTCGGCGGCGGCGTGGAGGGCTTCCAGATCGACCTGTTCAACGAAGTGGCGCGGCGGATGCATCGGGACATCGTCATCGAATCCGCCAGTTTCAGCGGTCTCATCCCGGCCTTGCAGTCGGGGCGCTACGATTTCCTCACCGCACCCACCACGGTGACGCCGGAGCGCGCCCAGGCGCTGCTGTTCACCCAGGGCTATCTGTGGACCGCATTCCAGTTCGGCATCCGCAAGGGGTCTGCGCCGCTGAAAGGTTGGGAGGACCTCAAGGGCAAGGTGGTGTCGGTGAACAAGGGCACGCCGTACGAGACGCTGTCGAAGAAGATGGGCGAGCAGTACGGCTTCACCGTGCAGACCTTCGACACCGAGCCCGACGCAGTGCAGGCCGTGGTGTCGGGCCACGCCTATGCCAATCTCGCGGGCAACACGGTGATCAAGTACGCAGCCAGCAAGAGCCCGCAATTCGTTCCCGACCTGCTGCTGAGCGACACCAAGGCGCATTGGGCCGCACCGTTCCGTAAGGACGAGGCAGCGCTGCGCGGCGAGGTGGAGGACGTGCTGAAATGCATGAAGAAGGACGGCACGGTGGCGAAGCTGTCGGAGAAATGGTTCGGCTCGAAGCCGGCGCCGGATGACCTGGAGAATGTCAGCTTACCGGGTCATGGCATTCCGGACCTGCCGGGCTACGAGCCGAACGCGCCCGATCCGGATTGCAGCAAGTACCAGTGATGCCGTTTCCCGATCCTCGTCCGTGATCGCACCCATCGTCGAAGCGCACGCGGTGCACAAGTATTTCGGCACGCACCACGTGCTGAAGGGCATCGACCTCGCGGTGGCCGAACGCGAACTGGTGTTCGTCATCGGTCCCTCCGGCTCCGGCAAGTCCACGCTGCTGCGCTGCCTGAACCGCCTGGAGGAACCCAGTTCCGGCAGCATCATGGTCGATGGCATCGACCTGCTGGACCGCCGCACCGACATCAACCACGCGCGCCAGCGCATCGGCATGGTGTTCCAGTCGTTCAACCTCTATCCGCACATGACGGCGCTGGGCAACGTGACGCTCGCCCTGCGCAAGGTGGCCGGCAAGAGGCGCGCGGAGGCGGATGCCATCGCCCAGGCGGCGCTGGCGCGCGTCGGGCTGGCGGATCGCGCCGGGCACTATCCCAACCAGCTCTCCGGCGGCCAGCAGCAGCGCGTGGCGATCGCCCGCGCCATCGCGCTGGAACCGCGCGTCATGCTGTTCGACGAACCCACCAGTGCGCTGGATCCGGAACTGGTCGGCGGCGTGCTCGCGGTGATGCGCGAACTGCGCGAGAGCGGCATGACGATGGTGGTGGTATCGCACGAGATGGGCTTTGCCCGCGCCGCCGCGGATCGCGTGCTGTTCATGGACGCCGGTCTGGTGGTCGAGCAGGGACCGCCGGAGCAGATCTTCGCTGCACCACGCGAGGAGCGCACACGCGCCTTCATCGGCCAGATCCAGCGGCACTGAATGTCCGGCTGGGATCGCTTCGCCGATACGTTCCTCAACACCGCGGTGATGGCGAAGTACCTGCCGGCCATCATCGACGGCTTCTTTCTGACCGTGGGTCTGGCGGCGCTGGTGGTGGTGACAGGCATTGCCGCCGGCCTGGTGCTGGCGCTGCTGCGTTCTCTCGGCGTGCGGCCGCTGAACTGGCTGATCATCTTCGTCGTGGATCTGTTCCGCGCGCTGCCGCCGCTGGTGGTGATCGTGCTGCTGTATTTCGGCCTCCCCTCGGCCGGCTTCTCGCCTGACGCGTTCAGCACCACCTGGGCCAGCCTGAGCCTGGTGCTGATGGCATTTGCCGAGGAGATTTTCTGGGCCGGCATCACTGCGGTGCCGCGCGGCCAGTGGGAGGCGTCGCGCTCCACCGGCCTGACCTTCTGGCAGACCCTGAGTTCGGTCGTGCTGCCGCAGGCGATCCGGCTGACCATCCCGCCGCTGACCAATCGCACCATCGCCATCACCAAGGGGACCGCGTTGGGCTCGGTGATCGGGCTGTCCGAGATCCTGTCGCAGGCGTCATCGGCGATGTCGCTCAGCTTCAATCCGTCGCCGCTGATGCTGGGCGCCGCGGCTTACCTGGTCCTGTTCCTGCCGGTGGTGGTGCTGGGACGCTGGATCGAGACGAAATTCGCATGGCAGCGATGAGGCGCATTGCCCCCAACCCGACCCTCCCCTGCTGCGCGGGAGAGGGGGTGCGGAACGTGGAGCACCGCCCGCTCTGCCGCGCAGCGGGGGAGGGCTGGGGAGGGGCCCCCTTCCGCTGATGCTGGAAACCTTCCTCAACGTCGACATCGTCGTTGCGGCGTGGCCGATCCTGCTGCACGGCCTGCTGACCACGGTCGGCCTGTCCCTCCTCGTGGTGCCGCTGGGCATCGCCGGTGGCGCGCTGCTCGCGATGCTGTCCACGGTGCGGCATCCCTGGGTGCGCTGGCCGCTGATGGCGTGGGTCGATTTCTTCCGCGCCTTCCCGCCGCTGGTGCTGCTGATCTTCCTCTACGCCGGCCTGCCGTTCGCCGGCCTGGAACTTGGCGCGTTCGGTTGTGTGGCGATCGGCTTCTTCCTCAACACCGGCGCCTATTATGGCGAGATCTTGCGCGCCGGCATCGAAAGCGTCCCGGCCGGGCAAACCGAGGCGGCGCGCAGCACCGGCCTGTCCCGGCTGCAGACCATGACCTGGGTCGTGTTGCCGCAGGCGGTGCGCAACGTGCTGCCCGACCTGGTGTCCAACACGCTGGAAGTGGTGAAGTTGACCTCGATCGCCAGTGTCGTCGCTCTGCCGGAATTGCTGTATCAGGCGCGTCAGGCACAGAGCGTCACCTACAATCCAACGCCGATCGTGGCGGCGGCGGTCGTGTATTTCGTGCTGCTCTGGCCAGTGGTGCGGCTGTTGAGCCGGCTGGAGAACCGCGCCATCGCGGGGAGGCGTTGATGCGTTTGGCACTGCTGGTCGCTGTCGCGCTGCTGTCCGCCTGTGCGGCGCCCCCGCAGGCACCCGATGCGCACGTGCCGCCGTTTGCCCGCATCCCCTATGAGCCGATGTCGCGCGACGCGGTGGTGGCGATCGCGCTGCGCGAATGGCGGCTGTTCGGCTCGCCGGTGAATGACGATCCGCCCGGCAGCTACCGGCCGGCAACGCCCGCCGACAAGCCGGAGCGGCAGCAAGGCCTGTGGCAGCGCGTCGGCGAATACTGGTGGCTGGCAATGAACGCCGGTGCGCCGGAAGCCGCCTGGACCGGCAAGCACGACGCGACCGGCAACGTGTTTCCCGCCAGCCAGGATGGCACCTATGCGTGGTCGGCTGCGTTCGTGTCCTACGTGATGCGCATCGCCGGAGCCGGCCCGCACTTTCCGTATTCAGCCAGCCATTCGGACTACATCGACATCGCCAAGCAGATGGCCCTCGGCCGGACCAGTGGTTGGCTGATCAGAGCCGAACGCCCGGACACATATGCACCGCAGCCAGGCGACCTGATCTGCATCGGCCGCGGCAATGCGCACGACCTGCGCTATGAGGACTTGCCGGCCGGACATTTCCCCGGGCACTGCGACATCGTGGTGGATACGACGGTGTCCGGACAGATCAGCGTGGTCGGCGGCAACGTCGATGACGCCGTGACGATGAAGCACGTGCCGGTGACGCCGGACGGCAGGCTCGCTACATCGGATGGGCAAGTACTGGATTCGCGCTATCCCTGGATGGTGGTGGTGCGGCTCCTGGTCGCCACACCGGTCGCTTAACGCTGTCGCCAGGGCAGACCGTTCGCTTTCCATCCCGCCGCGACGCCGCGATGGCCGTGCGAGTCCACCGCGCCCTCGAACCCGTCGGCAACATTGAACGCGTGCGGAAAGCCGGCGGCCTGCGCCGCCTGCGCTGCGGCGAAACTGCGCTGGCCGCTGCGGCAGATGAAGTAGATGTGATGCTCCGGCGTGAAGCCGGCTTCCTTAAGCTGATCGCTGAAGGCGGCGTTGGGCTGCATCGTCGGATAGACCTGCCACGGGATCAGCACCGCCTGCTTGCCGGCGGATGCCAGGTCCGGCACACCGACGAAATTCCACTCAGCATCGGTCCGCACATCCACCAGCTGTGCCTGGGGGTCGGTGCGAAGGGCTTCCCAGACCCGCGTGGGCGGCACATTCTCAACCATGGCAAGAACTCCGGCTGCATGAGGATCGCGATGACCGAACTCTACCACGGAACGCACTGGCAAGAGGACCTGACGGCGGCGATCGGCCAGACGCCGCTGATCAAGCTGCGCCAGGCCTCCGAAGCGACGGGCTGCAGCATCCTCGGCAAGGCCGAATTCATGAATCCCGGCGGATCGGTGAAGGATCGCGCCGGGCTCTACATCATCACCGATGCCGAGAAGCGCGGTGTGCTGAAGCCGGGCGGCAGCATTGTCGAGGGCACCGCCGGCAACACCGGCATCGGCCTCACGCTGGTCGGCAATGCGCGCGGCTATCGCTGCGTCATCGTGATGCCGGAGACGCAGAGCAAGGAGAAGATCGATTTCCTGCGCATGATCGGCGCCGACCTGCGCCTGGTCCCGGCCAAGCCATATCGCGACCCGGGCAACTACGTGCATGTCTCGCGGCGCATGGCGGAGGAAACCGGCGCGGTGTGGGCCAATCAGTTCGACAACCTGGCCAATCGCGAGGGGCATCGCGCCGTCACCGGCCCGGAGATCTGGCAGCAGACCGGCGGCAAGGTCGATGCCTTCACCTGCGCCTGCGGCACCGGCGGCACGCTGGCCGGCGTGGCCTTCGCGCTGAAGGAGAAGAACCCGGCGGTGCGCATCGTGCTGGCCGATTGCGAAGGCAGCGGGCTGTACGGCTGGGTGAAGCGCAAGGACCTGTCGATCGAGGGCAGCTCGATCACCGAGGGCATCGGCAATTCCCGGGTGACCGCCAACCTGGAAGGCGCACCGATCGACGATGCGGAACGGATCCCCGATGGCGAGGCGCTGCAGCACATCTACGACGTGCTGATCCATGAGGGGCTGTCGGTCGGCACGTCCTCCGGCATCAACATCGCCGCGGCGGTGCGCGTCGCGAAGCAACTCGGCCCGGGCCACACGGTGGTGACGATCCTGGCCGATGGCGGTTCGCGCTACCAGTCGAAGCTGTTCAATCCGGAGTTCCTGCGCTCGAAAAACCTGCCGGTGCCGGGGTGGATGGCATGACGCGACGGATTGCCATCGGCGGCTTCCTGCACGAGAGCCACTCCTTCGCGCCGAGGCCGACGCGGTACGTCGATTTCGTGCATCCGGCGGGGTTTCCGCCACTGACCGAAGGTGCCGCGGTACTCGAAGCGGTGCGCGGCACGTCGGTGCCCGCAGCGGGTGCGCTCGCCATCGCAGAAGCGGATGGTGCGACGATCGTTCCGCTCGCCTGGGCGTTTGCCAATCCTGCCGGCCCGGTACAGGACGAGGCGTTCGAGCGCATTGCGGCGCTGATCTGTGCCGCACTGTCGCGGGCGTTGGACGAGGCGCCGCTCGATGGGGTCTACCTGGACCTGCATGGGGCTGCCGTGGTGGAGAGTTTCCCCGACGCCGAAGGTGAACTGCTGCGCCGCGTCCGCGCCGTCGTCGGCGACACCCCGCTGACCATCAGTCTCGATCCGCACGTCAACCTGACGCGCCAGATGGTCACGCTGGCCGATGCCGTGGTGCCGTTCCGCACCTACCCGCATGTCGATATGAAGGACGCCGGCGCGCAGGCGATGCGCCTGCTGCTGCAGCGCATCGAGCGCGGCAGGCCCTGGGCGCGCGCCTTTCGCCAGTTCGAATTCTGGCTGCCACTCGGCAGCCAGTGCACGCTGATGCAGCCGATGACCGAGATCATGGCGGAGCGTGCGTCATTGGCGGAGCGCCTGGGCGCCGCCGAACTGGCGTTCGGGTTCGGCTTTCCCTACGCGGATTTCGCCGATTGCGGGCCGGCGATCGCCGCCTACGCCGACACGCAGGCGCAGGCCGATGCGGCGGCGGATGCGTTCGCCGCCCACGTCGCCGCGCGCGAGGCGTCGTTCGTGCAGGACACGTTATCCGCGGCGGATTCGGTGGCGGAGGCGAAGCAACTGTCGGCGCGCGCCTCGAAGCCGATCGTGATCGCCGATACCCAGGACAATCCCGGCGGCGGCGGCCATGGCGACACCACCGGGCTGCTCGCCGAACTGGTGCGGCAGAAAGCAACCGGCGCGGTGCTCTGCCTGATCAACGATGCGGAGAGTGTCGCGGCGTGCCAGGCGGCCGGCGAAGGCGCGTCATTGGCGCTGTCGCTCGGGGGCAAATCCGATGGCATGCCGTTCGACTGCACCGCGCAGGTGCTGAAGCTGACGGATGGACGGTTCACGCTCACCGGACCGATGGGCGCCGGCAATCCCGGCAACCTAGGGCCCTGCGCACTGGTCGATATCGACGGTGTGCGGGTGATGGTGGTGTCGCACAAGATGCAGGCGCTGGACCAGGCGATCCTGCGACATGTCGGGATCGAGCCGAGCGAGTGTCCGATCCTGGCGCTGAAGTCGTCAGTGCATTTCCGCGCGGATTTCGGGCCGATCGCCGAGAAGATCATCGTCGGGATTGCGCCGGGACCGGTGGTGGCGGATCCGGCGATCCTCAATTTCCGCTATGTCCGCGCCAACGTGCGGCGACGGCCGCGGACCGGGTGAACGCACGCCGCACCCACGCCTCAAACCAGCGTCACCTTGCCGGTCGCAATATCATAGACGCCGCCGGCGACCTTCACCTTCCCACCGGCGATCATGTCGGAAAGCAGCGGCTTCGCAGCGGTGACGCGCTGCACCGTCTGCCGCACATTCTCGGTGATCGCAGCGGCGAGCAGGTCCGCGGGCTGCGTCTTCTGGGCCGCCAGCAGGGCAGGCTTCAGCTGATCGATGAGCCCCGGCAGATGGCCAGGCAACGTTGCGTTGTCCTTCACCACCTTGATCGCTGCGTCCATCGCGCCGCAGTTGCTGTGGCCGACGACCATGATCAGCGGTGAGCCGAGAAACTGTGCGGCATATTCCAGGCTGGCCAGGCCTTCCTCCTCGAGGATGTTGCCGGCGACCCGGACCACGAACAGGTCGCCCGGGCCCTGGTCGAACACGAACTCCGGCCCAACGCGCGCATCGGCGCAGCTCAGGATCGAGGCGATCGGTCGATGCGTAGCGACGCGTGCCGCGCGGCCAACCGCGAAGTCGCGTACACGCGTCGTGTTCGCTCGGTAGCGCGCATTGCCCTCCATCAGCCGGCGCAGGGCGTCGTCGCCGCCGATCGTGCCGGAGGGCGCCGGGCCGGCGGCGGCAACAGCCAGCGCGGCGGACATCGCGCCGAGCAGGCCGCGACGCGACAGATGCGCCCGAGGCACCAAGCTGCACAGTTCACACATTGTCGTCGTTCTCCGTTTGCTGCCCGGAATTCAACACTGCATAGACATCGGCTGCACGCGGAATCGGTGCGACCGCGCCATAGCCCGTGCATTTGAGTGCCGCCGCGACGTTCGCATAGCGTGCCGCCGGCTCAGGCGCGTCGCCGGCAAGGATGCGCGCCAGGAAGCTGCCACAGAAGGCGTCGCCGGCACCGGTGGCATCCACCACCTGCACGACATGCCGCGGAATCCGCACACGATGATCCGGCGTTCCCAGATAGGCGCCGGCGTCGCCCATCTTCAGCACCACGACCTTGGGTCCAAGCCGCAGGTAAAAGTCCAGCATCGCATCGGGGTCGGTGAGGCCGGTGAGGATCTGCACGTCCTCGATCCCCGGCAACGCGTAGTCGGACTGTGCCATGGCGGCGTGCATCACGGCGGCCGCGCGAGCCGGCGGCCACAGCCGCGGGCGGTAGTTGGTATCGTAAGCAATCTTTGCCCCGTTGCGGCGGGCGATGTCGATCGCGGCAGACACCGCGTCGCCGGCGGAATTGGAAATTCCCTGGCTGATGCCGGACACATAGAACATCCGCGCCGCCGCAATGGCGGCCTTCGGCAAGTCGTCCGGCGTGTACATCGCTGCAGCGGAATTGGCGCGGTAGTGCAGGAAGTGGTGGCCCTGCGCGTCGTGGGTGACGAAATACACGCCGGTCAGCCAGCGATCGGTACGCGCCACTGTGGTGGCATCGACACCCTCGCGCGCCCACAACGCCATGAAGCTGTCACCTGGCATGTCGCGGCCGAGTGCGGTGATGTAGCCGACACGCGCGCCTTGGCGCGCCGCGGCGATGGCGGCATTCGAGGTGTCGCCGCCATGGCCTTCCAGATAATGCTGCGACCCGTCGGGTTGTCGCGGAAGCTGGTTGAATTCCAGCATCGGCTCGCCCATGGACAGCAGGTCGACCATCACGCTGGGCCCATCACCTGCCGTGCGGCGGCTTCGATCGCGGCGCGGTCGCCGGCGGCGATGCGCTTTTCATCCACCAGTGCGCCGCCCATGCCGACGAACGCGGCGCCGGCGGCGAGGAAGGCGGCGACGTTGCCTGGCTCGACCCCGCCGGTCGGACAGAACGCGACGTCGGGGAACACGCTGCGCAGCGCGCGGATATGTGCCGGCCCGCCGACCGAGGATGCCGGAAACACCTTCACCACATCGGCACCCGCCGCCAGGGCGGCACGCACCTCGGTGGGGGTCAGCGCGCCCAGCATCAGCGCGGCATTCGCTGCGCGGCACGGATCGGCGAGCGAGGCATCGATCCACGGCGCGACGATGAAGCGTGCTCCGGCGGCGAGGCAGGTCTCCGCCGTGGTGCGGTCCGGCACCGTGCCGGCACCGATCAGCAACGCCGGATCGCTTGCCAGTTCGCGGATCAGCGCGGGCGCATCAGGGATCGTCATGGTGATCTCGAAGATGCGCAGGCCGGCGTCGCGCAGCCATTGCACGGCAGTGGCGGCGTGACGGGCCTCGTGCGTGCGGACCACCGGAACCACGCGTGCAGTCCGGAGCGTCGCGAGCAGGCTGTGCGCTGTCATGGACGATTTCTCCGCCGGCCAGCCGGCGATGACAAGGAAGGTTCCACACAGACTGCCACCGGGCACCACAGAGAGCCACCGAGGAAGCCCGCAACGGCGCTTCGCGCAAAGCGCGTTCAAGGCTTTGCTGCCCAGCGTTCTCTGTGGTCCTCGGCGACCTCTGTGCGGACCCTTCGGCTTGCGGCTTGCTTGAGCGGTTTCAGTCCGGACCGGCAGCCAGCGCCGCATCGGCGGTCTGCTCGAGGCGGACCGCCTGGGCATGCAGGTTGGCCACGCGTCCCCCGAGAGCGTCCAGGTTGCCGCGGTAGCGTTGCATGGTCTCGCCGAGCCCGGCCATGGCGGTGCCGAGGTCCGCGAGTGCGCCGCGCCATGCCGCGACCGCCTCGCGTTGCCCGGCCACCGCCGAATCCAGCGCCAGCAGCGCCCGACGCAAACGCTCCTGCCCGTCAACCGCTGGCTGCGGTGCCTGGCGCGACGGGAACGGGATGATATCGGCACTCAACGGATGCGAATCGGACATTGGGCTGCGCTCGTTCGTGGCACCGATTAACAAACCATGAATCAGGATCAAAATCCACGACGAATGTTCAAAATTTGATTGTCTGCCCCAAAAGCCGCAACGTCAGCACGGTGACCATCATGGCAATGGCAACGACGGTGAAGCCCCAGCGCAACAACAGATAGTGCGGCGGCAACAGTTCGCGGCGCGCGGCCTGTTGCTCCACCAGCACCATGCCGATGTGTGCAGCGATCAGCACGAGCAGAGCCACCCAGGGCTCGACGACCAGCGGCAGCAGCAGCGCGACCCAGCCGACCAGCGGTGGCACGACGCCCAGGCCGAGCCGCGCGCGTTCAACAAAGCGATCCTGCTGGCGCGACTGCAGCTCGAAGCCCCAGTGCACGCCGCCGGCAAAGGCCAGGGTCACCGCGGCGTAGCCGATCAACGCGCTCAGCATCCGGGACGCCGTGGCCGGATCCGTTCCAAGCGCTCCCAGCCCGCATCCGATGAACGGGATCAGTCCGAGGACGCTCAACAGGATCGCGAGCAAGGGCATCTCTGTGCCTGATCGCAGGACGCATGGCTATTGGTCAAGCGCGGCGGCCGTTATCATTGCGCCATGGTCCTAGCTCTGGAGATCGTCTTCGTCCTGCTGCTGATCATCGTGAACGGGCTGTTCTCGATGAGTGAGCTGGCGCTGGTCTCGGCGCGGCGCGCCAGGCTGGCGGTGCTGGAACGCAAGGGCGTCGCTGGGGCGGCGTTGGCGCGCCGCCTGGCCGAGGACCCGCAGCTGTTCCTCCCGACAGTGCAGGTGGGCATCACGCTGGTGGCTGTGCTGACCGGCGTGTTCGGCGGCGCCCGGATTGCCGTGCATGTGGAGGAGTGGCTGGCCGGCTTCCCGATGCTGGCGCCGGTGGCTGAACCATTGTCGCTCGCGCTGGTCGTAGTCGTCACGACGTACCTGACGATGGTGCTGGGCGAACTGGTGCCGAAGCACCTGGCGCTGCGCCGGCCGGAACTGACCGCCGCGTGGGTCGCACCGGCGATCTCCTGGACAGCACGGATCAGCGCGCCGGTGGTCTGGCTGCTCGACAGCTCGTCGGGGGCGGTGCTGCGGCTGTTCGGCCTGCATCGCTCGCCCAAGCAGACGGTGACCGAGGAGGAGCTCAAGGCGCTGCTGGCTGAGGGCACCCAGGCCGGCGTGCTGGAGACCGAGGAGCGCGACATGATCGAGCGCGTGCTGCGCCTGGCCGACAAGCCGGTGCGCGCGATCATGACGCCGCGCACCGAGATCGCCTGGATCGACCGCACTGACCCACCGCGCGAGATCGCCTTGACGCTGAAATCGGCGCCGCATTCGCGCTTCGTGGTGTGCGACGGGTCGGTGGACAATGTGGTCGGCGTGGTGCAGGCCAAGGATATCCTGGATCGCATCCTGGACGGCAGCGAATTGTCGGTGGCGGCGGCGCTGCGCCAGCCGATCATCGTGCCCGATACGGTGACCGCGCTTGATGCACTGGAACGGCTGAAGTCCGACACGCTGGGGCTGGCCCTGGTGATGGACGAGTACGGCAGTTTCGAAGGCGTGGTGACGGCGGCCGACGTGCTGGAGGCGATCGTCGGCGATCCGTCCGACGCGGAGTCGCAGCCGGGCGGCGCCGAAGGCGAGGGCGAAGGCGCGCTGGTGATGGACGGGATGATGCCGGTCGATGAGTTGAAGTCGCGGTTGTCCCTGCCCGACCTGCCGGCCGAGGGCAGCTACCACACGCTGGCGGGGCTGGTGCTGGCGCTGTTGCGTCGGGTGCCCCGGGTGGGCGACCGGATCGTGTTCGGCGGCTGGCGGTTCGAGGTGCTCGAGATGGACGGCCGGCGAGTGGACAAGGTCCGCGTCGGCCGCGAGCCAGCCGCCGCGGAGGCGTAGAAGCGTAGGGCGGAACAGCGCAGCGCATGCCGCCGACATGAGGCGGGATGCGCTGCGCTTTTCCGCCCTACGGCGGACCGGGTGTCTGCTATAGGGCTTCGGCAGTTTACAGTCGTCGCCAGGAGTCTCGGTTGTTACGTTTGCTGCAATGGATGCGGACCATGGTCTGGTCGTCCGGCATGGCCGTTCCCGCACTGGCGCACGATCCTGCGGGCATCACGCTGCAGGCCGATTCGGGCCTGGCCCAACGCAATCAGGGCGCCGACCAGCCTGCGGCCGTGGAAACTCCGGCCACCAGCGAACTGCCGCTCTGCGTCGACCTGGACGGCACGCTGCTGCGGATCAATTCGCTGCACGAGGCGGCACTGGCCGTGGTGCTGGCGGATTGGCGCACCTTGTTCCGCCTGCCGGGCTGGCTTGCCGCCGGGCGTGCGCGGCTGAAGCAGGAACTGGCACTGCGCTGGCAGTTTGCCCCAGCGCAGTTGCCGTACAGCGAAGGGGTCCTGCGGCTGCTCGAACAGGACCGTGCGCGCGGCCGGCGGATCGTGTTGGCCACCGCGGCCGATCAGCACGTGGCCGATGCCGTGGCGGCGCAACTCGGGCTGTTCGACGAGGTGATCGCATCCGACGGCGTCGGCAACCTGCGAGGCGACCGCAAGGCGAACGAACTCTGTCGCCGCTTCGGTGAGCATGGCTTCGTCTACGCCGGCAACGACCGGACCGATCATGCGGTCTGGCAGCGTGCTGCCGGGGCGGTGGTGGTGAACGCACCGCGCTCGGTGTCGCGCGCCGCGGCCAGGGCCCACCGCGTGGTCGGCGTGATCGATGACGGTGTCTCTCGCCCGCGGGCCGCGTTGCGGGCGCTGCGGCCGTACCAGTGGGTGAAGAACCTGTTCACCCTGGTGCCGCTGCTCGCCGCCGGCGATTTTGCCAACGGCACGGCATGGCGGCATTCGCTGGCGATCATGGCGGCGTTCTGCGCGACCGCCTCGGCGATCTACCTGCTGAACGACCTGTCCGACCTCGCGGCCGATCGGGCGCATCCACGCAAGCGGCTGCGTCCGTTCGCGAGCGGCGCGCTGTCGCTGGCGACCGGTCTCGCGATGGTGCCGGTCCTGCTGCTGGCCGGTGCGCTGCTGGCGGTGGCGAGCGGCGCCTGGACCGCCCTTGCCGGCTACGCGGTGCTGTCACTGGCCTACACGCTGCGGCTGAAGGAGCAGCCGCTGATCGACGTGTTCATCCTCGCCGCACTGTACACCATCC
>DATAPW010000254.1:0-16504 GCA_036265005.1 Acetobacteraceae bacterium | reverse complement strand
GATCGAGCGGATCCTTGCCGAGCAACGCTGGCGCGAGATCGTGCCTGATGATGCCGAGTGACGCCAAGCCTCCCAGCATCGGCGATGCTTCGCCGATTCCATCGATTTCCTGGTCAGTGAAGATGCGGACGAATGCGCTGTGCTGCGTTGGCTTTTCGTCCGGCGTCCAGCGCACCTGGAACGCATCGATGCGGGTGATCTTCATGTCGCTTCCTCTCGGCCGTCAGTCTTCAATCAACACCGGCAGCACCGAGACGACAAGCAGCAGGGCCATCGTGACGTTGAAGGCCCGCAGCCGCGCCGGTGAATGCAGCAGGCGACCGGCGCCGCTGCCCAGCAGGGCCCACACCATCAGGCACGGCATGCCGACGGCGAGGAATATCAGGAAGATGCGCACGAGCTGAAGGGCAATGGGCTGGTTCGGCGACAGATATTCACCGGCCGCGCCGACTGCGATCAACCACGCCTTGGGATTGATCCACTGGAATCCGACAGCCCCCATGAAGCCCAGCACGCGCGTCCTGCCGCCTTCGCCCGGTGCCCCCGCACGCGCAATCTGCCACGCGAGATACAACAGCCACGCGGTGCCCACCCAACGGAACAGCGGCAACAGCAAGGGCCAGTTGACGAGTGCTGAACCAAGGCCGGCGCAAACCAAGGTCAGCATCATTGCAAAGCCGGTCGCGATGCCGAGCATGTGCGGCATGGTCGCGCGGATGCCGTGATTCGCCGCCGAAGCTGCGACCATCACGTTGTTGGGACCCGGCGTGATGTACATCGCGACCGAGAACCCAAGCAGGGAGAGCAATATGCCGTCCATCGGCGATAGGACAGCATATCTGTCGTGGTTTAAGCAATGAAGTTACGGCATCCGTGTTATGCGCCCCGCACTCACGTTCGCGTGCCAGGGTCTGTCCAAGCGGATGGTGCGCGGTAACATCAGGCAGCTGCGAAACGGGCGAGGTGAGACGATGGCCGGCGAAGCTCTGCATGAGGATCGCGAAACGCTTGGACCGGACATTCTCGACAGGCATCGGGCAATCTCGACAATCATGGAGGAGCTCGAGGCGATCGATTGGTACAATCAGCGGATCAAGGCCAGTGGCAATGCTGAACTGCAGGCCGTGCTGCGACACAACCGCAACGAGGAGAAGGAGCACTGCTCAATGCTGCTGGAATGGCTGCGGCGGCATGACCGGGAGTTCGAGACGCACCTACGAACGTATCTATTCAGCGAAGGACCGATCCGCGAGGCGTCCGCGGGAGATGCCATCCCGGCCACTGGCGGCGGCTTGTCCATTGGCAGCCTGAAGGGTTGAACAATGAACCATCTGTTCCGTGAGCTTGCGCCGATTTCGGACGCGGGTTGGCAGGAGATCGACAAAGAGGCAACGCGGACGCTGAAGACGACGCTGGCAGCTCGGAAGTTGGTCGATTTCGTTGGTCCGCAAGGGTGGGATGCCTCTGCCGTCGGCACCGGCCGCATCCGGCAGGTTGAACCGCCGCCCCGCAGCACAGTCGAAGCGCGACTGCGCCAAGTGCTGCCGATGGTCGAACTGCGCGTGCCATTCGAGATGCTCCGCAGCGAGCTGGACGCGATCGATCGTGGTGCCCAGGATCCGGACACTGACCCGGTCATCGCAGCAGCTCGCAGCATTGCCATTGCGGAGGATCGGGTGGTCTTCCACGGCTACGCGACGGCCGGCATTCGCGGGATCTGCGAGGGTAGCGGCGATGCAACGGTTGCCTTGGGCGACGACTACGCAAGCTATCCGGTCCTTGTGGCGACCGCGGTGAACCGGCTGCGCGACGCCGGCATCGATGGGCCGTTCGCAGTGGCGTTGAGCGAGCGCTGCTACACCAGCCTCACTGAATCGACGCAGGCAGGTTACCCTGTACTGGAGCACGTGCGGGATCTGATCGACGGTCCGCTGGTATGGGCACCCGGCCTCGACGGCGCCGTCGTTCTGTCGATGCGCGGCGGTGACTTCCAATTGACCGTTGGGCAGGATTTCTCGATCGGATACTTGGATCACGATGCGGAGCGCGTAAGGCTCTACATCGAGGAGAGCTTCACGTTCTGGCTGCAAACACCGGAGGCGGCGGTTCCCCTGGCATTTCCGACCACTCAGGCGGGTTCGTAGAGCGGAACCGCGGAGCGCAATCCGCCTTCCTGCACGAACGAAATGCGCTCCGCTGTTCCC
Organism: Acetobacteraceae bacterium; assembly: GCA_036265005.1. Classification (GTDB taxonomy): domain Bacteria; phylum Pseudomonadota; class Alphaproteobacteria; order Acetobacterales; family Acetobacteraceae; genus JAMXLO01. Next base: position 14,300 of record DATAPW010000254.1, on the reverse strand, counting down.
CTACCGATTGCGGGTCAGCAGCCGGCCGGCGCGTGCCTGCGTTGCGCCTTGGCCGTGCACGTAAGCTGACTGGCCATTGATCCAGGTTTCCAGAATTCCATCGGCCGGCCTGGTCGGCTCCTTGAAGGTCGAAGCATCGCGAACGGTTGTGGGATCGAACAGCACCAGGTCGGCGTAGGCGCCGGCACGGATGACCCCGCGATCAACCAGGCCAAACACATCGGCGGTGTGGCCGGTCATCTTGTGCACAGCGTCTTCCATGCTGAACAGGCCGAGATCGCGGGCATAATGCCCGAGCACGCGCGGGAAGGTGCCCCAAAGCCGTGGATGCGGGAATGCATCGTGCGGCAAGCCGTCGCTGCCGATCATCGCCAGGCGGTGCGCCAGGATGCGCTGCACATCCTGCTCGTCCATCTGGAAGAAAATCGCACCGGCTGGCAGCAGGCGGTCGGCTGCATCACGTGGTGTCGTGCCCCACTCACGCGCGATATCGTCCAGCATGCGACCTGCGACGTCCGGGTGCGGGATCGACCAGGTGATCTGCACCGGAACATCCGGCCGCAAGCGCTCCGGCATCAATACGGTCGAACCGGCGGCGTAGGGATACACATCGAAATCGACCCGCTGCGCGGCGGCAGCGACATCGATCCGCGGCAACGTCTCCAGCGAGCGGCCATAATTTTCTGGCATGGAACATTTGTGGTGGCTGATCACCACCGGCGCGTTCACCGCGCGACCGATCCGCAGAGTTTCCTCGATCGAGACAAGTACGTCGTCCGCTTCATCCCGCATGTGCGTGACATAGACTCCACCAGCATTGCGGAGTGCCTCGGCGACGGCAATCACCTCCTCGGTCGGGGCCATGATGTTGGGCGGATAATACAGTCCGGTGGAAAAGCCTGATGCCCCCTGCGCCCGCGCCTCGGCGAGGCGGTGCTGCATATGTGCGGCTTCCTTGTCGGTGGCGACGCGTTGGGTATCGCCGCCCATTGCCTCGACACGCAGCGACATGTGGCCGATCAGGGCGTAGGTGTTCACCGGCGACGGATCGCGCGCAAGGCGTCCGGCGTACTCGGCAAAACTGTCGAATGTCCACCAGGACTCGTCGCCCAGCAGATCGAGCGGTGGAACCGGACGCGATTTCATACGGACCGGCGACAGGCTGATGCCGCAGTTCCCGACGACGACAGTGGAGACACCTTGCGACATTTTGCACAGCATGCATTCCGGGCCGCATAGCACAGCGCGATCATCGTGCGTGTGCGCGTCGATGAAGCCGGGGGCCAAGGCCTTCCCGGTGCCGACGACGTCGCGATCTGCCGTCGCCGCGCCGAGATCGCCGACCGCGACGATCCGGTCGCCGGTTACGCCGACGTCAGCAAGGAGACGAGGCGCGCCCGTCCCGTCGAAGACGGTGGCATCGCGGATGATCAGATCGCAGCGGAGGGCCATGGGGACGCGTCCTTAAAGATTTCGGACCGCCCATTTACCGCAGCCCACGCGCCATGCCCAGACGTGCATGGCGCCGGTTGCAGCAGGAGATCGAACTAGGTCGCTTCCGCGCCGACAGCTTCTGTCGGTGTGCGCACCGGATTGGGAATATGCAGGAAGAACGCACAGACGATCGAGGAGATCAGGCACAGGAACGCCAGCCCGTACAATCCGCCGGAAAAGCTGCCGGTCATGTCCTTGATCACGCCGACATACCACGGTCCAAAGAACCCGCCGAGATTGCCGATCGAATTGATCCACGCGATCGAGGCAGCCGCGGCAGTGCCGGTGAGGAACATCGGCGGCATCGACCAGAACGGTCCCTTCGAGCCGTAGAACCCAAACGTCGCAATCGACAGGCCGACCATGGCCCACCACGTCCCCATCGTCATGCCCGTGATGACCAGTCCAATCGTGGATACCAGGCAGGCACCGAGCAGGTTCCACCGCCGTTCGTGCATGCGGTCAGAAATGCGGCCCCAGACCACCAGTCCGATCCCGCCAGTAATGTAGGGAATCATAGTCAACCAGCCGACCGTCATGTTGCTGAGGTTGCCGAGCGACTTGATCATCTGCGGAACGAAGATCAGCACACCGAGGCTGGCGACGACGATGCCGAAATAGTTCAGCGCGAGCAGCAGCACCTTGGGATTGAACATACCCTCCCACATGCTGAATGTCCGCACCGCCTCCTTGGCTTTGCGCTCCGCCAACAGCTTCGCGCCCAGCCAGGCTTTCTCTTCCGCCGTCAGGAACTTCGCCTGTTCTGGCCTGTCGGTCAGAACGAAGAACGTAACGACTCCGATGAGAACGGTCGGGACGCCCTCGGCGATGTACATCCATTGCCAACCGTGAAGTCCCAGTACCCCCTCCATGCCCAGCAACGCGGTGGAGATCGGTGCACCGGCTGCCACTGCGATCGGCAAGCCGATCAGGAAGCCCGAGACGATGCGCGCATGGTGATGCGCCGGAAACCAATACGTGAAGTAGAGTACGATTCCGGGGAAGAATCCGGCCTCGGCCGCGCCCAACAGGAACCGAACGACAGAAAAGCTGGTCGAGCCAACGACCAATGCCGTCAACCCGGCAAAGATCCCCCACGTGATCATGATCCGCGCGATCCACAGCCTTGCGCCGACCTTCTCCAGGACGACATTGCTGGGTACCTCGAAGATAAAGTAGCCCCAGTAGAATGTACCGGCAGCAAAGCCGAAGGCTGTCGCTGACAGGTCGAGATCGCCACGCATGGTGAGGCCGGCGAAGCTCACGTTGATGCGGTCGATATACGCCAGGAAGTAGGTAAAAATCGCAAACGGCAGCAGTCGCATGTAGATCTTGCGCATAGCCGACTTCTCGAGGGCTTCGTCCACTTGGCTCTCCCTGTTTGGCCCGCGCCCGCCGAAATCGGCGCACACGGGTCGCTTTTGATGCTTGGGTTCGAGCTTAGGGCAGGTCCGCCCGGACAGGCAATGGTCTTGGTTGTGCGCGTGTGGTTGCGTGGGAAACCAGTCAGCTTCGCAATTTGGCGGTTGCGTCCGCGTCCACTTCGCCTTCGTCCGCGATCGAGACCTTGTAGAGCGTGTTGGCGCTATCTGCCGACACCAGGCCGTCGCGTACGTCGCGAGCGACCAGGTTGGGGTCGCGAGCCGTCGGATCTCCCATGCCGGCACCGCCCGGTAGTTTCAGGATCAACCGGTCGCCGTCGGGGATCACCTGGAAGCCCTTGGTGCGCAGCGTCTTGCCTGATTTCAACGCGACCACGCCGTGAGCGCCGTCCAGACCGCCCTCGCGTCCTTTCGGGGCATTGGCAATCCGGTCGAACGTAGCGTTCACCGCAAATTCCATATCGCCCTTGGCGCCGATCTCCATGATCTGGCCGGTGCCGCCGCGGGTGCGTCCGGCGCCACCGGAATCCGGTCGCAATTCCTTCGACCAGAAGATGATCGGCGCGACGTTTTCGGTGGCTTCAACCGGCATCGTGCGCACACCGGATGGGAAAGCGGTGGCGTTCAGCCCATCGCTGGTCGGGCGCGCGCCGGTGCCACCGGAGTTGAACGTGATGATCTCGAAGTCCGGCACCACCGGGCGATTGCCGCGAGCCTGCCCGGAGACTGACGCACCCCCGCGCAGTGGCGGATTCCACAACGCGGAGGCGCCTTCCGCGGTGACGCGTTCAGGGACCGCCTGATGCAGGCAGCCCATCATCAGATCCGGCAGCAGGTGGCCGATCACATGGCGCACGGATACCGGATAGGGGTGCGGCGCATTCAGGATGCAGCCCTCGGGAATCTTCATGCGGAACGGGGCGAGGCTGGCCCAGTTATTGGGGATTTCCGGCGCGACGACGCACTTGATGCCGAAGCAGGAATAAGCGCGGCAATAGGCGGGCGGCACGTTGATGCCGCGTGACGACAGCCCCGACGTGCCGGCGTAATCAACCTCGATGCCGTCATCTAGGATGGTCATTTCCGCCTTCAAGGTGACCGGTTCCTCGTAGCCATCGGAGTTGATCTGGGCGCGATAGGTTCCTCGGGGGATGCGGGCGATCTCTGCCAAAGTTGCGCGATGCGAGCTTTCGAAGATGAAGCTTGCGAGGAGATCCAGACTGTCCATCTCGAACTCGTCCATCATCTCGGCAAGGCGATGCGCCCCGGCGTCGTTGCAGGCACACAGCGAGTAAATGTCGCCTTCGAGCTCGACCGGCAAGCGGGAACCGGCGCGGATGATGTCGAAGAAGGTCTCGTTCGACCGGCCTTGCTCGAAGCACTTCACAATCGGGATGTACATGCCTTCTTCGAACACGGAGCGGCCTTCCGGTCCCATGCCGAGGCCGCCAACGTCGATGACGTGCGCCGTGTTGGCGAACAGACCGACGATGTGGCCGTTGTGAAAAGCCGGGGTGACAACCGTCAGGTCGTGCAGATGGCCAGTGCCGAGCCATGGGTCGTTGGTGATGTAGTGATCGCCCGGCTGCATGGTCGCGGCCGGGAACTTGCGCAGGAAGTGGCCGACGCTTTCGGCCATCGAATTGACGTGTCCGGGCGTGCCGGTGACCGCCTGTGCCATCATGCGTCCCGCGAGGTCAAATATGCCGGCAGAGAGGTCGCCGGCTTCGCGCACGGTGGTGGAGAATGCTGTGCGGATCATCGTCTGCGCCTGCTCTTCGACCACGGCGATCAGGCGATTCCACATGATCTGGCGATGGATCTGTGCCAGGGCGTTGGTTTCGTGCGCCATCAGGTGGTCTCCCGGGTCAATTCGATATAGCCCAATCCGTTCACCGTTGCCCGCCAGCCTTGGCTGACCAGCGTCGAGGTTTCGTCTTCGGCGATGATCGCCGGGCCAGCGATCTGCACGCCCGGCGACAATGCGGCGCGATCATAGATAGACCATGGCGAGACTTCGCCTGTCGTCGTATCGCGCACCAATTGGCTGCGTGAAGGTGCGGCGTCCGGCGCGAACAGGGCATCGTCTCCTGCCACCGGTGCACCGGGTTCATCGCGCGGCACCGTCGCCACAACGACGGCATAGCTCATGATTTCCACGTCCGAACCGGGTACCGGGCGGTCGTAGAAGCGGGTGTATTCGGCATCATAGGCGCCGCGGATCGCTGAGACGTCTTCCTCGCCAAGCGGGCGCGCCGGCAAGGGAACAGGAATCTCGTGGCCCTGGCCCACATAGCGCATGTAGGCGACGCGGTGCTGCACAACAGGTGCGCCGAAGCTGCCCTGCGCCACGACCTCAATCGCCTCGGCTTCCATGTCAGCCAACAGCGTGTTCACTGCCATCACATCGAACGAGGAAAACCGCTGATAGAGGCTACGGACGACCTCATAGCCGACAGGTGCGCGCAAGAACCCGATGGCGCTGCCGACGCCGGCGCCGGACGGCACCAGCACGCGCCGGATGCCGACCTTCTCCGCCACGCGGCAGGCGTGGACCGGGCCGCCACCACCGAATGCGATGAGCGTGCGGCCTTCATAGGTCTTGCCGGACTCGATCGCGTGCACGCGTGCGGCATTGGCCATGTTCTCATCGACCATCTCGATCACGCCAAGAGCGGCCATCTCAGCGGTCAGTCCGAGTTTGCTTCCCACCCGTGCCAGCAGCGCACCGTGTGCTGCCGCCACATCCAGCTTCATCGTGCCGCCGGCGAAACGCGCCGGATCGTAGCGGCCGAGTGCGAGGTTGGCATCGGTGACCGCTGGTTCGGTTCCCGCGCGTCCGTAGCAGGCAGGGCCAGGATCGGCACCGGCGCTTTCCGGGCCCACAGCGATGCGGCCCATCGTGTCCACATGCGCGATCGAGCCTCCGCCGGCACCGATCTCCACCATCTCGATCACCGGAATTCGCAGGGGCAGACCGGACCCCTTGCGGAACCGTCCCACCCTAGCGATCTCGAAGGCGCGCGCCGTCTGTGGCTTGCCATCATCGATCAGGCAAATCTTTGCGGTCGTGCCGCCCATGTCGAATGACAGCACGTTCGTAATGCCGCATTGGCGTGCAATGGTGGCGGAGAAGATTGCACCGCCGGCCGGACCGCTCTCGACCAGGCGGATCGGAAAGCGGCAGGCAGTTTCGATCGTGGTCAACCCTCCACCGGACAGCATGAGGAATATCGGACCGTTGATTCCAGCTGCGCGCAATCCATCTGCCAGCCTGCGCAGATAGCGCGCCATCAGCGGCTGCACGTAGGCGTTGGCGACCGTGGTGGAGAACCGCTCCCACTCGCGCATTTCGGGCGACACGTCGCTGGAAAGGGAAACCGGAATATCGACCAGTTCCTCGGACAGCACATCGCGCACCCGGCGTTCGTGGGTGGGATTGACAAAGGCGTGCAGCAGGCCGACCGCGATGCTCTCGACGCGTTCGCGCCGCAGCACTGGCACCAATGAGCGGACCGCTGTGACGTCGAGCGGCAGGAGTATGTTGCCCTCGTTGTCCAGGCGTTCCGGCACCGCCAGACGAAGGTGGCGCGGCACCAGCGGTTCGGGCAGGACGATATTCAAATCGTACTGGTCGTAACGGCTTTCGTTGCCCATCGCGATGACGTCACGGAAACCCTGTGTGGTGAGCAGCGCGGTGCGTGCGCCCTTGCGCTCGATGACTGCATTGGTGGCGAGCGTCGTGCCATGAATGACGATGCCGATGTCGCCGGCTGCCACGCCGGATGTCTGCAGGATCTCGCGTACACCGGCCAGCACGCCCTGTTCGGGTGCCGCCGGCGTAGTGAGGACCTTCATGGTAGTGCGCCTGCCGTCGTGCTCGAGCGCGAGATCGGTAAAGGTGCCGCCGATATCCACGGCAAGTCGAGCAGAAGACATCAATTCCTCGGATGGGTCGATGGGAATGGCCAGTCAAGCCGTTCGAACGGCGTGTGGCAAGGTGCAGCACGCAACACCCGGTGGGCGCTTGATCGACAATCAGTAGACCACGTTCTCCGGCATCGGCTGATTGTCGCGTACGCGCTGATAGCCGAATGGCGTCAGGTCCAGCGTGCGGTAGGCACCGAAGCGGATCAACTCGGCCACGGCGCGTCCGGTGGCGGGGCCGTGTTGGACGCCGTGGCCGGAGAAGCCGGACGCGAGGATCACGTTGGGAATATCCGGATACGGCCCAATGATCGCGTTGTGGTCGAGCAGGCACATGTCGTAATGGCCCGCCCACGCACGTTGCAGGCGAAGTTGCTCGAGAGCGGGGATGCGGTGTGCCAGCGCGGGCCAGACGAGGTCCTCGAGCATGTCCATGTCGGGATCGAAGTCACCGGTGGCGTCGAAATCCGCGGATTCCGGTGGCGAAATGCCGCAGATGAAGCCGTCGCCTTCGGGGCGCAGCCACAAGCCTGACGGATCGAACACCAGCGGCAATCCGGTATTGTCGAGCGGCGCGCGGATCATGAACACGGTGCGCTTGCGCGGTTCGATCGGCAAGGCAATCCCGATCAGGGCGGCGACGCGGCCGGATGCAGGGCCCGCGGCGATGACGACATGATCAGCGACGATTTGTTCGCCGGACGCGGTGTGGACCGCGGTTGCCTGACCGTCGGCCAGATCGATCGCCACCGCTTTGTCGTGCAAGTATCGTGCGCCGCGCTCGATCGCATCGGCGCGCACGGCACGCAGCAGGCTGTAGGCGTCGAACCAGCCCTCGTGTTCCAGTCCAAGCGTTGCACACGCGAGGTCGGAGGTGTTCAACCAGGGGAAACGGCGTGCGATCGCCGCGCCTTCAAACAGCGCCACGTCCGCGCCTTGCGCGAGTTGCGTCCGGCGATTGGCGCGCAGGGTGTCCGCTCCGTCAGGACCCGCCAGCACGAGATAGGCGCGACGGACCAAGCCGATCCGTTCCGGCATGGTTTCAAAAAAGCCGGCGCCGAACAGCGACATCTGCACATTGAGCGGCAGGGAGAACTGGGTGCGAATGGAGGCGGCGGACAATGTCGTGGAGGCATACTGGTAGGTGGGGTCCTTCTCCAGGACAATGACGTCGCTGTGCCCGGCGAGGAAATACGCCGTACAGGAGCCAATGATTCCGCCGCCGATAACGACAGTGCGTGGCATAGATAAGCCTCCGGTCCGAGTACCAGGGTGCCGCGCGAAGGCCCCCTTCCGCAACCTCGCCAGGTTGGCGATAAAGGCGGCAGAACAGGGAGACGTGCTGATGAGGCCACGGCTGGTGCTTGCCGCCTTGATGCCGCGCGACGTGGTGACGCGCGCGCAGACCGAATTTGACGCGGTCGTGGTGGAGGGCAAGGACGACATGACGGTGGCGCAGGTGATCGAGGCGGCGACGCGCCACCAGGCTGACGCGATCATGTTTACCAATACGCTGCCGCTCGGCGCCGACGCGATCGTGAACCTGCCGGCCAGCGTGCGGATCGGCGCCACCAGCAGTGTCGGCTACGACCATATCGACGTGGCGGCGGCGAAGGCGCGGGGGATTTTCGTGACCAACACGCCGGGCGTGCTGACCGAGTGCACGGCCGATTTCGCCTTCATGATGCTGCTGGCCGCGGCGCGCCGGGCGTACGAGTGCGACAAGATTATGCGCGCAGGCTGGCGGTATCGCATAGGCCAGGGCGATCTGCTGGGTGTGCGCGTGACCGGCAAGACACTCGGCATCCTCGGAATGGGCCGCATTGGCCGTGCCGTAGCGCAGCGCGCGCGAGGCTTCGACATGCGGATCGTGTACCACTCACGCAACCGGCTGCCGCCGGACCTGGAGCAGGGGGCGCAGTACTTCTCGGCATTCCAGGACATGCTGCCACATTGCGATTTCCTGTCGCTGCATGCGCCGGCCGGCCCGGTGACGGACCGGTTAGTCAATGCCCAGGCGCTGGCGCGACTGCCCCGTGGCGCAGTACTGGTAAACGTGTCGCGTGGCGGATTGGTGGATGAGGACGCGCTCCTGGACGCGCTGACGTCGGGCCAGTTGTTCGCTGCGGGATTGGACGTATTCCGCGCGGAGCCGGACTACGATCTGCGATTTGCCAAGCTCGACAACGTGATCCTGTCACCGCATATCGGCAGCGGCTCGATCGAGACGCGCAACGCCATGGGCTTCCGCGCGCTGGACAACATTGCCGCGGTGCTGGCGGGAAAATCGCCGATCGATCCGCTTTGGTGACGTCACCCGGGTTATTTTATGAACCCGGCGCTGCGGGGCAGGAACAGCGATAGCTCGGGGATGCAGATGATCAGCATCAGGCCGACCAGCAGCGCGACCAGATACGGCCAGTAGTGGCGCGCGTGGTCGAACACCGAAACATTGGCAAAGCGCAGCGCCATCAACAGCCCGACACCCATCGGTGGCATGAAAAGTCCGATGCCCACCGCCGCAGTCTGCACGATATCGAAATGTACTGGATGGATGCCGATCCTTGTGGCGATCGGGAACACCACGGGTATCAGCACCACGGCTGCCGGTAGCCCTTCCAGCAGCATGCCGAACAGCATGGTCATGATTGCCACGCCGGTCAGAAACAGCCACTGCGTGGCTTCGCGGCGATCAGCAGATTATTGGCGACGTGGATGATGCGCTGGGCCCGCAGGGGCAAATGGTGGGTAAGAATGGTCAAGGTGAAATGGCCGCGCTCGGCAACGGCGACTGCCGCGCCGACTAAGGTGAGCCAGATCAGCGTCGTTTCACCAACCTCCTCGACCCAGAAGAAGTTCACCGGATCGACGTCGAGCCAGTTGGTGATCGGCAGCATGATGTAGCGCATGAACACGCCATACAGCATGACCCCAATTGCCAGCAGGACGAGGCCGCCGGTGACAATCTTGGGGATCGCGAGGACGATCTGCACCGTCCTCGCGCCAGCACTGCTGCTCACGATGTCAAACTGTGCCGGCGGTGATCAGATCCCACAGTTCGCCGTACTGCTTTTGGTATTGCGGCCAAACCTTCTCCTGCGCCAGCTTCTTGAATGGTGCATGATCCGGCATGTTCACGGTCATGCCCAGCGGTTCGAGCAGTCGTTTGGCCTCGGCCAGCGAATCGATGCTTTCCGTGTTCTTGCGCATGATCGCCTGGGCCTCTCGCGCGCCGTCGAGCATCAGCTTCTGCTGATCGGGGCGCAATGCATTCCACATCCCCAGGTTCATGCCGACCAGGGTGGACCCATAGTTGTGCCCGGTCATCGAGTAGTATTTTGAAACCTCATAGGCCTTGAGAGGAATCATGTTGACGACGGGAAGATCGGCGCCGTCGATCACGCCCTGCTGTGCGGCAGTGATCACCTCGTTCCAGCCGAGTGGCACCGCCACTGCGCCAATGCCGTTCACCGTGTCGGTAAAGACCTTTGACGGCTGGGTGCGGATCTTCAGCCCGCGCAGGTCGCGGGGCTCGCTGATCGCGTGGCGCGCGTTCCAAACGTGGCGGAAGCCATAGTCGAAATAGTACAGCACTTTGACGCCGTACTTTTCCTGGAATGTCTTGTCGAGCTGATCGCCGACCTTGCCGTTGAGGATCTTGTAGGCCTGATCGTAGGAGCTGATCAGGTAGCCGACCAGGAACACGCCCATCTCCGGGAAGATCGTCGCCGCGGCGCCGGATGGGGTGCCGATCGCGACGCTGCCGGTCTTCACACCGTTCATCACGTCGATTTCCTTGGTCAGCAGCGTGCCGCCGTGGAACTCAACCTGTAGCTCGCCCTTCGATCGTTCGGTCATCGTCTTGGCGAACCAGTCGAGTGCGACCGCTCCGGACTCCGGCACAGGGGTAATGTGGGCGATGATCAGCTTGGTAGGCTTGGTCTGCGCAACAGCCGGCGCCTTGCCGATCGCGAGGATGCCTGCGAGGCCACCGGCGCCTTGTAGCAGATTGCGACGACGGACGATCAGGCGCGTGCGTTGTGGCGTGTCCACGGACATTGAGATTTCCCCCTGTGCTTTTGGCTTTGCGGGACAGGGTAGCGGAATGATCAGATTCTCGCCAGCCTCCTGTCATACTCGCGAAGGCGAGCATCCGGGCAATTGTGCTGGATTGTCGGATCTCACTTTCGAGCGGTCCGGGAAGAGCGCCGTGGCCGGGTTGTCCTGGCCACGGCAATGGGCGACGGGGTTACTGCAGCGCGGTGACTTCCCGTGCCGACAGCGATTGGATCGCGGACAGCCGCTTGAACAGCGCATCGGCTGGGATGTCGGATGCGCCGGCATCGAGGCAGTCGGCGAATTTATCGTAGATCTGTGTCTCGGTCAGAGGCCGTGACGCGTGGCCTGTGGCGCGCCTGACTGGTTCGCCGGCGAGCGTGCCGCCATCGGTCAGTTCGACCTTCACCGAATCCTGTGGCGCCGCGCCGGGCATCTCGGAATCGTATTCGGTGGTGGTGACGATTTCGACTTTGCGCATCAGTGCCTGAATATCCGGCCGCTGGACGAACTCGTCGGTCAGCTCGCGCAGGCCGACGCGCTTCGCGATGATGCCGCTCGCCATCGCGAATTCCATGCTGAACTTGGCGGACAGGCCGGTATCAGGCTGGTGGTTGCGCAGCACCGTTGCAAAATAATCGCTGATGTTGACGGTGATCTTCTTCACCTCATCGGCTTTGACAGGGGTCGAATTCACCAGGTCCAACATGCAGTCGATCGCGCGATGCGTGCAGTAGCAGGTGGGGTATTTCTTGATCCCCAGGCCCTGCGTGAGGATTGCCCAGGTCTTGCCGGGTTTCGCTTCGCTGGTGCGATCCTCTGTGCCGGTGGGGGAGATCGCATGCAGGAAGCCTTGCGGATGCTCCAACGCGTCGGTGCTCGCAGTGAATCCCGCCTCGGCGAGACGCGCCGCCATGATGCCGGCATGTGCCGCCTTTCCGGCGTGGAACGGCTTGGTCATCGTGCCGAAATTCGCCATCAGGCCGGAGCTTTGCGACGCACCCAGTGCGATCGCCTGTGCCGACTTGTCGGCATCCAGACGACGCAGCGATGCACAGGCGGCGGCGGCACCGACCGCACCGTACAGGCCGGTGGGATGCCATCCCTTCTTGTGCAGCAGTCCGGAATCACGACGGAACAGTTCGGCCCAGGTTTCGTAGCCGGCCACATACGCCACGATCATGTCGGCTCCGGTGGACCCAAGCGCCTCGGCCTCCGCGAGGATCGCGGGGACCAGCACCGTGCTGGGGTGGCCGCGCAGGCCAACGTCATCGTAGTCCAGCGCGTGTGCCGCCGTGCCGTTGATCCAGGCGGCTTCCGGTGCCGTGCTCTTTTCCTTGCCGAATGTGAGGGTCGCAGGACCGTCGGCTGGCGCCAGTACCTGCTTCATGATCCGAACGCAGTCTTCACGCCGACCGGCAATCATGGTGCCGATGCAATCGATGAAGCCCAGGCGCGCGATACGGGCCGCGTCCTCGGGCAGCTTGTTGGGCGACAGGTCGGCGACGAACCGGCCGAGCGTCTTTGTCAGCGACATGACATTTCCTCCGTCTGCTCAGTGCATCTTCTCACGCAACGCCGACAAGCTGCCGCCCATCTTCACCGAACCAGGCAGCGGATGTCCGACAATGTCTTCGGCGAGTTGCGCGACTTCGATCAGCTTGTCGAGATCGATACCGGTCTCGATGCCCATCTCGTCGAGCATGAACACCAGGTCCTCGGTGCAGACATTGCCGGCGGCACCCTTGTGTGCAGCGAATGGGCAACCGCCCAGCCCGGCAACGGTCGAGTCGAAGATCGAGACGCCCATCTCCAGCCCGGCGTAGGCATTGGCAATGCCCATGCCGCGTGTGTCGTGCAGATGCAGCGACAGCGTCAGATCGGGGAAGCGCTCGCGCACCTTGCCGACCAGCTCCCGGATCGATTTCGGCGTCGCCCAGGCCATGGTATCGGCGAGCGAGAACACCTCCGGCTGCACGCCATGTTCCGCCGCGATATCGAGCAGTTGCTGCATCATGTCGAGCACGCGCTGGTGCGGAATCTCGCCTTCGAAGTTGCAGCCGAACGCGGCCATGATGCTGGCGCGCTTCAGCTTGATGTTGTTCTGCGTGTAAAGCCGGATCGTCTCGTGCGCCTGCTGGATGTTGTCTTCCATCGACCGCTGCTGGTTGCGGGCCAGGAATGCCGCCGAGGCAGTCAGCGAGAACGAGCCTTCGATGTCCAGCCGTTTGGTCGCCATCGCGCGTTGCAGACCTTTCAGGTTCAGCCACAGTGCGGTGTAGTGGATGCCAGGCTTGCGCTTGTAGCGCTGCACCACTTCATCGGCATCGGCCCAGCCCGGCACGCGGTTGGGATTGACGAATGAGGCGACCTGGATGTGATTGATCCCGGTTTCCGAGAGGGCATCGATCAGCTCGAGCTTGCGCTCGGTCGAGATCGGACCCTTTTCGAACTGGAAGCCCTCACGGGGGCCTTCCTCATTGATCTGCACGAATTTCGGGAAATCGGACATCCAGCCTTTCCTCCGTCCTGACGGTTTGACGGAATTCAATACCTGCCCGCGCCAGATGCCAAGGGCTGCGCCCGGATCCCGACCATGCAGGAGCCCGGCACGTTGAATGGAATGTGATCCGAATCGGCGAATTCCGTCATTTTTTCACAATGTTGCTGCGGTAAGCTCTGACCGCTGTCTCCCAATCTTCCGGCGGGTTCTGCGAGAGAGGGATATTATGCGCATGCACAGGTTCTTGTTGGGGAGTGCTGCGACACTCGCTGCCGGGGGCTTTGCGGGCACTGTGCAGGCGCAGGACGTGGTGCCGTCAGTCGCTACAATGCAGGGGCAATCGCCGATGCGGCCGGTAGCGCAGCCGCCGACCTCAGCAAACGACAACAACAATGCGCAGACCGCGATGCGGCCGGGTACTGTTGCCAATCCAGCGCCGGGCACCATCGTGATTCACCTCAACGCCCGGGTGAACGTCGGTTTCAAGAGCATCTGGTCGAGTGCCGATCAGCGCGTTGCCACGGCGCCGGCCGGATCGCCCGGTGGACCAACGATCGCCCCAGGAGCGCCTACGCCGCTCGCCACGGTTCTGGGCAACAACGGCAGCGGCTCGGTGAAGCTGGCGCCTGATTCGCTGTACAGTTATGCGCGGCTCTATGCCGGTGCGGACGGCATGGCCGCGAACGGACTGCGCTATGGCGCCGGCATCGAGATCAGGATGAATTATACCGGCCAGATCAGTAATAGTCAGAGCTCGGGCGCAAGCGGCTACTCCTCGCTCGCGACCCTGTTTGTCCGGCGGGCGTTCACCTACGTCGCCGGGGATCAGTGGGGTATCCTGCGAGCGGGCCAGGCCGATGGCATCATCGGGCTGTTCGACAACGGCGTGACGACTTTCCAGTTCCTGCCGACCACCAATCTCGCTAACGGCAGCGACC
>DATAPW010000253.1:0-2017 GCA_036265005.1 Acetobacteraceae bacterium | reverse complement strand
CACACGTGGCACCTTCTCGCTGCGCTCACCGGTGCGCCCCAACCCGATCGGGACCTCGATCGTGAAGCTGGTCGGCGTCGAGGGCAATGTCATCCTGGTGCGCGGGCTCGACTGCCTCGACGAGACGCCGCTCCTGGATATCAAGCCCGATCGCTGCGAGTTTTCGCCGCTGTCGGCGCCGCAGCCCGGCGACTTCGAGATGGAATGAGTTGGGAGCGATGTCGCCATGTAGGGTGGGCAAAGCGAAGCGTGCCCACCGCCTGACGCAATTCCGATTGCCAATGGTGGGCACGGCGCGAAGGCGCGCCTTTGCCCACCCTCATATGGGGCCTTTTGAGTCAAGCGTCCCGTCCCGGGGCTTGGGTGTGTTTTTTGCGTTCGGTGCAGCGGCGGCGCGCGGAGCCATGCGTAGCGTAGCGTGCCGCCGCGGTCCACGCGCTCAGGGATTGGCTTCCGGCAATTTATGCAGCTGCTCACTGCATCACCTCATATCCGGTCGGACCGCTTTGGCCCGTACCCAAATTCCGCATGCTTGCGGCGAGGAAGCCATGAGGATGAGACCCATCTACGAAACGGCCGGTTTGCTGGCCCAAGGGTGGCACGGTCATCATCCATCCCGCGCTGACCACGGCAGATGCCGTGACGCTGACGCGTTGGTTGAAACGTTTACATCTCTACCGCTTTGAGCTTCGCCCCCTCGGGCACCAGGCCGGTGGTGAGATAGCGCCAGAGCGCCACGATGAGCTTGCGCGCCAGGGCCACGATGGCGATGCGCTTGATGCGCTTGGTGGCATTAAGGGTGCGCCGCCGGTACTCCTGGGTGAGCTTGCTGTCCGGCTGATGCCGCAGCCACAGCCAGGCCAGTTCGATCGCGGCGCAACGGGCGCGCGGATTGCCCGCCTTGCTGATCCCCTGGTCGCGATCGATGCCGCCGCTCTTCCAGGGACTCGGCGCCAGCCCAACATAGCTGCCGACCTCACGCCGATTGCGGAAATCCTTGTAGAACACCTCGTTGGTCAGCTTGGTCGAGAACGCCGGACCGAGGCATTTGAGCCGCTGCAGGCGCTCGCTCCGCTGCGCCATCTGAGCCGCTGCAGGAGACAGATCCGCGGCCGCCTGGGGCTGCGCAAGCTCCGCAAGCTGCTCGCGCAGCAGCATCAGCCGCGCGTGCTCGTGTTTGATCTCGGTCAGCATATGTGGCGGCACCGCCTGGCCCTGCCAATCCCGTTGCGCCGCCAGCCAGGTCAGATAGTTGCGCCGGCGTGGGTTCCCGACCGCCATGCCCACAAGGCGCAGCAGCGCCTTGATCCGGTTGGTGTGAGCGGTTTGTTCCGTGATGAGGCGGTCGCGTTCGCGCGTCACACGGCGCGCGTCCTCCTGCTCCGCACAAGGCACCCGCACGATCCGCACCACGCGCGGTTCACCGCGCAGATACGCCATCAGCGTGCGCAGCATCCTCTCGCCATCGATCCGATCCGTCTTTGCCGCGCGCGCCCGCTGATCCACCGCAATGCTCGCAGGATCGAATACGTAATTGGTGATCCCCGCCGCCAGCAAAAGCCAGTGCAGCCAAAACCCGTCGTAGCCGGCCTCGTAGCAGCTCACCACCGCCGGGACCCCTCCCAGCCCCCGGGCCGCCCGCTCACGGACCCGATCGATCAACGCCAGCAGGCCGACATGGTCGCCGCTCTCCAGCCCATGGCGGGATATCTTGTCCCTGTCCGGGCAGTGCAACGTCACCAGCCAGTTCCGCTGGCTAAGTTCGATCGCAACGAAAATTGTGCCACAATGCGTGACGGTGGGCGTGTCTACGGTCGGTGCTCGCATCTGACTCTCCGTGGGTTCGAGTGTGGAAACCCAAACCTACCGGAAAGGGCACGCTCACCGCCCCATGGAATCTACTCCCTTCACAACGGCAGATTGTCGTGCTTCTTCGCCGGCATCTCGACCTTCTTGTCCCTGAGCATCGCGAGGGCGCGGGCGATGCGGCGGCGGGTCGAGTGCGGCATGATGACAT
>DATAPW010000252.1:0-45360 GCA_036265005.1 Acetobacteraceae bacterium | reverse complement strand
GTATTGTCGCATGGCAGGTTGGATGTTGGTGTTGGCCGCGGACTCTACAAATACGACTACGATATTTCGAACGTGCCGATGAGCGAAAGCCGCGAGCGGTTCGACGAGAATCTGGCGATCATCCGCGCGCTGTGGACGGATGAGCATGTAACCTACCGTGGCCGCTGGACGACTGTAGAAGGACACACGCTCGGGCCGAAACCGTTACAGCGTCCGTGCCCGCCAATCTGGGTCGCGGCGGTCCGGACCGAAGATACATATTCCTGGGCCGGCGCCCAGGGCTTCGATCTGCTGACCGCGCCTTTCTTCTTCCCGGACCATGCTGACCAGCAGCGTCTGCTCAGCGTGTATCGCGATGCACTGCTGGCGCACGGCCACGATCCGGCGGCGAAGGAGGTCATGGCGGTTTATCATATGTACTGCGGTGAGAGTGAAGCGGACATCGCCGCCGTCGCCGATCCGGCGCTCGGTCGGTATCAGGCATTTACGAAGGCGACCGACCTGAGCCGGCAGGCATACCGCGATCCAGTCGCCTACAAGGACTGGAAGGGCTTCTTCGAGAACCGCGAGACGATTACGCTGGAGCAGATGAAGGCGTCGCGCGCCGTGATCGGCGGTGCCGATGAATGCATTGAGAAGGTGGCAATGCTGTCTGAGCGGTTTGGCGTGACCTACCTGTGTTTCGAGGTGAATTTCGGTGCATTGCCACATGCCAAGGTGATGGAATCGATGGAGCGCTTTACCGCGGCCGTGATGCGACGTTTCAGTTGATGCGATGTGCCCAGGCGCTGGAGTGCGCCGCCTGCCAGCAGAATTTTCCTGTAAGGACGGAACATGGTCGCTAGCTGCAATTTAGGTACCGATGTTGGTGGTACCTTCACTGACCTCGCCTGGTGTACGCCATCCGGCGAGCTGCATTGCTTCAAGGTCCCCAGCACGCCATCACGGCCGGGCCAGAGCATTCTCGAAGGTGTGGACGAGTTGTTTGCCGCTCTGGAGCCGGATGCTGCAACCTGGAAGGGCGTGCACCATACCCATAGCAGCACCGTCGCAACCAACGCGCTGATTGAACGTCGCGGCGCGCGCATTGGACTGCTGACCACGGCCGGATTCCGCGACGTATTCGAGTTGCAGCGCTTGGCGATACCGCATCCGATGCGTTTCGATTCACGACGCCCGGAGCCGCTGGTGCCCCGTGCTCTGGTGCGCGAGATACGTGGGCGGATCGGCCCGGATGGCAACGAACTCGAGCCACTGAACGAGACCGACGTGGTCGGCGCTGCGCAGGCGCTGCAGGATGTCGGCGTGGAAATAGCGGTCGTTGGCCTCATCCACAGTTATCGCAATCCCGCCCATGAGCAGCAGGCCCGTGCGATCCTGCAGCGCCACGGGTTGCGGCTACGTCTGGAACTGTCGAGCGAAATCTGGCCGCAGGCGCGCGAATATGAGCGGAGCGTGTTGACTGCGCTGAATGCAACAATCCGTCCGATCGTTGAAGCGTATCTCAATCGCTTGACCAGCGGATTGTCGGACCGGGGGCTCGGTCTGCCACCGCGCGTCGCTCGGTCCAACGGCGGCGCGGAATTGGCGACCACATTGCGAGAGCGACCTGTCGTGGCATTGCTATCAGGACCCGCCGCAGGTGTAGCGGGCGCCGCTGCCACTGCGGAGGATGCGGGTTGGATGGCAGCCGATCTGATGACGCTCGATGTCGGCGGCACCAGCGCGGATATCGGCGTCATCCGCAATGGCCGTCCAGTGTTGAGCTCCGAAGAGCAGATCGGCGAGTTCCCGGTGCTTGTGCCAACGATAGCGGTATCCAGCATTGGCGCCGGTGGCGGCTCTATTCTCTGGCTTGATCCCACCGGATCGCTGAAGGTCGGGCCGCGCAGTGTCGGCGCTGACCCCGGACCCGCCTGCTACGGCACCGGCTCACTCATCCCGGCGCTGACCGACGCGTTCCTGATCGCCGGCCTGCTGGAACCGGGACAGCGTCTCGGCGGCAAGCTGGCCTTGCAGTTGGAGCCCGCGCGCGCAGCGCTTGAGACTTTGGGGGAGCAAATCGGCAACAGCGTCGAGGAAGTGGCTGATGGCGCGATCCGCGTGGCCACCGCGCTGACAGCGGCCGAGGCCTCTCGGGTTTTAGCGCGACGCGGTGTCGATGCGCCGAGTTTCCGGATGGTGGCGTTCGGTGGAGCAGGCCCACTGCTGGCTGCGCTGCTGGCTGATGAGATCGGCATCGATGCGATCCTGATCCCCCCGGTGCCTGGAGCGCTGTCAGCACTCGGTGCAGCACGTGCCGACATCGAGGGCGATCTTGTCCAACCGGTCTATCGCCGTCTGCACAGCATGACGGCCGGTGCGCTGACACAGCGCTTCCGGGAAATGGGCGCGGCGGCGAATGCCTGGGCCAGCGAGCAGACCGCGCGGCTTCCGGTGCACGCAGTGCGCATCGAATACGCTGCTGATATGCGGTACGAGGGGCAGGGCTATGACGTGACGGTTCCATTGGAAACGGCCTGGCTGGAGAAAGGCGATGCCGATGCCATCGCCGCTGCATTCCATGTCGCACATCGCGCGGTCTACGGCCATGCCAACGAGGACGCAGAGGTCTGGATGAAGGAATTGCGCGCACATGTCATCGGCGAAATGCCGAAGGCGCGCGTAGTGGCGGCACCGGATCCAGCGATGAGGGACGTCGCCACCACGCGTCAGATCCGGCTGTTCGGCCGTAGCCTGTCGGCCGCGGTGCATAGCCGCGCCACGCTCCGCGACGGCGAAATCCTGCTTGGGCCCGCCATCGTGAACCAGATGGACACCACGACGTTGGTCCCACCCGAATGGCAGGCCAGGCCTGTGCGATCGGGTGCGCTGGTGCTGGAGCGCGTGCCATGACCGATGCGGTTACCACCGAAGTCTTTGCCAACCTATTCAAGGCCATCGTCGATGAGATGGCCTGGGTCGTGCTGCGCTCATCGCACACAACCTTCGTGAAGGAGACACAGGATTTCGCCGTCGCACTGGTGACCAATGCGGGCGAGACCTTTGCGTCGCCCTATGGCAGCGGTGCAACCACGATGATCGGCATGCCCATGCACGCCGGTACACGCGCCTTCGAGCAGTGGAATCCGGGCGACGTCCTGGTCACCAACGATCCGTACAGCTCGGGCGGCATGGTGATGCACCTGAATGACATCTATGTGTTCCGCCCAGTGTTTGCCGAGGGTGAGCTGCTGTGTTTCGCGTGGGCATTCATCCATTGCACCGATGTCGGCGGCTATGCACCGGGCAGCATCGATATGGAGAATGGCGAGGTATTCCAGGAGGGGTTGCGCTTGCGGCCGGTCAAATTGTTCCGACGCGGCGAGATCAATCAGGAAGTCTGGAATATTTTCGCTGACAACTGCCGCATCCCGGCACTCAACTGGGGGGATCTAACCGCATGCCTTGCCGCACTGGCAAAGGCGGAGCAGCGCATGCAGCGCCTGGCGCAGCGTTATGGCCTGGGAGCGGTGCGGCAGTCTATCGATGCCACGATCGACCGCACCGAACGCATCGCTCGCGATGTGCTGCGCCGCATTCCACAGGGAGAATATCACTTCACCGACTTCTTCGAAGATGACTACATCAGCGACCTGCCGGTGCGGATCGCACTGAAACTGACAGCGCGCGGCGATGGCACGGTGGAACTGGACTACACGGGGTCTGACCCGCAGGTGCGGGCGGCACTCAACCTGCCGACAGGCTCGATGCGCCACCATCCGTTCCTGTCGTTCGGCCTGACCAGCTTCGTGGTCACGCAGTCCGAGGCAATCCATATCAACGCCGGCATCATCCGCTGCGTCGATCTGGTGTTGCCCGAGGCGTCGGTGGTGAACTCGAAATTCCCGGCATCATGCGGCATGCGGATCACCACCGCGATGCGGATCCACGACATGGTGCTGGGTGCGCTGGCGCAGGCACTTCCCGGGCAGGTACCTGCCGGTGGCGGCAATACGCTGGTCATTACGTACATCTCTACATCCGAGCTCGGCACGCAGGGGCGCGTGGTCGTTGCCAATCCGGTGCCGGCGGGCTCGGGCGGTGGTCCCGATCGCGATGGAATATCCGGAACCGATTTCTCCGTTGCGTTTCTCAGGAACGTTCCGGTCGAGGTGCTGGAATCCGAGGCGCCCGTACTGGTGCGGAAATTCGGCCTGCTGCCTGACTCGGAAGGTCCAGGTCGGTATCGCGGCGGGTTCGGCCTGGAATACGAATTGGAGATCCGACACCCGAGCGCCGTTGTCGTGATGCGTGGCAAAGATCGGCATCGGTTCAGTTCGTGGGGCGTCGCGGGTGGCCGTGCCGGCGCGGTGAATGGCAATGACAGTCTGGTGCCTGGCGAGCAGGTGCGGGATATCGGCAAGCGCACTGTGTACCGGCCGGAGCTGCACGAGGTGATTCGCTTATGGAGCGGTGGTGGCGGCGGCTACGGCGATCCGTTCACGCGTGAGCCCGAGGCAGTTGCGCGCGACGTTGCCGCGGGATTGATATCAAGCGAGCGGGCGAGGGATATCTACGGTGTTGCACTGCACACCGACGGGATTGACCTGGCGGCCACCAGGCAGTTGCGCAACCGCCAGGTCAGCACACAGGATTTCGATTTCGGAGCTGCCCGCAGTGAATGGGAGCGCCTGCACGGCACCGCCGCCGCAAGCATCGCCGCATGGCTGCCTTCACTACCTGCGGGAGTGCGCCGCTACGCTCAGGCCCACGTCTACCAGCGGCTACATGCGGCAGGACCCGGGCCATACGGGGCGGAGCAGGTGGCGGCAATCATGGCAAGGCTCAATACTGAACTTGGAGAGTAGGGATTAGGCTTCCAGGAACTCGGCGAAATAATCGTCAACGCTGATGCGTCGCCCGACGATCCCGGCCAAATGTGCCTCCTCATTGAAGATCGCGACCGTGGTGCGGTTTGCTTCGAATCCGTACGGGTGGAAGTCCGCACCCATCAACGCCTCGGTCTCCTCCAGTTCCGCGTCCAGCCACGGCGACGCATAGGGAAACGAGCGCTGCGCCTTGGTGAACACGTCGTTGCCGCCGACAAACGCATCGGTCAGCGCGCGGGCGATCCACTTGTTCGCCTCCCACACCTCGCGCCGGAGCACGACAAGATGTTGCGGTGGGAACATTCCCGTAGCACGGAAATAGTCGCGCTCGATGCTGCGAATATCGGGAAACAGCCGCACGATCGGCCCGTCTACCGGGTGATAGCGACGGGGCCGCGGCGGGCTATAGAGTGCGTCCAGCTCGCCAGCAATCAACATGTCGGACAGAGCGCGTCCTACAGGGGCCGACTGCACTCCATGCGGCAACGTGTAGACATGGCTGGTGATCTTCGGTTCGTCGACGTCGCCGATCCACCACTGCAACTGCTCCGGCGGTACGTCGATGAAGCGCAGGAAATGGCGGTACCAGATGGATCCACTGGCAACCCAGTCATACATCCCGACGCGCTTGCCGCGCAGGTCGGCCGGGGTTTTCACGGGGCCGTCCTTGCGGACATACAAGTCGCGGGCAGTAAAGTTGCGCAGCGGAAAGACCGGCAGGCCGATCAGGCTACGGTCGCCCTTTTCGATCCGTCGCAGATGCCCGGCCATCGACGATTCGCCGCCGTGCACCGTCGGATCGCTGGCGGCGCGCCGCAGCATTTCCGCACGGATCGGCCACGATCCCTCACGGCCGAGTATCATGGTCAGATCGATACCGTCGGGTTTCACCTCGCCGGTTGCCAGCGGCATCACGCGTGCATAGTCGGCGCAGGTCAGACTGATCGGAAGATTGGCCATTGCAGTGCCCTTGCGTCAGACGAAACGGAGAGCCAGAGCGGAGAAATCGTCCTCGAGCGGTCCGGGGCGCGCCACCGACCGCACGGTATCGTACAAGCGGCGCGGGCCGCCCGGCGCGGACATCACCGGCAGTAGCGACAGGACCTGCGACAGGTCCCATTCGTGTCCCTCGTGATCGGTAATCTCGAATACCCCGTCGCTGAACAGGAACAGTGCGCTGCCAGGCGGTATCGGTGCCCGCGATGCCGCCACTTCGCGATCCGCAGCGATGCCTACCGACGGGTTGCGGGTGCCGAGAGGCACTGTCTGGGCTGTGCCGGGCGCCAGCAGGAAGGCCGGATGGTGACCGGCAGTGGCGAATGTCAGCTCACGCTCCGCGATATCGTAAACGCCATACCACATGGTGAAGAACAGGTTGTTGTGCCGTTCCATCGGGAACATGCGGTTCAGCCCGCGGATCACCGCGGCGGGATCACGGAAATCGACCTCCGGCAGCATCCTCTGGCGCAATGCCGTTGCTACCGTCATGGAATACAGTGCAGCACCTGCACCGTGGCCGGCCACGTCCATGATGAAGGCCGCAAAGCAACGTGAGTCCAACATCTGGTAACCGAACGCATCGCCGCCCAGGCGCGTGCAGGGTTGATAAAACCAGTCCGCCAGCACGGGTCCGGTGGTGATCGGTTGCGGCAGGATCGACTGGACGTAATCGTTCGCCTCACCCAATTCGCGATCCAAAGCTTCCCAACCCGCCATCTCCTGCTGGCTCCGACGATGGTAGCCCAGCGAATGGGCGCCGATCGTGATGCGCGCATCGTCTTCCAGTACAATCGGCGCAGTGACCCGCTCGCCGTTGACGAACGTCCCGTTGGTAGAGCCAAGATCGGTCAGCACAATGCGATCGCCCTGCTGCTCGAGCTGGCAATGCCGGCGCGATACCGTGCTACCGTCGAGCAGCAGATCACTCGGTAAAGTACGTCCGATCGTCAGAGGCAGGACCTGCAGCGGAACATGCCGAGGGGGCGCGTTGTCCGCCAGCACCAGCAGCAGATGCGCCGGAACCTCAGCCTGCGCCGATGGAACCTGCGCCATGGCAGAACGGAAACTGATGGTCCGCTCGGTGAAATCTTCGTTGTCGTCGGCCACTGCCACTGCTCCGCCCCAGTCCACGGCCAATGCCGGGAACTGTGGGCGGTTGCTTCGGTGCAATCAAGCACTGGTGCGGGTCACCCGGTGCCAGGCGGCCCGCGTCGCGTTGTCGTGCCTTATTGGGCCATTGCGGTTGCGGCCGGGATTGCCGACTGAATAAGCTGCATGGTCTGTACCCGATCGCCGGCGGCCAATGCCCTCAGTGCCTGCGAGATCTGCGACACAACGGGGTTGTCGCTGGGATTGTTCGTCTGCGCCTGCGGCACCGAACGGTCGAGCAGGCGCGTCTGCGCCATCTCCAACGATTGTTGCGCCTCGCCGGTACGGCCGGCCTGGAGGGAGTACTGTGCCGCGCGAAGATAGTCCACGGCATTCGCATTCGCGCCGACCTGTGGTGACGGCAGATTCGGTGCGATCGATGAATGCGTGTCCATCTGATCGATGTTACTGGCCCGGCTGCCCATCGGCAGAGACATCCCGGTGCCCACCACATTGCCGGGACGGGCGCCGGTTTCCGGATTGGTTCCCGCCGGTACCCCCTGCGGCGTGAGGGTGCTCACGGTCTGCGCGTAGACGGGCGCAGCAGCCAGACCAGCCAACACGGTCATTGACAGAGCCACGATACGCATGGCGGTTCTCCTTCCCATCGAGTGGAATCCGGTACACCTGGGTACGGAAGTCGGGTGCCGCAATTGTGGCAAGGCGCCCGGTTCGGCGATGATAAAAAGTTGAACGCTGGCCTGGACAGCGTAGGCCGCTGCGGAGTGCCGACAAGCCCGCTGGCGCAGCGCTTATCGCCAGCGGCGGTGGAACCACAGCCATTGCTCGGGGTGTTCGCGTATCCAGCGTTCGACGACGGAGGTTATCAGTTGCGTGGCTGCCGGAACATCGACGCGACCATCAGGGTCACGCGGCAATGGCAGGGGTCCCTCAGCCGCAATCCGAAAGCGACGGTCCGGCAGTCGGATCACGCGGACGCCTACGACGGGACAGTCGAACTGCCGTGCCAGCCGTGCAATGGTCGGGTTGGCTTTGCAGCGACGACCGAAGAAGGTGACGTCCACACCACGCGAGAAATGCTGATCCACCAGCATGCCGAGATGCTCGCCGCGTGTCAGCGATGCGGCCATCTCCAATGGCGCCTGCGAACGACTGCGAATCAGCCGGCCCATCAGCGGAGCGCGAATGCGCGCTATCTCCTTTGCGACCGCCTTGTTGTTCGGCATCCGATAGACGACAGCGGATGGCAGGCCGTGCGCGGCAGCCATCACCGCGGGCAGTTCCCAATTCCCCAGATGCGCAGCAAAGCACAGTGCAGGCTTGTCATCGTTCTGCAGATCGATGAAGACCTGTTCATCATCGGTGACAATCCGGCCAGCGTTGGGTCGTTCGGCGTCGTAATCCCAAAGTTGGCCGAGATGGACGTATTCGCCGGCGACGCGGCCGAGATTTTCCCAGGCAGCCCGCAGTGTCGCTTCAATCCATATGGCATCCTTATCAGAAAACGCGGCGCGCAAATTGGCTCGGCCGATGCGATGGGCCGGCAGCAGCGGACCGACGCGACGCGCCATGGCGCCGCAGATGTCGGACGCGCGGTCTGGGTTGGTTCGACGCAACGCTGCCAACAGGTATTTGACAAGACGACCAAGCAACCGATCGCCGTAGAGAGAAAGGTATCGGAACATTCAGCGTGGACGTAGGGCGGATAAGCACAGCGTAATTCGCCACCTGTCGCAGCCTGATGAATCACCCCTTCGGCCACCCCACCATACAGCTCCGTGCCGATTACAGCTCGACAAGGATTTTTCCGAACACGTCGCGGTGTTCCAGTCGCGCAAGACCGGTGCGAAAGTCGTCCAGGCCGTAGACCGTGTCGATTACCGGCCGTACCCCGGCGGCGATGCGATCGAGCGCGCGCCCAAGCGCGCTGAGCGGCGACCCGAACGATCCGATGATGCGGTACTGCTGCTGGAAAAGTTGCATCAGGTTGATTGTACCGGATGGCCCGGACGTCGCGCCGCATGTGACCAGGCGGCCCCCTCGCCTTAATGACAACAGCGAGCCGTTCCATGTGTCGGCTCCCACATGCTCGAACACGACGTCGACACCCTTTTTGCCGGTCAACCGGCGCACCTGGCCCTCAAAACGGTCGGTGCGATAGTTGATCACGTGGTCGGCGCCGAGAGCGCGCGCCTTGGCCGCTTTCTCATCGCTGCCGACGGTGGTGATAACCGTGCAGCCGAGTGATTTGGCAACTCGGATGGCGATGCTGCCAATGCCGGATCCACCGGCATGCACCAGGATCCACTCACCGGGTTCCAACCTCGCGTTGTCGAACAGCATGTGTTCGACGGTGCCGTAGGCGACAGGCACGCATGCGGCGTCGCGCAGATCGACACCGGCGGGCAGCTTCACGACCAGCCGCGCCGGGTGGTTGACGATTTCCTGTGCGAACCCGTCAACGTGGAAACCACGAACGCCGGCGACGTTTTCGCACAGGTTGTCGTGGCCGGCCTGGCAGGCGCGGCAGGTGCCGCAGACCAGGGCGGCGTATGGCGTGACACGGTCGCCGGGGGACAGCGTGGTGACGCCGTCACCCACTGCGACGACTTCGCACGACGATTCCGCACCGACGGTCAGCGGGAATAGCCGTTTCGCGAAGGCCATGCCACGGAAGCCCCACACGTCGATGTGGTTCAGTCCCACCGCACGCACACGAAGCTGCACCTCGCCCGCTGTCGGCGGCGGCGGTGCCTCGCGGTCCACCAACGCGATATCGCGATCAGCCAGCAACTGCAGGGCGCGAATTTTCATCAACCTGCTCTACCCACGCGGGATGCCGATCGCCGCGGTCATGCCGCCATCGACCGGGATATAGGCACCATTGATATAGCTGGCTTCCGGCGAGACCAGAAAGCCAACCACAGATGCGATCTCCTCCGGTCGGGCGAAGCGGCCGGCGGGAATGCGCGCCTCTGTTGCGCCGCGGTACGCAGCAAATGGCGCCAGCATGTCGGTGTCCACAAACCCGGGTGCGACATAGTTCACGGTGACGCCGCGACGGGCGCTCTCGATAGCCAGCGTGCGAACATAGGCAAGCAGCGCGGCCTTGGTCGCGCCGTACGCCGCGTTGCCCTGGCTTGCGAGTTGGCCGATCACCGAGCCGATCGCGACGATCCGTCCAGAACGCGCTCGGATCATCGGCCGCACCACAGCGCGGGCGATGCGGGCGAAGGCGAAGAAGTTCACCTGCATCGCCTGTTCCGCCGCGTCCTGATCCATCATCGCTGCCAGCGCGTCATAGGTGGTGCCACCGACCTGGACCAAGGCATCCCACGCGGGCGCGTCTTCCTGTTCATGCGCGAAAGCTTCGACTTCGGCGCGGTCGGCCAGATCGAGCTGGCGGGCGATCGCCGGGGCTTCACTGGGCGATGTGCGGTAGGTGTAAGTGACGTCCATGCCCTTCCCGGCGAGGACGTCAACCACGGCGGCGCCGATGCCGCGTCGCCCACCGATGATCAGGGCGCGGGGCATCTGCGCCAAACGTCATGGCCGGGCCGGACCCGGCCATCCATGCGCCGCAGATGGCACACGGATGGCCGGGACAGGCCCGGCCATGACGAAGACTGACGGATCCGCGGTCACGGCGTGCCCACGACCACACTGACATTCTGGCCGCCGAACCCGAACGAGTTCGAGAGCGCGTGCGCTACCTGGGCATCGCGCGCGACGTTAGGCACGCAATCCACTGGGAGCGTCGGATCGGGCGTCTCGTAGTTGATCGTTGGCGGCAGCCTGCCGTGTTGCAGCGACAGCAAGGTAAAGATCGCCTCCACCGTGCCGGCTGCAGTCAGCGTATGGCCGATCATCGACTTGTTGGATGAAATCGGGATTGAGGGAGCACGGTCGCCGAACACGGCAGCGGCCCCGACCCATTCCATCTTGTCGTTCTCCGGCGTGCCGGTGCCGTGCGCGTTGATATAGCCGATGGCATCAGGCTCGAGGCCCGCATCGTCCAATGCATGCTGCATGCAGGCAATGATCGGCTTGCCGTCGGGCGACGACCGCGTGCGATGGAAGCCGTCCGCCATCTCGCCACAGCCCTCGATGACGCCGATGATCTTCGCACCGCGGGCGCGCGCATGTGCCAGGCTTTCCAGCACCAGCGCCCCGGCACCCTCTGCCATGACGAAGCCATCACGATCCTTGCTAAACGGACGGGCCGCTGCCTCGGGCGGATCATTGCGCGTGGAAAGGGCGGAAAGCAGTGAAAACCGGATCAGGCTCTCTGGGTTCACCGACGCATCGGTGCCGATCACCAGTGCAGCGTCTGCCTCGCCGCGCCGAATGGCCTCGACGCCGAGTTGGATTGCGGTGGCACCCGAAGCGCATGCCGTCGAGGTCGCCACCGGTGATCCCTTGGTGCCGAAGCGAACCGCGAGATTTTCCGCCACCGAGCCGAACAGGAATCGCTCATAGTACCGGGTGAACTTGCCCGTCCCGGCGGCACGGAGGAGATCGTCGTAAGTCACCGTCTCATTGGCGCCGGACGCGGCGGTTAGGGCCAGGCGTTGCGGCCATTCCATCTCCACTGGCGGCAGCGCCAGGAACATCGGCCCCGGAAAATCGCCCGGCTTGCCGATACCGGCCTCGCTCACCGCTTCATCGATCACGAACTCGGCCAGGCGCTGCGACAGGGCGGGTGCCGATATGTCATCGACCGGCACGAAATCGATGGTGCCGGCAATGGTGGTGCGGAGCCCCGACACCGGAAAGCGGCTGATGCGACGGATGCCGGAATGGCCGGCGGTCAGTTCGCGCCAATTGTCCTGCTTGCCATTACCCAGCGAGGTCAGGACGCCGGTGCCGGTCACCACGACGATGGGGCGCCCGCGACTATCCAATTCCGCTTGTCCCATGTACGCCTCCTACGCCGCCTCGACTACCGCCAACGACTCGCCGCGCCAGTGGCCCCAGGACGTCACCAGCACCTGGCGTAGTTCCGCCGTCATTGGCGCCTCCAACTCGGCTGCCTCCAAAGGCTGAAACAGCCTGCGCCTGGCGAGCGATATCGCGGCGATCGCCAGATTTGCCGGAAACGACGGCTCCAGTGAGTGGCCAAACGCGGTTGCAGTGGCGCGCACGGGGAGGCGGACGTCGCGCAGGAAGGCTGCCTCCTCCACCGTTGCCGCGGACGCGCCGGATGCTCCAGAAATCACCGCCGTGTGCGACGGGTCGAGATGGTGCCGCATTGCGTCGAATTGCCCCGTCGCGACAGCCGTTGCCTCGCCTGGCCGCCGGCGGCTCCGGTCGGTCGCGATGGCGGCGATATGGGCCAGTGCCGGAGCACCTCGCCGCTCCGCGTGTTCCCGGCTTTCGATCACCAGAAAGCACCCAAGTGAGCCAAGCACCAATCCGCCCCCCTGCGCCTGACGTTGCCAAACACCGGCGAAATCGCGCTTCCACAGCAATTGGCCCATCTCATAGTGCAGCAGCACGTCTGGCCGCTGTGCATTGTATGAGCCGCCAACCAGGAACAAGTCGCCCTGACCTGCGGCTATGCGGGCACAGGCGATGCGGACCGCATCGGTCCCGGACGCCTCCTCGCCCATGAAGGTACGCGAGGACCCCACGACGCCGTGGACGATAGAAATGTTGCCGGCCAGAAGATTGGAAAGCTGCGCAAGGAACAGTGTGGGGCGCAGATCGGACAGAAGGTGCTCGTTCAGGTAGGTCCCCGGATCGGCAGCAGCGGGCAGCGCCGAGAGGATGGCGGTATCCACCGCATAATCGCGCTCGCCGCCGCCGGCTGCGACGATCATGTCCATGCGCGACAAATAGTCGGGGTTGCCCTTTACGTCGGCGGATGCCAGCGCCAGCCCGGCGGCATAGGTGCCGATGCGCTGCCAGGCCTCCATCTGCCTCTGGTCGCCGCGCTTGGGTATCTGTTTGTCGAGATCCAGTGCCACCATGGGGTGTACCGGCCAGGGCGCAAAGCTGGTTGCATCCACCACCGGCTGGAAGCCGCCTTCGCGGGTCAGCGCTGTCCAGTGCGCGTCGATCCCGTCGCCCAGACAGGATACCAGGCCGATCCCTGTGATCAGTGCGTCGCGTGACCTAGCCATGCAGAAAGGCCTCCGGAACCGCGACACGCCGCGCGGTTTCCAGCATCTGAGCGCGCAACGTCTCGTTGGGGAAGGGGACGACGCGGTAGGTGATCTCCGCGTCGGCTACCTTCTTCCCATCGGAGGTGATGCTGCCTGAAACCATCGCGTAGCCCGAGCCGTCATGGACCAGCCGGGCCTCGGCCTGCAATGGCTGGCCGGGGACGACAAAGGCCCTCAGTTTGGCCTCCTTCACCTGGGCCAGGAACGGCATGCGCTGGAAGCGAAGCATTGCCAGCACCAGCCAACCGCCGGTTTGCGCCATGGTTTCGATCATCAGTACGCCGGGCAGCAGGGGATGTCCTGGAAAATGGCCCTCGAACACCGGGCTGGCCTCGGGTACCTGACACTCGGCGCGCACGGTCCGCGCCACCGGATCGAGTTCGGCGATCCGGTCCACCATCTGGAAGTATTCCAGCTTCATGCCGGATCAGGCTGCCTTGGCCGCCACCAGCTTGTCGATGTTGGCGCAGAGGTTGCCAAGGACAAAGTATTCGTCGGTAGATACTTTCCCCTCGTTGACCTCCTGGGTCCACTGCTCCAACGGCATCTTGATGCCAAACGACTTGTCGATTGCGAAGGCAACGTCGAGGAAGTCCAGGCTGTCGATGCCAAGATCGTTGATCGCGTGGCTTTCCGGCGTGATCTTCTCACGCGGAATGTCGCATGTTTCGGAAATGATTCCGGCGACGGTTTCGAAGGTCGGCGACATCGATCAGCCCCTGCAACAGCGGCCCGGGCACTATCACCGGAGCAAGTGAGCCGCAAGGCCTACCCCGCGGCAGACCCGGCTGGCACATCGCGCTGCGGCGGACGGCTGCCGGGATCAGACCCAATGGGCCGGATGCCAGATCCAGCCGCTATCGGCCTTTTCCCAGTATCCGGGCATCCAGGTGGCGCTGGGTCCTTGCGCCGGAACATACTGGCCAGGCTGCCAGACGTAGGCGCTGCCCGTCCAGTCCCAGTGCCCCGGCTGCCAGAGCAGCGGGGTGGCAACCACCGGCGGTTTGGGAATCGTCTCTGCCATAGGGGCAGGCACGGGCGGCGGGGCGCTGCCCGCCGAGCAGCCCACCAGCGCACAGGCGGCGCCAAGCAGCACGGCGGCGGTGCAAAGCTTCATCTGAACAGTGTCTCCCAGCGATCAAGCGAGCACGGTCACTTGAGCACAATCACCGCGGAATTCCATCCCGGGACCCAGTCAGCGGGGTAGCAGAAGAGTTGCGACCGCCTGGGCGGCAATACCTTCGCCGCGGCCGGTGAAGCCGAGCTTCTCGGTTGTCGTCGCCTTCACCGATATGCGCGTAGCATCCGCGCCCATGATTGTCGCCAGGCGATCCGCCATCGCGCCCGCATGCGGGGCGATCTTCGGTCGTTCGCAGATCAGAGTGATATCCGCATTGGCCAGCAACCCACCTCGTGCGGCGATACGACCCGCAGCATGCGCCAGGAATCGGGCACTGTCGGCGTCCTTCCAGGCAGATTCGCTGGGTGGGAAGTGTCGACCGATATCGCCCTCGGCCAGCGCTCCGTAGATTGCGTCGCACAGCGCATGGATGCCGACATCGGCATCAGAGTGGCCGGCGAGGCCTCTGTCGTGCGGGACGACGATGCCGCAGAGTACAAGCGGCCTGCCCGGCTCCAAAACATGGACATCGAACCCCGTGCCAACGTGCGGGATCAGGTGAGCAGTCATGGCGCGCTCCAGCCGAGGGAGGTCTTCGGCATAGGTCAGTTTGATATTGTCCTCGGAGCCAGGGACGATGGCCACCGGATGACCCAGGGCTTCCAAAAGCGACGCATCATCAGTGGCCGGCGCGCCAGTTTTCGCCCTATGGGCGGCCAGCAGCGTGGGAAAACGGAACGCCTGCGGTGTCTGGGCCCGAAACAGGCCTTCGCGCGGTAGCGTGGTGACGATCAGGCCATTCTCCACACGCTTCAGCGTGTCGGCAACCGGAAGCGCGGGGATTGCGCCGGGGGTGTGCTCCAGTGCCGCCAGCAGGGCGGGGATGGTACCGGGCGGGATCAACGGCCTTGCTGCATCGTGTACCAGCACGACATCGGGCATCTGCGCGGCCAGCGTCTCGAGGCCGGCGCGGACACTCTCTTGGCGTGTGGCGCCCCCGGCTACCGGAGCACCATGTTCGACGCCGTTAAGCGCCGCCTCGATCGCGTCGGAGTCGCCCACGGGCAGCAGAATGTCCACGTGCTGGGCCAACGCTTCGGCCGCATGTCGGATCACCAGTTTCCCGAGCAGAGGCAGGAACTGCTTGGGCGTCTCAGCGCCGAACCGACTGCCCGAGCCGGCCGCGACCAGAATTGCAGCAATCCGCATGGCGGCACCGTTGCCGGGCGCGAGCACGGCGTCAACATGGTTCCCGCGCCGGTCGCGGGCGGCGGGATTGGCAGGGCCGAAAAGCCCGTGCGTGTACGAAAGTGGCCAGCGGCATACTCTTGCCATCTCCGCCATGGAGCTGGAACCACGCAGGGTCGCCCTCAGCATTTGCAGCTTTAGCATTGCGCGTCGGCATATGTGTCGGTAAATTGCCCAAATGATGGGCAAGTGTCATTCAGGCACCACAGTTTCCACCTTCGACCTACGGCCGATCGACCTCTGCGGTGGCGTGCGGATTGGCACGCCCGTGATCCTGGCGCCGATGTCAGGTGTGACCGATCTGCCATTCCGCCGACTGGCCAAGCAGCTCGGCGCCGGCATGGTCGTCTCTGAGATGATCGCCTCATGGGCGATGATCCGCGAGAACCAGAAGACGATGGCGATGGCCGAGATGGACGGCTGTGGCGGTATCAGCGCCCTACAGCTTGCCGGCTGCGAGCCCGGTGCGATGGCCGAGGCAGCGCGACTGGCGGTAGATCGTGGCGCCGCCCTTATCGACATCAACTTCGGCTGCCCGGTAAAGAAAGTGGCTCTCGGTCAGCAGGCCGGATCGGCGCTGATGCGCGATGAAGCCGCAGCGGCCAAGATTCTTGAAGCCACAGTGCGCGCCGTCAGCGTCCCAGTGACTTTGAAGATGCGCATGGGATGGGACCACGCCAGTCTGAATGCGCCCCGCGTGGCGCGGATTGCCCAGGATTGCGGCATCCGCATGGTCACCGTGCATGGTCGCACCCGCCAGCAATTCTATACCGGCGCCGCGGACTGGGACTTCATCGGCCAGGTGAAAAACGCAGTGGATATTCCTGTGATTGCTAACGGCGATATGCTGAACGAGGAAGATGCCGCCACGGCGCTAAGGCGCTCCGGTGCGGACGGAGTGATGATCGGTCGCGGCTGTTACGGACGGCCATGGTTCCTCGCGCAGGTGGTCCACTTCTTGCGCTTCGGGACCCGGTGCCCAGAACCGAGTTTGAGCGAGCAGAAAGACATCATCACAAGTCATTACCGCGCGATTCTCGACCATTTTGGTAACCATGCCGGGGTGCGCCTGGCGCGCAAGCATATCTCTTGGTATTCGCGCGGCCTGCCCGGGTCGGCGGAATTTCGCGCGGCGGTTAACCGACTGGCTGACTCAGCTGCGGTCCTGGCATTGATCGATGGCTTTTTCGACCAGCTGATCGCGCGCGGCGTCACTCGCTCCGCTCTGTCGCGGGACGATGCCCAAATGGCGGAAGCTGCGTGAGAAATCCGGTTACCCGAGCTGCACTTGCCCTGGTCGAGCGCAGGCGCGTTCCTGATCCGGCGCAAATTCTCAGCGCCCTGCCGGTCCCGGTGGTCATGATCGACGCGGACAACCGGTTTCGCTACGTGAACCATGCCGCAGAGCAGTTTCTGGGAATTTCGGCCTCCGGGCTGTCGCAGCTTCGTCTGCGTGATCTGGTTCCCGAAGACAACCCGTTGTTCCTGTTGGTTCAGCAGGTGCGGCAGGGGGACGCGACCGTGTCCGACCATGACCTGTCGGTGGACAGCCCGAGGCTCAACAAGCACGGCATGACGGTTCAGGGGTCCCCCTTGTCCGAAGAGCCGGGATCCGTGTTGCTGGTCATGCAGGACGCGTCCGCCGCCCGTGCGTTGGATCGCCAACTGGCGTTCCGCGGGGCGGCACGCAGTGTGACAGGCATGGCTGCGATCCTGGCGCATGAGGTAAAGAACCCGCTCTCAGGCATTCGCGGTGCAGCACAATTGCTGGAAACCACTGTCGACCCGCAGGACCGCGAGCTTGCGGTGCTGATCCGCGACGAGGCGGATCGCATTCGCGGTCTTGTCGACCGGATGGAGATCTTCGGCGAGAAGCCGATTGCTCGCACCGCTGTGAACATTCACCGAGTACTGGAGCATGTACGCAAGTTGGCGCAATCAGGCTTCGCCCCACATGTTCGCTTCCAGGAAACCTACGATCCGTCGCTCCCGCCGGCGTGGGGCAATCGCGACCAGCTCGTACAGGTGATCCTCA
Source organism: Acetobacteraceae bacterium (assembly GCA_036265005.1). Classification (GTDB taxonomy): domain Bacteria; phylum Pseudomonadota; class Alphaproteobacteria; order Acetobacterales; family Acetobacteraceae; genus JAMXLO01. Next base: position 27,810 of record DATAPW010000252.1, on the reverse strand, counting down.
ACCTGGTGAAGAATGCTGCCGAAGCGGTCACCCAGGGCGGTCAGGTCAATCCCGAGATCGTGTTGGCGACAGGCTTTCAACACGGCATGCGGCTTGCTGTGCCAGGGAGCATGACCCGGCTTGACCTTCCTCTCTTGGTCACCGTTCGAGACAACGGGCCAGGCATTCCCGAAGACATCCGGCCGCACCTGTTCGAGCCATTTGTGAGTTCCAAGGCCGCAGGCAGTGGCCTGGGCCTTGCGCTCGTCGCCAAGATCATTGGCGACCATGGCGGCCTGATCGAGGTGGAAAGTCGCCCAGGCCGCACCGAATTCCGCCTGCATTTGCCCGTGTTGACTGACGACGAGGCCGATCCCGGCGCCTGACTGACATGGCTGAGGACGCACGATGACCCCACCAACAGTCCTGGTCGCCGACGACGACCGATCGATCCGCACGGTGCTGACCCAGGCACTGGGACGCTCGGGCTATCAGGTCCGCAGCACCGGTAACGCCGCCACGCTATGGCGATGGGTGGAGGATGGAGAAGGAGATCTCGTCATTACCGACGTAGTGATGCCGGACGAGAATGGCCTGGATCTCATTCCTCGCATCCGCAAGATTCGTCCCGACCTGCGGGTGGTCGTGATGAGCGCGCAGTCCACGTTGATGACGGCGGTGAAGGCAACCCAACGCGGCGCCTTCGAATATCTTCCCAAGCCATTTGACTTGCAGGAACTTCTGTCCGTCGTTGGCAGAGCTTTGGCGGTGCCGCCGCAGCCCACGGCCACCGTGTCGGAGCCGCGCGACGCTGATGAGCGGCTGCCGCTGATTGGCCGGAGTCCGGCCATGCAGGAGATTTACCGTACCATTGCGAGGCTCACGACCGCCGACCTGACGGTGATGATCAACGGCGAATCCGGCACCGGCAAGGAACTGGTCGCGCGTGCGCTGCACGATTACGGGAAACGAAGGGCGGGCCCGTTCGTTGCCATCAACATGGCAGCGATCCCGCGTGAGTTGATCGAGAGTGAGCTATTCGGGCACGAGCGCGGTGCCTTCACCGGCGCCACCACGCGTACCCAGGGCCGCTTCGAGCAGGCCAATGGCGGCACGCTGTTCCTGGACGAGATCGGTGACATGCCGCCCGAGGCGCAGACGCGGTTGTTGCGTGTGCTCCAGGAGGGAGAGTTCACCTCGGTTGGCGGACGGCAGCCCATCAAGGCGAACGTGCGCATCATCGCCGCCACTCACCGCGACTTGCGCAATGCGATTCGCTTGGGGCAGTTCCGCGAAGATCTGTTCTATCGGCTGAATGTCGTGCCGATTCGTCTGCCGCCCCTGCGGGAGCGGGTGGAAGACATTCCGCTGCTTGCCCGGCACTTCCTCGAGCGGGCACTGACCGACGGCCTGCCGGCCAAAATGCTGGACCAGGGCGCGGTCGAGCAACTCAAGCGCTACGCGTGGCCTGGAAATGTGCGCGAGTTGGAAAACCTGATGCGCCGGCTGGCGGCGCTTTGCCCTCACGAGACGATCGGGGCGGAGCAGATTTCCGCGGAACTGGTGGAAACCGTATCGGCGCCGGTCGAGGCGCCGGCGGTGGCGGGTCCGGAGCCGCTGGTACGGGCGGTGGAGCGCCATATCCGCGATTTCCTTGCGGCGCATGAAGGCGGCGCGGCACCGTCCGACATCTATGATAGGGTTATCGCCGAAGTGGAGCGGCCGCTGATTCGGCTGACTCTCGCGGCGACCCGTGGCAACCAGATCAAGGCCGCGGCCATGCTCGGCCTCAACCGTAACACGCTTCGCAAGAAGATCCGTGATCTCGATATTCCGGTAGTGCGGGGTCTCATGTGAATGTCGCGCCGCCTCCCGGGTCGCTGAAGCCCGAACAGATGCCCGAGCCGCCGCCCGATCCGGCGGTGACAAAGGCACGCTCACTGCTTGGCAAGCTCGCCGATATCCTGCTCGGCAAGGTGGCAACGCTGGTGCTGGCCGCGCTGGCCTTCGCGGTCGGTCTGGCCACCTTCATAGTGATGGCGCGCGGAGCCCCGTTCGGCCTCGCTCCGGGGCTCAGCGTCGGCCTTGTGCTCGCCAATCTTTCGGCCGTGTTGCTGCTCTGTGCGGTGCTGGCCGGCCGTCTTACCAGAGTATGGGTCGAACGCCGGCGTGGATCGGCCGGCTCGCGGCTGCATGTTCGGCTGGTACTGCTGTTCGGCGGTGTCGCGGTAGCCCCGGCCATCATGGTGGCGTGCTTCGCCGTGGCGTTCTTCCATTTCGGCATCCAGTCCTGGTTCAACGACCCGGTCCGCCAGGCCGTGAACGAATCGCTGCAGGTATCGCGTGGCTACCTTGAGGAACACCGGGACAATATCCGCGCCGTTGCGCTGGAGATGGCGAACGACCTGACGCGCGCCGGGCAGTTCCTGTCCGCGGACCCGTCAGTGTTCGTCGAGGTGCTTGGCGCGCAGACCACGTTGCGCGGCCTGACCGAGGCGGTGATCTACGATCCGCTGAGCGGCCAGGTCCTGGCCGCAGCCGGCCTGTTCGCGGGTCTGGGCGTGGAGCCCCCGCCCGCCAGCGTCACGGCCCAGGCGCAGAGCGGGGAGGTGGCGGTGCTGGCCGCAGGCGATGGCACACGCGTGCGCGCCGTGGTCAAGCTGGAATCCACACCGCCGCTGATGCTGATGATCGGCCGACCGGTCGATCCGCAGATTCTCGAGCACATGACGCGCACCGAACAGGCGGTGGCCGAGTACCAGCGGCTCGACGAGAATCGGTCATGGCTGCAGATCGCCTTCGCCTGGATTTTCGCCATCGTGGCCCTGCTGGTGCTGCTCGCTGCGGTGGCAATCGGTCTGGTGCTCGCCAATCAGATTGCGCGACCGATCGGGCGTTTGATCCATGCGGCCGAACGGGTGCGCGGTGGCGACCTGAACGTTCGTGTCGCCGAGGCGCAGACGGGTGACGAGGTTGCCGGCCTGTCGCGTGCGTTCAATCGCATGACGGGGCAGCTTGCAGCCCAGCGTGGCGAACTGATGGACGCCTACAGCCAGATCGATGAACGGAGACGGTTCACTGAAACGGTACTGTCGGGCGTTTCTGCTGGAGTGATCGGTCTCGATGCGTCAGGTCGCGTCGAATTGCCGAATCGCGCAGCGGACGAACTGCTCGGCATCGATCTTCTCTCGGCAATCGGCCGCGAACTCTCTGACGTGGTACCGGAATTCGCTGACCTTCTGCATGAGGCGGCGGCCTCGCCGGAACGTGCGCGTACTGCGGAAATCCAGATCGGACCACAAACACGTCGCCGCACACTGCTGGTCCGCATCGGCGCCGACCTGTCCGGTGGGCGCACGGACGGCTTCGTGGTCACGTTCGACGACATCACCGAACTGCAATCTGCCCAGCGCAAAGCGGCCTGGGCGGATGTGGCGCGGCGGATCGCGCACGAGATCAAGAACCCACTGACCCCGATCCAGCTTTCCGCCGAACGCCTGAAACGCCGATTTGCGCGCGAGATCACGTCTGACCCTGATACGTTCTCCCAATGCGCCGATACCATCATCCGACATGTCGGCGATATCGGCCGCATGGTGGACGAGTTCTCTGCCTTCGCGCGCATGCCGCAACCGGTCATCAAGCCGGAAGATATTGGTCAGGTCGCGCGCGAGGCGCTGATGCTGCAGAAAACCGCACGGCCGCAGATCGCCTGGCACACTGACATTCCGGAGCAAGGACCGGTGGTACCTTGTGATCGCAGGCTGGTACGGCAGGCATTGACCAATCTGCTGCAAAATGCCGCCGATGCTGTTGCGATGCGCGAGACCAGGACGGATCAGAGCGTCGGATCGATCGGGCTGTCTGTGCAGCTAGGCGAAGGCGATGTTCGCATCATCGTGACCGACGATGGCATCGGACTCCCGCAGGAAGATCGTGCGCGGTTGACGGAACCCTATGTAACACACAAACCGAAGGGCACCGGGCTCGGCCTCGCCATCGTCAAGAAGATCATGGAAGACCATGGAGGTCGGCTGACCTTGGATGACAAGCCCGATGGTCCTGGAGCGGTGGCCGTACTTGTTCTGCCTGTGAAGGTGTCGGATGGCGTTTGATATCCTGATCGTCGATGACGAACCCGACATCCGTCTGCTGATCGACGGCATCCTGCGCGACGAAGGGTACGAAACGCGCGGTGCCGGCGACTCCGACGCAGCGATCGCAGCGTTCCGTGTGCGGCGGCCTTCGCTGGTGATCCTGGACGTGTGGCTGCAGGGGTCGCGCCTGGACGGTCTTGGACTGTTGGAGGCGTTCCACAGCGAGGAACCGCACGTGCCGGTGGTCATGATTTCCGGCCATGGCACGATCGAAACTGCAGTCGCGGCAATCCAGCAAGGCGCCTACGACTTCATCGAAAAGCCGTTCAAGGCGGATCGCCTCTTGCTGGTGGTGCTGCGTGCCCTGGAAGCGGCAGCACTGGCCCGTGAAAACGCGGAGTTGCGCCTGCGTGCCGGGCCGGAGGCCGGGTTGACTGGAGACAGTCCGGCAATAGGTGGCTTGCGGGCCGGCGTTGAGCGCGTGGCGCCGACCGGTTCGCGAGTGCTGATCAGTGGCCCCGCCGGCTCCGGCAAGGAAGTGGTCGCACGGATGATCCATGCCCGATCCCGCCGGGCGGACGGCCCTTTTGTTGTGCTGAATTGCGCGACGCTTAACCCGTCACGGTTCGAGGAAGAACTGTTCGGCCTCGAGGCAGGCAGTGATCCGATCGCGCATCCACGTCGCGCCGGCGTACTGGAGCGAGCGCATGGCGGGACTCTGCTGCTGGACGAGGTCTCCGACATGCCGCTGGAGACGCAGGGCAAGATCGTGCGCGCGCTGCAGGATTCGACGTTCGAGCGTCTGGGCGGTTCCGCTCGCGTGAAAGTGGATGTGCGCGTGTTGTCGACCACCAACAAAGACCTGCAGTCTGAGATCGGCGCCGGTCGGTTCCGCGAGGATCTGTACTATCGGCTCGCGGTGGTGCCACTGAAGGTGCCGGCGCTGAAGGATCGGCGCGAGGATGTGCCGCCGCTGGCGCAACTCTTCATCGAGCGTTCGGCGGAAAATGCTGGCATGCAGCCACGCGAGCTGTCGGCTGATACCCTGGCAGCTCTGCAGGCGTATGACTGGCCAGGCAACGTGCGCCAGTTGCGCAATCTGGTGGACTGGCTGCTGATCATGGCTCCAGGTGGTGCGGTTGATCCAATTCGTGCCGACATGCTGCCGCCCGAGATCGGCGCCAACGCGCCCGCGCTGCTGAACATCGATCCGACCGCGGACATTATGGGCCTGCCGCTGCGCGAGGCGCGCGATCTGTTCGAAACGCAGTATTTGCAGGCGCAGTTGCTGCGTTTTGGTGGCAATATTTCCCGCACCGCGCAGTTCGTCGGAATGGAGCGCAGTGCGCTGCACCGTAAGCTGAAGCAGCTTGGGGTGAATTCGGACGAGAAGGTGGGGGGTTAGGCGCGGCCGAGATCCATCGCGGCAGCCGGACACTGATCCCCCACCAGATCCGAAGATCGACGCGGCACGAGTTCGAGAGTTCTAGTACAGGCACAACACGTGCACCGTCGCGCGGCGGGCGATATCCAGCACATCGTCCCCGGACACCGCCAGCGCGTCAGTGTAGGTTCCTTGTTGCCGCAGCATTGCCGACAGCGGTGCGGAGCCGGGGCCGATCACCATGCCGGACGCTGGGATGGCTGCCCGCTCGGCGTGCAGCCGGGTGCTGTTGACCATGCCGCGCACGATTCCCACCACCTCGCCGTTACGCAGATCGACCATTGGTCCACCGCTGAAGCCGTGATTGATGACCGGCGCCGCAACCCAGACCATCTTCCGCGGATCGGTAAACTCCGCCGGCGCCGGCGGGAACTTGTCATTCTCCAGGACGGCCCAGGTTTCCGTGGGGATCAGGGGACCACCAGTCGCTGGGTAGCCCAGGACAAACAGACGGCCGCCAGGCGCCGCAGGGCGCCCGATCGGCAGGGTCGCCGGCGGCGCAACGTGGGCGGCACGGAGCAGCGCGATGTCCAGCGTGGTATCGATCGCGACCATCTGGGCTACGGCCGGCTTAACCAACTGCGAGACGATGCGGGTCTGCTGGCAACCGGATACCACGTGCGCCGCAGTGAGCAGGCTGCCGTCCGACGACACGAAGAAGCCCGTGCCGGCGACCCCGGTTCCGGGCTTATGGGTGGCGGCTCTGCCGTCGGGCGGAGGGCCCGGGTAAACGACATCGGGCAAGGCGTCGGGTTGGGACGGTGGCGCCGCCGCGATACGAGGCATCTCGACCGGCTGATAGACCGATGATGGCGTCGCCCGTGTGGCCTCCGGCGACACGGCCGGAGCATGCAAGGCTGACGGACCGGCCGACGCCGCTTCCGGATCAGAACTGTCCGCCGTCAGCAGAACCACCACCAATGCGGCACCGCCGATCGCGAAGCCGATTGACAGGCCGATCAGGTTAGCTGTTCGAGGCTGCACGTGCCTGCGTCATTGATCCTGGGCGACCAGTATCGGTCAGCGTTGGTTGCGCTGGCATTGCAACACTGCCACGACGCGCGACACTCTGCTAATTATGCCTGGATATCGCCAACTTGGGGTGGAGGTCGCCATGGACGCAGCGCCGGAACGGGGATTTTCGCTTGGTCGCGAGGAGCGGCTGCGGATCCGTGCAGGCAAGTTCACCGGCCCCACCTCCGGCCTTGCGCCGGGCAACGTGCAGGCAAACCTGGTAATCCTGCCGCAGGCGCTGGCCAACGATTTTCTCCGTTATGCCCAGGCCAACCCACGCCCATGCCCGGTGCTTGCGGTCTCCGAACCCGGCGATCCGAGCTTTCCTACCTTGGCGCAGGACTTCGACGTGCGCACCGACCTGCCGCAATATCGTATTTGGCGGCACGGCGAATTGGTCGAAGAGCCCGCCGAAGTCGGCCACGTCTGGCGCGATGACCTCGTGAGCTTCGCCATCGGCTGCTCATTCTCCTTCGAGGAAGCGCTGCTGGAAGACGGCATCGAAGTTCGCCATATCACGCGCGGCTGCAACGTGCCGATGTTCCGGACCTCGATCCAGTGCGTTCCGGCGGGCGTGTTCCACGGTCCGTTGGTGGTGTCGATGCGGCCGTTCAAGCCGGCGGATGCGATTCGCGCGGTACAGATCACCTCGCGTTTCCCATCGGTGCATGGCGCACCGGTGCACATCGGACTGCCGGAGCAGATCGGCATTAAGGACGTCAGCAAGCCTGATTACGGCGACGCCGTGCCGGTGGGAGCGGATGAGTTGCCGGTGTTCTGGGCATGTGGCGTCACCCCACAGGCCGCGATCGCGGCAATGAAGCCGGAGTTCTGCATTACCCATTCGCCAGGGGCGATGATGATCACCGACCTGCGCAACTCGCGGCTCGCGGCTCTTTGACCCGAGCTTCCATCGAACGTATTGAGGCGCTGATCCACCAGGAGGTCGGCCGCAACATCGACGGCGTATTTGCCGCGACGCGGAGCGGCCTATGGGGTGCAGCATCTGCACTTGCCGCTGCACCGCACGTTTCGCTGGGCATCATGACCGGATTCTACGTTCCGAAGGGCACCCCTCCCGCCGCCGAAACCGATGGCCCGATTGGTGCGGCCCTGTTGGCGGCGGCGTTCGCACGTGTGAGAGTGCCGTGCCGGTTGGTGACCGATGAGCCTTGCCGCCCGGCATGTGCGGCGTCGCTGGCAGGCGCCGGCATTCCGGAGACCGCACTGGACGTGGTACCGCTTGGCGGTTCGGTCGGCAATGCTGTTGCCCAGTGGCGCCGGGTCGGCGTCACGCATGCGCTATCAATCGAACGTTGCGGCCGCAGTGCCGACGGTGCGCCTCGGAATATGCGTGGCGAAGACATCAGTGCCGTCACCACATTGCTCGACGATTTGTTCCTCGCCGGACCGTGGCAGCGGATCGCCATCGGCGACGGGGGGAATGAAATCGGCATGGGGTCAGTGCCCGCCACGTTGATCGGCGCATACGTGGCACATGGCGAAACGATCGCATGCACGACCGCAGCGGACTGGCTGATTGCGGCAGGTGTGTCCAACTGGGGCGCCTATGGATTGATTGGCGCACTCGCTGTGCTGCGGCCGGACTGGCGCGACTCGCTGCTGCAATGCCTGGATGTCGATCTCGATCGCGCAATCCTGCAGGCAACGGTATATGATGGACCAGCGGTCGATGGCGTGACGCGCGCGCAGGGGCTGACGGTCGATAGCCTGCCCGTGGAGGTGCACCACGCCAAGCTGCGCGCGATCCGCGCGGTGGTGGAGGACGATGCCAGAACCGCGTGAATTCATCTGTGAGGCCTATCGGTTCGAGCCAGACACCGGCGTTTTGGCGCTGAACTATGCGTTCGACACCGGAATTCGCTTCCAGGAGCGCATCATATTCCCGGTGGCCGAACGAATGCTCGCTGCCGACGAAAATGGTGCGCTGGATCGCGTGTTCCGCATGCTGCTGCTCGCCTGCGGAGTGAGTTACTACAAGGCATTCGCGCCGCCGGTTGTGTCGTGCAAAGCGTTTCCGGTTGACCAGGCAACTGCCGACTTCTTTACCGAATTCTATGTAAAGGGACTGGCCGAGTACGCCTATCGCAACGGCATCGACCTTGCGTCCCGACTACGCATCGTGGCCGATCCGATCGACGCGCCGGTTGCGATCCGTCTGGCGTTACCGCGGCGAACCTGTGTGCCGATTGGTGGTGGGAAGGATTCCATCGTCACGCTGGAATGCCTGAAGCTGGCTAGCGAAAATCTGCTATTGTTCTCGCTCGGCTCCGCTGCGCCAATCGAAGCGACAATCCGGCAATCGCGACAACCGGCAATCCACGTGATGCGGCGGCTGGATCCCGTGCTGTTCGAGCTCAATGCGGCCGGCGCGCTGAATGGTCATGTGCCGATCACCGGCATCCTCAGCATGATCGTGCTTGCATGTGCGATCATGTGTGGTTGCGATACCATCGCGATGTCGAATGAACATTCTGCGAGCGCACCTAACATAGCCTCCGGCGGGACGGACGTGAACCATCAGTGGAGCAAGTCATTCAGCTTCGAGCAGATGCTGCAGAACCACATAGCACGATACATTGTTGACGGGATCACGTATTTCTCCTTCCTGCGCCCGTTGACGGAGATTGCCATTGCGAGCCGCTTCTCGCGCCAGGCGGACTACCTGCCGATTTTCCGTAGCTGCAATGCCGCATTCCGTCAGGCACCGGAGCAGCGTGCAGGCAACTGGTGCTGCGACTGTCCGAAATGCCGCTTTGTCTTCCTGGCGTTGGCTCCATTCGTCGCCAAGCCTCGGCTCATAGCCACATTCGGCCGCAATCTACTGAATGAACCAACGCAGTTCGACGGCTTCGCCGAACTGTGCGGACTGCGCCATCACAAGCCATTCGAGTGCGTAGGCGAAATCGAAGAGAGCGCCAGCGCGATGCGTCATCTGGCCGGCATGCCGGATTGGCAGGACGACGCAGTGCCACGTGCATTGTCATCACGCATCGGATCACCTGAATTCGCGTCGTTGTTTGGGTTCCGAGAGCCGCATGCGGTACCGCAGCGCTTTTTGGCGATGCTCGATGCGTGCGGATGAGCTGCGCGGCAAGCGTGTCGCGATCTGGGGATTCGGGCGAGAGGGCAGGGCCGCGTTGCGTTTTCTGCGCGCGCACGATCCTTCGATCGCGCTGACGGTTCTGGAGGATGCCACCGAGGCAACGGTGGATTGCCCTGCGCCATTGATTCATGGACGTGCCGCGATCGCTGCAGAGATCAGAAACTTTGACGTTGTGGTGAAATCGCCCGGTATCAGTCTGTATGATCCAGTCGTAAGCCAGGCGCGAGATGCCGGTGTACAGTTCAGTTCGCTGCTCAACCTCTGGTTTGCGGACCAGCCGGTCGCACGAACGATTTGCGTTACGGGGACCAAGGGCAAAAGTACCACCGCGGCGCTGATAACCCATATTTTGTGTGGCACGGGCGGTAAGGCTGCGCTGGCCGGCAACATTGGGGTTCCTGTCACCGACCTTCCGCGCGAAGGCCTAGACTATGCAGTCATCGAAGTTTCCAGCTATCAGGCGGCGGACTTCGATGGTCAGTGCGACATCGCAGTATTGACCATGCTCGCGCAGGAGCATCTCGATTGGCACGGTTCGGTGGCTGCCTACCACCGCGACAAACTGAATTTGTTGCGCCATGCTCGGCACTCTGTCGTCAATGCCGATGTGCGCACAGCGGTCGGCGACATTGGCGAAGTGGCCCTGTTCGACCCCCATGCGGATCTGCGCGTGACGAATCCCTACCTCGCGCGATCACACAATTTGTCCAATCTATCCGCTTCCGTGGCGGTCGCGCGGTATCTCGGCATCGATCCGGATGCCGCGCTCCGCGCTTCCGAGGACTTTTGTGCCTTGCCACACCGCCAGCAGGAAATTGGCGAGATAGATGGTGTGCTCTACGTCGATGACAGCATTTCAACGACGCCGGAATCGGCAATTGCCGCGTTGGATGTGTACCGGCATCGAACAGTGACCATCATTATTGGCGGCCAGGACCGCGGCATCGACTACAGCAGTTTGGTGGATCGTCTGAGCTCGAGGCCACCCGGCACGGTGATCCTGCTCGACCCCAGTGGTCGCCGCATCGAGGGGATGCTTGGATCGGGATCTGGTGTCTTTCTTGCAGAGTCGATGCGCGATGCGGTCCATCTGGCGCGTTCGCGGACTCCACGCGGTGGCGTGGTGCTGCTGTCGCCGGCCGCGCCGAGTTACGGCTCCTATCGCAGCTTCGTCGAGCGCGGCGAAGATTTCGCCCGCTGTGCCGGCATCAGAACCGATCGGCCCGGTACGGCGTAAGATCGAATTCCGGTTGCCTGCCCGCCAGCAGCGCGGCGATCAGACGTCCGGTAATCGGCCCGAGCGTCAAACCGAGATGTTGATGCCCGAATGCGTAGAGCACGGTATCGCATTGCGATGACCGGCCAATGATCGGCAAGGAGTCCGGTGTCGAAGGTCGATAACCGAGCCACTCTCGTGTGACGCGATCCGACAGGCCTGGGAGTGCAGCGCGGGCCGCCGGCAACAGACGGCGAATTCGCGTGAAATCCGGACGTGCATTCAGGCCCGCCAGTTCGACACCGCTGGTCAGGCGGATCCCGTCGAGCATCGGTGCGAGGACAAAGCCACGCTCTGGAAACACCACGGGGCGGCGCAATTCGCCGGCATTGCCTGGTTCAATGTTCAAGTGATAGCCGCGCTCGGTGTCAAGTTGAATGCGATCGCCAATCTGACGCGCCAGTTCCTTGGACCACGCGCCCGCGGCGAGCACCACGGCGGCGAAATCGCGGATTCCAAGTTCACAGTCCAGCCTCACGCTGCCCTCGATGGGCTGCACGCGGCGCACGCGCTCCTGTGCAATCCGGCCACCCATCCGTTGGAATTGTGCAGCGTGCAGCTGAACCAGTCTATGGGGCAAAGCAACAAAAGCACTATCTGGTTCGTACAGCCCCTTGACGTAGTGTCTCGCAAGACCTGGCTCCAGTTGGCGGATCTCGTCGGGTCCAAGCACATCTAGCCTCACACCGCGGGCAGACATAAGCTGGCGATTGTAGTGTGTGGCAGCGAAACCTGCCTCGGTCTCATAAACTTTCAACCAGCCGACCGGACGCACTAAGTCATCCGCACCGGATTGCGCGATCAGCTCGCGGTGTGCATCGTAGGCTCGCGATACCAATGGCTGCAGTGCGTCGGCGATCGCCTCGACCCGCTTTTGGCGCCCGGCAAGCAGAAAGCGGACCAACCACGGTGCCAATTGTGGCAGGTAACGCCAGCGCATACGCACTGCGCTGCTCCTGTCGAACAGCATGCGCGGAATATCACGCCAGACCCCAGGGGTGCTGTTTGGCACCACAGCCCCAGTGACGATGCCACCGGCATTGCCGAATGACGTTGCCGTGCCAGGCGCGCGTGGATCGATCAGGGTAACGTCATGCCCGTCCCGTTGCAGGTACAGTGCGCAACTGACACCGACAATGCCAGCGCCGACAACGGCTATGCGCATGGGAAATATCCTAAAGAGCTATCACGGTCGCTTTGGAACGATGAGCGCATCTACTGCCGTAATGCTGTCACCGGTGCAGATCAGCGGATTGACATCCAGCTCGGCAATCGCATCGCGATGATCGGCGGCAAACGTGGCAATGCTGCAGATCACGTCAGCCAGCCTGTTGCGGTCCACACCTGGCATTCCGCGAAAACCGTCAAGCAGGCGTGCGCCCTTGAGCTGCGCGAGCAGTGCCAGCGCTTCGTCATGTGTGACCGGCGCTGGCGCCAGTGCGCTGTCCTGCAATAGCTCGACCAGAATGCCACCGAGCCCCACAACAACCAGCGGACCGAACAGTGGATCGATCCGCGCGCCGACCACCATCTCGATCCCTTGCGGCATCATCCTTTGTACCAGCACACCGTTGATGCGGGGTGCCGGCGTTACAGCATTGGCCTTCGCCATGATCGTCTGATGGGCGGCGCGCACCTCATCGGCGCTGTGGATATTCAAGCGCACCACGCCGGCCTCGGTCTTGTGCGGCAAGTCCGGCGATTCAACCTTCAGCACCACCGGATAGCCGAGAGAGCCAGCGGCATTCATTGCTTCATCCACGCTCTGAGCAAGGTGTTCGCCGACCACCGGGACGCCATACAGCGCCAAAACCTGCTTCGCCTCTCGCTCGGTCAACGTTTGTCCCTTGGCGGCAAGGATCAATCTCCTTGCCTGGGCGAGCACCTTTTCTGGGGTCGCCGGTGTTGTCGGCGCTCCCGACGCGCGTTTTTTGGCTCGCCAATGCCAGGCCGCAAGAGCCGCGAAACAGTGAGGCATCGAGCGGAACAGCGCGACATGCTCGGACTCTTCGGCTTCCTTTACACCGGGGCCCTCGAGCCATTCGGTTTGCCAGGCAATGCAGGTGATCTTGCGGTGCTTTGCTGCCAGCGCATCGTAAACCGGGATGCGCTTTGCCGAGGGCGCGTAGCCGTAGGTCTGCGGCACGACCAAAGCGCCATAACTCGGGTCTCCGAGCAGGGCATCGGCACAAGCGTTCAGCGATTCCGGATTGGCCAGGATCTGCGCCGTCACGTCGCATGGATTGCGCGCTGAGCCGAATTCCGGGATGTGCGACATGAGGACGTCTCGAACCGCATCATTCGGTTGCGGCAGCGGGACGCCATACTGCTCGGCGCGATCTGCCGCCATGATTGCGGCGCCGCCTGAAGCTGCAACCACCGCCACACCACGTGCCTTGGGTGGCGGCGCTTTGGCAAAGAATGCTGCGGTTTCCGCCAGTGCTTCGTAGTCCTCCACCAGAATTGCTCCGGCACGCTGGAACACTGCGCGATATGCCGCGTGCGACCCAGCCAGCGACCCGGTGTGTGACATTGCTGCCGCAGCTCCCTGCTCTCCAGTCGCCATCTTGAACACGATCAACGGCTTGTCGCGCTGCCAGGCGCGCTCCGCCGCGACCAGCATGCGCTCCGGCTCCGCCATGCCCTCAAACACGCATGCGATCGCCGCGCAGGACGGGTCGTCTGCCAGGTAAGATATATAATCTGCCATATCGACATCGCAGGAATTGCCCGATGTCATCACGTGGCTGAACGACACACCACGTACGACTGCCTGTGCCAGGGCCATGCCGAGCGCGCCGGACTGGCTCACCATGCCGATCGATTGTTTGCGCGGCGGAGGGATCGGCGTGATGTCCATGAAGGTCACGCGCATATCCAGCAGCGCATTCACCACGCCGATACAGTTCGGTCCGACGATGCGCATGCCGGTCTCGCGTGCAATCGCGGCCAGACGATACTGTTGCTCGATACGGTCCTGCTTGCCGGTCTCGGCATAACCGGAAGCGAAGATGATCACGCCACCGACGCCGGCGCGCGCGCAATCCTGCACGATCTCCTCCACAGCCTCGCGTGCGGCCGTGACCACGGCACAGTCCGGGACTTCCGGCAGCGCGGCAACATTTGGATAGCAGTGGCGCTCACCGATTTGTTCGTAGCGTGCATTCACGGGGTAGACCCGGCCACCGTAGTGCTGGAGGTTGTGCAGCACCCGCTCACCGAATGAGCCGGCACGCGTGGAGGCGCCGATCACCGCAACGCTCGCAGGATGCAGCAGGCGCGTCAGGTCAGCGTGGCGATAGACGGTCGTTCGTTTCGATTGCATGCCGGGCTCGATTGACGTTTCCAGGCTGCGAGCATACTGATCGGTAGCCCTTCAGAAAAGGACGCCCTGATGTCGCTGTTCGATCTCACCGGCAAGGTCGCTGTCGTGACTGGCTCCAGCAAGGGCATCGGCCGGGCGATCGCCGAACGCCTGGCGGAACATGGTGCGAAAGTGGTGGTTTCCAGTCGGAAGGTCGACATTTGCGAGACTGTGGCCGCGGGGATCCGTGCCAGGGGTGGCGAGGCCGAGGTGATTCCCTGTCACATCGCCCGGAAGGAAGAGCTGAAGAAGCTGGTCGATCAAACCTCCGCGCTGTGGGGCGGCATCGACATCATGGTGAGCAATGCGGCGGTCAATCCGTATCTGGGTCCGGCGACCGGCGCATCGGATGAGGTGTACGAGCGAGTGATGGGCGCCAATGTACGCAGCAACTTCTGGCTGGCGAACATGGTGTGTCCGCAGATGGCCGAACGCGGCGGCGGGTCGTTCATTATCGTGTCCTCGATCGGTGGGTTCCGCGGTTCCGCCAGCCTCGGCCTGTATGGCATTTCCAAAGCGGCCGACATGCAGTTGGCACGCAATATCGCGGTGGAGTGGGGGCCGAAGAACGTGCGTGCCAACTGCATTGCGCCTGGCTTGGTGCGTACCGATTTCGCCCGCGCGCTGTGGGAGGACCCGGTGCGCTACCGCAAGACGACGCGCGACAACCCGCTGCAGCGCATCGGCGAACCGGACGAGATCGCCGGGGCAGCGGTCTTCCTTGCATCTCCGGCAGGCAGTTTTGTCACGGGCCAGACTCTTGTTGTCGATGGTGGCACGATGGCTGGCGTCGTATTGCAGAAGGACGACTGAACTGACGCGAGAGGAAGCCGAGGCTCTTGATCGGGCGGACGAGCTTGCAGCGTTTCGGGGTCGGTTTGTCCACCCGGATGGTGTGATCTATCTCGACGGCAATTCCCTCGGATTGCTGCCGAAAGCGACGCCGGCGCGCGTGGCCCAGGTGATCGAACAGGAGTGGGGGCAATCTCTGATCCGAAGCTGGACGGATCACGGTTGGATCGATCTGCAATTCCGCGTGGGTGACAAGATCGCCCAACTTATTGGGGCTGCACCGGGCACGACCGTGGTCGCGGACTCCACATCGGTGAATTTGTTCAAGCTGTTGGCTGCCGCGCTGGACCAGCGCCCGGGCCGCATGGTGATCCTGACGGAGGAAGGCAACTTCCCGACCGATCTCTACATAGCGCAAGGATTGGTCGCACTCCTGCAACGCGGGCACGAACTGCGCGCAGTGCCGGCGGCGCATCTGGCGCAAGCGCTGGATAGCCAGGTTGCTGTTCTGATGCTGACGCATGTGAATTATCGGAGCGGTGCGATGCACAACATGGCGTCGCTGACGCGCGCGGCGCATGCGGCGGGTGCACTGGTGTTGTGGGACTTGTCGCATTCGGTCGGTGTAGTGCCGCTGCGGCTTGCGGCGGATGAAGCTGATATGGCGGTCGGCTGCGGCTACAAGTATTTGAATGGTGGTCCGGGGGCGCCGGCGTTCCTCTACGTTGGGCAGCATATGCAGACAGATCTCCGATTGCCGTTGACCGGTTGGTTGGGACATGCGGAACCGTTTGCATTCGAAAGTTCATATCGGCCGGCGACAGGAATCGCACGAGCTGTCGTGGGGACACCACCAATCCTATCGCTGGCGGCGCTGGAGGTTGGTATCGACATTGGGTTGGAAGCGCCAATCCACGCGATCCGCACGAAATCATTGAAGCTTGCCGACCTGTTCATGGCGTTGATGAAGCAGGAAGCCGGTTTCACGGCGCTGACCCCGACGGAGCCTGCGCTGCGCGGCAGCCAGGTGTCATTTGCCCACCCGGAGGGCTACGCGATCATGCAGTCGCTGATCGGACGAGGGGTGATTGGTGATTTTCGCGCACCGGACGTCCTGCGCTTTGGCCTGGCGCCACTGCATGTACGGTTCGTCGATGTGTGGGATGCGGTAACGGTGCTGCGCGATGTGATGCGCGGCGAGGTCTGGCGAAATCCTGGTTTTCAGCAGCGACGAAAGGTGACCTGATCCGGCGGTAAACCCCGGGCACTCAAGAAGCGGCGCACCGGTCCGAATGGCAGATCACCCCCCCCGGCTGACGCAGGCGAACGTCAGCCGTTCTTCGCCTTGTTCTCCAGTGCCTCCGTTAATCGCTGAGGATCGACATCGATCTTCACGCCTGCTCGCTCCAATTGGCAAAGCATGATCGATCGAGAATCCCAATTGCCCCAGCCACGGTTCAATCCCTCCGCCAGGTCCGCCAATGCCAGGTTGGCCAGCCGCATCGGCACATTCAACTCGCGCCCCAGGCCGGTCGCCAGCGATACATCCTTGTGCGCGAGACGCAGTGCAAACGCCGCCGGTTCGTACTTGTTCGGCAGGAACTGGTCAGTCAGTGAGTCAAACGCGCCGCGGCGACCAATGGCGCCTTGGCGCACCGCCTCCCAGATTGCCAGCGGTTCGATGCCGGCCTTCACGCCCATGCTGAACACTTCCGCCGCGGCCGCCGTCGCGATGTAGCCGAAGCAGTTGTGCACCAACTTGGCGACCGATCCGGCACCGATCGGGCCAATGTAGCGAGCCGCGTCACCGATCATGTCCAGTACGGGCTTCCACTTCTCGAACACGTCTTCATCGCCGCCGCACCAGATCGCCAATTTGCCGGATGCTGCGCCTTTTGGGCCGCCGCTGACCGGAGCATCGAACAGGTGTGCGCCCTTCGCCGCAAACGCGTCATGCGCCTTGCGCACCACCGTGGGCGAATTGGTCGTGAGATCGAAATACGCTGCGCCCTTCTTGATGCCTGCCAGCAAGCCTCCCGCCACTACCTCGAATTCTGGCGGACCCGGGAGCGACGTGAAGATCACATCGCTCTGCTCTGCCACGGCCTGTGGTGAGTCTGCCCAGGTCGCACCGTCTTTCAAGTGCCGTGCAGCAGCTTCGCGGCGGATGTCATGTACCACCAGCGTGTCGCCGCGCGCTTTCAATCCCTTCTGCAAGTTTGCGGCCATGCTGGCACCCATGGTACCGAGGCCGATAAATCCCGCCTGCATGAACGCAACTCCCTATGGGTTGGCCTCGAATACTTCGCGAGCAATGTTCGCCGCCGACATTGCAGCCGGCCAGCCGGCATAAAACGCCAGATGCGTGATCACTTCGGACAACTCTTCCTTGGTGACACCGTTGGCGAGCGCGCGTTGCAAATGGCCGCGCAACTGCTCGGGCCGGTAAGTGGCGATCAGCGTGGCACAGACGATCAGGCTGCGGTCCCGCTTGGAAAGCTGCGGGCGTTCCCACACGTCGCCGAACAGCACCTTCTCCGACAGATCGATCAGTTTGGGAACCGTGCCGCGGACGCGGTCGCGTGATTCCGTCGAGGGTGCCTGGGCCATGGTTTCCTCCATCCGTTGAACAGATCAGCCTATTGCACACCAAGCCGGACTTCGAGTCCAATCGGCGACCACATGGGAGAAGGACGAATGCCCGAGCAACTTAAAGCCGCGCTGGTCACTGGCAGTGCGTTGAATATCGGTCGCGCTACGGCAATCGCGCTGGCGCGCGACGGCTATCGCGTCACGGTGACCGCACGCAGTTCGGTTACCGATTGCGCGCGGACGGCCGAGTTGATTGCTGAAGCCGGTGGCGAAGCGGCCGTGCATCTCGCTGATATTTCGGACCCGCAGCAGGCGAGGGGGCTGGTGGACGCGGCCGTCGCGCGGTTTGGCAGGCTTGATGTGCTGGTGAACAATGCGTCCATCCGCCGCCAGACGAAGTTTTCCGAACTGACCGCTGAGGAGTGGCGCGAGATTCTCGGCACCACGCTGGATGGCGCGTTCTACTGCGTCCACGCGGCAGCGCCGCACATCGCTGCTGCCGGCGGCAGCATCGTCAACATCGGCGGTATGTCATCACACCTGGGGGCCAAGGGCCGGGTGCACGCGATCACCGCGAAGGCCGGGATGGTGGGGATGACGCGTGCCCTGGCGAAGGAACTCGCGCCGGATGTGACGGTGAACATCGTCGTGCCGGGCACGATCGATACGGTTCGCGGTTTTGCCGCCGGAGGTAACGCGGGACGCGCTCACCTGCCTGACAATCTGATGGGGCGGCCAGGCAAGCCGGAGGAGATCGCAGAGATGGTGCGCTATCTGTGCTCGCCTGCGGCACGCTTCATCACCGGCCAGACCATCCATGTCAATGGCGGCGCGTTCATGCCGTAGGCTCGACGTCCAGCCGCACAGCGATCCCTTCCAGTCCCGGCTTCGCCGCCGGATAGCGTTGCAACACCATAGGATCATGGCCCGGAATAATCGCGTTCGGCGCGCTGGCCAGCTTGCGCATCGTCGCGTAGCCCTCCAGCGTATCCTGGTGGCTGTGCATGATCGGGTACGCCCGGCCTTCCTCCATGTTGGCGTAAAAGTGGCTGGCGTCCGATGCCAATACCATCCAGCCACGCCGGGTCCACACGCGCACCACCTGCAGGCCCTTCGAATGGCCTCCGACATGATGTACCGACAGGCTTGGCGCCAACTCATCGGCACCGTCATGAAACTGCACGCGGCCAGCGAATAGTTTTTGCACCATCGCTACCACGTCCTCTTCCTCGAATGGCCCTCGCAGACCCGCATGGCACATGCAGCGGCCCGTGCAATAGGCCATCTCGATATCCTGCAAGTGATAGCGCGCCTGTGGGAACAGGTCGTAGTTGCCGCAATGGTCGTAGTGCATGTGCGACAGGATCACGTCCCGTACTTCTGCGGGATCGATCCCGATCGCCTGCAGCCCGACGGCGGGCGAGCGGACATATTGTCGCGCTCGCCGACGCCCCATCGGTTCATCGAATCCGGTGTCGAATACAAATGAACGCTCGGGCCCCTTGATCGCCCACACGAAGTAGTCGAGTGGCATCGGCCCATCGTGCGGATCGCCGCCAATGAACGCACCCGACCGCTTCGCGTTGGCATTGTGCGCGTAGTGGACCGCATAGACCTCGTAGGGTTGCAAATCAGCCATCACGAGGTCTTCGGCCAGAGTGCATCCGCTGCCGCAATCGACGCCGGGAAGACAGGTGTCGGCCTGCCCTTCTGCCATTGCACGATGCACAACTCGGCGCCGACCCGACGGCCCTTATCGTCGTATTTCACCCGGCCATCGGGAAAGAACAGTGCCGGCCCTTCAGTCGTGTCGAGATTGCGGATCGCTTCTGCCACCTTGTGTCTGTCGGCGACTCCTGCGCGCTCCAGCGCCTCTTTCAGGATCAGCACATGCACATAGGCAAAGATCGAGTCATGCCCGAACCACGGCTCTTTCGTTCGCTCTACGAAACGCCTGGCCACGTCCGCCACCGGCTTGCCGGGCCAGTTGGCGAGGCCAACGATAACGCCCTCAAGATTGTCGGCGCCAGCAACCTTCAGCAATTCGGGCACAGCCCAGTGGCCACCGCTTCCGACCAAAGGCATCTTGCTGGCGGTCATATTGAATTCGGCAAACTTGTCGACCAGCAGTTTGTCGTCTGGCACATTGGTGGACTGTACCAGCACAAAGTCCGGGCGCGCCGAGCGAATACCCTGTATCAGGGACGTCGCGTCAGTCAGTGGCGGCGTATAGACCTGGTCGCTGACCAGGTTCAGATTCAAATTCTTCAGCACATGATCGTGGATCGGCTTGTAGAAGCTGACACTGGCCGCAGTGTTGTCACCGAGTACCGCGACCTTGGTCGGACGCTTGCCGCTGGCCTTCTGCGCCAGATCAACCACCATCGGTACCACTGCTTCGGCCTGCGCGTCGGCGGTCGGCGAGGACTGGAACACGTAATGGAAACCGCGGTTGGTGATCAGGTCAGAGTAGGACAGCGTAAGCCATGGCAGTTCGGCGCGCTCGGTCACCTCGGTCACCGCCAGCGTGAAGGTGGACAGCCAGCAACCAAAACCACCGACTACGTCAGGCTCCTGGGCGAGCAGCCGTTGCGCGGCGTCCTTGGCTTTCTCTGCCGAATCGCCGGTATCATATTCCAAAAGCTTCAGCTTGGCGCCGCCCATCGACTTGATGCCGCCGGCGTTGTTGATGTCATCGATCGCCATTCTGGCGCCAAACTGTTCCAAAATTCCCTGACGCGCCCACGGACCGGAGAGCGGCACGAGCATAGCGATCTTGGCTTCCTTGGCCGCCTGGGCGCGAGCGCGGCGCGGTGCAATCGCGGCTGTGCCAGCTGCCAGGCCCAGCCCGATTGCGGATCTGCGTCCGATTGTAGATGCGTTCGTCATGACGATGGTCTCCCTTGGGGTCATTGTTTGCTCAGGCGCCGGTCAGTCCAAGATACGAGCGGCGTACCCGGTCATCGGACAAGAGTGTCTCGTAGGTCCCATCGAGCACCATATGCCCGGTTTCCAGAACATAGCCGTGGTCGGACAATTCCAGCGCCTCGGCGACGCGTTGTTCTACCAGTAGAATCGTGACGCCGTCCTCCCGGTGGATCTGCGAAATCCGCTCGAAGATCGTGTCGGCGACGGCCGGCGCCAGGCCCATGGATGGTTCATCCAGCATCAGCAATTTCGGTGCGGAGGCCAGGCCGCGGCCGATCGCCACCATTTGCTGCTCGCCACCGGACAGTGTGCCCGCAAGTTGCGTGGCGCGCTCGGCCAGAATGGGAAACAGTGTGTGGATGCGCTCCAGCGCGTGATGCCATTGTGCGCGGCCGGCCTTGGGATAGGCGCCCATCTCAAGGTTTTCGCGAACCGTGAGAGTCTTGAAGACCTGACGACCTTCCGGGACGTGGGCAATGCCGAGATGCGCGCGTGATGCAGCGGGCTTGTCGAGCAGGCTTTCGCCGCGGAATGTAACGGTGCCCGCGACCGGCGGAACGATGCCGCAGATCGTCTTGAACAACGTTGACTTGCCGGCGCCATTGGGGCCAACAACGGTGACGAACTGGCCCTCGGCGACAGACAGCGATACGTCATGCAGCGCGCGAAGTCCGCCATAGGAGACTGCAAGATTCCGCACTTCAAGCATGATGGAGCCTAGGCATTCTGCCGCGCCAGCCATTTGGAACCGAGATATGCCTCGATGACCGCTCGATCCTCCACCACTTCACGCGGCAGCCCGCTTGCCAGCACGCGGCCATGATCCAACACAACGAACCGGTCAGCGATCCGCATCATCGCATGCATGGTGTGCTCAATGATGGCTATCGTCATACCGTCCTCGCGCAGGCGCTGCAAAACGTCCAGCACCTCGTCGCATTCCTCGCGCCCGAGACCGGCCAGCGTTTCATCCAGCAACAGCAGACGTGGCCGCCCAGCCAGCGCGCGCGCCAGTTCCATCAATCGCAGCTGCTTGTTGGTCAGTTGACCGGCTGCGCTGCCAGCCTGACGATGCAGTCCGACGCGCGCCAGTGCGCCGACCGCCGCCTCGACCGCGGCATGATCGGGCAGGCCCGCGCCATAGGCACCCACGATGACATTGTCCAACAGTGGCAGTCGCGGAAAGCTGCGCACCACCTGGAACGTGCGTCCGACCCCCATGCGACAGACCTGGTGCACCTTACGGCCCAACATCGATTGGCCGTCCAAAGCGGCAACGCCCTCATCCGCGCTCAGCACGCCGTTCAACACATTGAACAACGTCGTCTTGCCGGCGCCATTGGGTCCGATGATGCCGAGGATCTCGCCCTCCGCAACGGAGAAGCTTACGTCGCTGACTGCACGCAAGCCGCCGAACGACCGTGACAGGCCCTCGACCCGCAGCAGTTCTGTGCCACTATGGCCATGCTGCACGACCTGTCGGACAGGAGTTGTTGCCGGGAGCACCGGCGCGGGTTCCGGCAACGCGCGGCGGAACCAGCGGTCGCGCACGGTCCAGAACAGTCCGTCGGGAGAAGCCAGCATGATCAGAATGATGGCAGCGCCGTAAACCACGCCTTGAATGCCGGGAATGATATTGCCTAATTCGGCATTCAGGGATTCGGCGAGCGGCACCAGGATTGCCGCACCGATCACCGGTCCCCAGATCGACGCGACGCCGCCGAACAGTGTCACCACCACGGGCTGGGCGGAGACCAGAATGCCGAACACGGAATCCGGCGTCAAAACCAGGAGAACGCAGGCGTACAGGCCGCCGGCAGTGGCTGCGATTGCGCCGGACGTCACCAGTATACGCATCTTCCAGCGCCAGGAGTCGATGCCACCGGCTTCGGCTGCCAGCTCATTCTGCCGGATCGCCATCAAGGCGAGGCCGAACCGGGAATTCTCCACCAACATCGACACGACTAGACCGGCGGCCAACAGGATCACCGCGAGCAGAGTATAGAGTCGCTGATCCGAGAATTCGAGATAGTACAACGGAT
Source organism: Acetobacteraceae bacterium (assembly GCA_036265005.1). Classification (GTDB taxonomy): domain Bacteria; phylum Pseudomonadota; class Alphaproteobacteria; order Acetobacterales; family Acetobacteraceae; genus JAMXLO01. Next base: position 5,155 of record DATAPW010000252.1, on the reverse strand, counting down.
GTTCCCGATGCATCGGGAAGGAGACTTCCTGAAAGCCCAAATATTGCAGCACGTACAGAATGGCGAGAGGATAGGCCAGCATGGCGAGGGCAAAATAATGCCCGCGCAACCGGAAGGTCGGAATGCCGATGACGATGCCCGCCGCCGCGCCGACCAGTGCGCCGAGTGGAATACCGAGCCAGGGCGTCAGGTCCAGATAGACCAGCGCCAGCGTCACCGTATAGGCGCCAATGCCAAAAAACGAGGCGTGGCCGAATGAAAGCTGCCCCCCATAGCCGGACAGCAGATTCCACGATACGCCGAACAATGCCCAGATCGGCACCAGGGACAGAATGAGCTGGTAGTAGCTGTTGGTAACCTGGCTGGCGGCGGTCAGATAAACCACCGCTACGAGCGCCAACGCGAGCGCATCGCGCCGCAGCCGTGTTTGCGCTCCGACCCTCATGCGCGTTCCGCCGAACGGCCGAACAGGCCTTGCGGGCGCAGCATGACGATCAGCAGGAATACGACAAAGATCGCGGCGTTCTGCAGTTGCGGCGGCAGCACCAAGGCCGAACATTGCTGCACAAAACCAACGGTCAGTCCGCCCCAGAACGCACCCAGGATGCTGCCCATGCCGCCGAGTACGACGCCGGAATACATGATGATGACGTAGTCGAGGCCAATGAATGGACCGAACGACAGATACGTTGCCATCAGACCGCCGGCGACCGCGGTGATGCCGCAACCAAGTGCGAAGGCAATGCGATAGGCACGATCGACGTCGATGCCCATATAGGTTGCCGCAGTTGGATTGTCCGCCGCGGCCCGCAGTGACTTGCCCAGTCGCGTGTACTCCAGCACCAGGTACAGCGTGATCGCGGTGACGATTGCGACCGCGCAGGCGATCAGGCGTGCCTTGTTGAGGAACACCGTCGCGTCACCATAGATCGGGCCGAGTTCGAACGCGCGAGAGGCGAGGGGTGTCCGCACCGCTTCAGGTGTGGAGCCGAACAGGATCAGGCCACCATTCTGCAGGATCAGCGAAATCCCGAGTGTTATGATGAGCTGGCCGAAATGCCCGTCATCCAGGCTACCTGCGGTACGCAGACCGGAAACCCGTGATATCAGGAACCTGTGGAGCATTGCTCCGCCGGCAAACACGATCGGGCCGGCACAGAGCGCGCCGACGAACGGGCCGAAATAGGGGCCCAGGAAAGCCAGAACACCTCCGCCGGTCACCAGGTACAGGCTGGCGTACATGCCAAGCATCAGCAGCTCGCCCTGCGCGAAGTTGACGATGCGCATGATGCCAAAGATCAACCCGAGGCCAATGCACATCAGGCCGTAGATGCAGCCTATGGTGATGCCTGCCGCTAGCGCGTTCAGGACATTCTCGATCAGGACTTCCAAGTCCACAGGCTTTCTTGTGCCTCCCGCTTCCCGCCGTCTTACCGGTTCGTCGCCTCCGCCTCAAGCGACCATCCGGCGATGAGCTGGCCAAGATGGCGTGGCGCCTCGCCTGGCCAGAGCGGCTCGCCGTCGATCGTGGTGCCCCAGGCGGACGCGACGCCCATCGCGCGCAGCCCGTCCTGTGCCACCGCGCTATAGGTGACGTGGTGGTGGCCATGCACGATCAGGTTGGCTCCCATGGCGCGCGCCAGAGCGTCCAGGGCGGCATTGCCTGCGGGGTGGCTGCGCGGCGCCTCATGGGTCACCAGGACATCGGCGCGCTGGCCCGCGAGGCAGTCATAGTCTTCCGGCCAGATCGCAGTTGCGCCGAGAGAATGGACCAGCGCAGCGATATGCTCCTCGCGCCACCCGGGTCCGAGGCTCGCAAGGTCATCGGGCAATTGCTCGCGGCGGTGCAAGCGAGGCCGCTCGGGTGGCTCCCAGATGCGTGGGCGGAATGTGCCGCCAAGACCGGCAAAGCGCACTCCGGCGATCTCCACCACCTTGCCGTGCAGCGCGCCATGTGTGGTGCGCGGATTGCGTTGCGGCTCGACCAGGTTGGCCCACATCTCGGGACCGCCATCGTTATCGTGATTGCCGAAGATCCAATGCACATCGATGCCGCGGTCAAGCAGTGGTGCCGCCAGGTCGTCCAACGGCCGGTCACACTGGATGTCACCCAAAAGGATAGCGGCGCGTGGCAGAGGGTTCAGTGCGGCGAGGCCGCTCTCAACCTTGTTCCACTGCTGGTGGATATCGCCGATGAAGACAATCGACATGGCGCGGTGTGTTCCGTCACGGGTGGGTCCGGCCTTGACGATGTCGCGGCGGCGTCCCTAGCCTTCCACGAATATCCGCAAATGGAAACAGGATGAACGATCGGATCGACCAAGGGCCGGCAGCTTTTCTGGACCGGCTCGAACGTGCCGCGAAGCGAACGGAAACCCCGTGCGGCGATGGAACGATGGTTTGGCGATCCTGGGGGGACGGCCCGGTGTTGGTGCTGTTCCACGGCGGCGCCGGCTCCTGGCGGCATTGGGCGCACAATATCGACGTGCTCTCGCAAGCCTATCGGTTGTTGGTACCGGATCTGCCCGGGTTGGGCGAGTCGGCCTTTCCGCCGGATGGTAACGATGCGGCACAGGTTGCGGTTATCGTCGCGCACGGCATCGACATGATACTTGGCGCAGATGCCCGCTATGACGTCGCCGGGTTCTCATTCGGCGGCACGATGGCAAGCTGTGTCGCGGCCATCCATGGCGCGCGCATACGATCGGTGACGATCATAGGATCGAGCGGCGTAGGGCCGTCGGGCAGCGCAGTCGAACTGATGAAGGTACGGCACCGTACGGGTGAGGAGCGCGTTGCGGCACACCGCACCAACCTCAATCGACTGATGATTGCTGATCCGGCGAAGATCGACGATCTGGCGCTGGCAATCCAGGAATGGAACACCCGGCACTCGAGATTGAAGACACCGACCCTGTCGCGCAGCGGCGCGTTGCAGCGGGCAATTGGACAGATTGTAGCACCGGTCAACGGGATCTGGGGTGAAAAGGATGCGCCAGCCAACCCTCGCGCGCCGGAGCGCGTTGCTGCGTTGCGCGCGATGCGGCCGGACGCCGATGTACGCATGATTTCGGGGGCGGGTCATTGGGTCGCGTATGAGGCGCCCGAGCAGTTCCATGCCATCTTGCTGGAGATGCTGCGGCGCACGCGGCCCTAAGGAGGAAACACCAATGACGGACGCAAGCGAGATCGCGCGTGGCCCCGGTGAGATGATGGGCAACGCCGGTCCAGGCATGCTGGCGGGACTGCGTGTGATCGAGGTGGCCGACGAACGGGCAGAATATACCGGCCTGCTGCTGTCTGGCCTGGGTGCCGAGGTGGTGAAAATCGAGCCGCCGGAAGGCAATGCGACGAGGCGGATCGGTCCCTTCCTGGAAGACCAGCCCGGCCTCGAGCGGTCGCTGTTCTTCTGGAACTATAATCGCAACAAGAAGTCAGTGGCGCTGGATCTGCGCGAGGCTCCGGCGCGCGAGCACATGCTGCGCCTGCTTGGCGGCGCGGACGTGCTGCTGGATGCGAGCTGCGGTGCGCTGAATGCGGCACTGGAGTTGGATCGTGCCGCACTGGGTACGCGGTTTCCATCGCTGGTAACGGCTCGCATGACTCCGTTCGGCGATGATGGACCGTGGAAGGATTTCAAAAGTTCCGACCTGATCCACCTCGCGCTGGGCGGGGTGATGATGAACTGTGGCTATGATTCCGACCCCAACCTGGAATACGACACGCCGCCCATCGCGCCGCAGATCTGGCATGCTTATCACATTGCGGGCGAGCAACTCGCCACTGGTATCATCGCCGCACTGATCCATCGGCATCGTACCGGACGGGGGCAAGATGTTTCGGTGGCGGTGCATGAGGCGGTGTCGAAGAACCCAGAACTCGACATCATGCATTGGGTGATGCGGCGTGTGCCGATATGGCGGATGACCAATCGGCACGCGGCGGAAGTTCCCAACCATTCACCTTCCATCAGCCACACCAAGGACGGCCGCTGGTTCATGTCGCACGGCATGGGTGCGCGCGATTTGAAGAACCTGGTGCCATTGCTATCGAAATACGGCATGCAGGCCGATCTCCAACCGCCGCCGCCGGACGCCGATCTGAAGGCGCGTCAGGTGCCAGGGTCGGCGGCCGGCGACGAGACGCGGGCGCATATGCTGGACGTGGTGCAACGCTTCATTCGTGCCTGGACCTATGCCGATTTGCCGTGGCGCGAGGCCCAGGATGCCGGACTGCTATGGGCCCCCCTGCGCAAGCCGCATGAGAACGCGCTCGATGAGCACTGGTTGAAGCGCAAGAGCTTCGCCGACGTACATCATCCGGAGCATGGTCGCCGCTTCCGGTATCCAACCAGCAAGTGGCTCAGCAACAAGACAAGCTGGCAGGTCGGGCGGCGCGCGCCGTTGCTGGGCGAGGATACCGAAACGGTGTTAGGCGAAGCGACGCGGCGACCGGGCGTGCCGGCACAACCACGTGGTGTCGAGCAACCCAGGTTATCGGCGCTGCACAACAAACCTTTCCCGCTGCAGGGCGTGAAAATTCTGGACTTCGCCTGGTTCCTTGCATCCGCCGGCGGTACGCGGTTTCTCTCCGCATTGGGTGCGGAGAGTTTCAAGGTTGAGTGGAAGGACAACCCCGATACGCGCCTGGCCGCGATGGCGCCGGTGGGCGGTCGAGCGGCGCGCGACGCGGCAACGGGTCCACTGGTCGGGGTCAAGGATTCCGATATGGGCGGCCAGTTCAACAACAAGAATGCCGGCAAGCGCGGTATCTCATTGAACATCAGGCACCCGAAGGGATTGCAGATCGCCAAGGACTTGCTGCGGATCTGCGATGTCGTAGCCGAGGGATTTTCGCCTGGTGTGCTGAACAGGCTGGGGTTCGGCTACGACGTGATGAAGACCATCCGTCCGGACATCATCTATATCCAGCAATCCGGGATGGGGGTGCACGGCACCTATGGCCGGATGCGCACGGTCGGGCCGGTGGCGGCGGCGTTCGGCGGCCAGGCCGAGATGTCGGGGCTGCCCGAACCGGCGATGCCGGTCAGCTGGGGCTATTCCTATCTCGACTGGATGGGAGCCTATGGCTACGCGCTAGCGCTCTTGGGCGCGATCTACCATCGCGAGCGCACCGGCGAGGGACAGTGGATCGA
>DATAPW010000251.1:0-13141 GCA_036265005.1 Acetobacteraceae bacterium | reverse complement strand
TATGCTTCTCGCGGTCCCGGCTGACCAGCGGCTTCACTTCGACAAACGCGTAGCCGCGGTTGTGCACGTCCTGTTCCATCGCATCGACACTTCGGCCGACGGCATCACCGTCGTACCAATCGCCCGAATCGAACTGCAGGTCGCCACGCAGGTCATCGCCAGTCAGGTTGCGGAGCTGCGAAGTGATGTCGATCTTGCCGATACGGTAGCGCTCGCCCTCGCTGATGCTGAAGGTCAGGAAAAACCCCGAGCGGTCAGGCGCCAGTTCCGATTTCGCGTCGCGGATCTCGAAATCGATGTAACCGTTCTTCAGGTAAAATCGCCGCAGCAGTTCCTTGTCGAAGTTCAACCGTTCCGGATCGTATTGATCGGACGTGGACAGGAAGCGCCACCAGCGTTCTTCGCGGCTGTTGATCACCTCGGACAGGCGACTTTCGCTGAATGCATGATTGCCGACGAAGGCAATCCTGCTGATCAGGGTCGATTGCCCGTCGTTGATCTGGTACACCACATCGACTCGGTTCTGGTCGAGGCGGATGATCTGCGGATCGACCCGCGCATCGTAGTAGCCGCGCTTGGCGTACAGATCGAGGATCTTCTGGCGATCCGCCTCGGCCAATGCCGGCGTGAACACCGCACGCGGCTTGAGCTGCATTTCCGGCCGCAACTGGTCATCCGTTTCCTTGTGGTTGCCTTCGAACGCCACACGGTTGACCAGCGGATTCTCGACCACGTGCACGACCAGCGTGTCGCCTTGGCGGTCGAGCCGCACGTCCTGGAACAAGCCCGTCGCGTAGAGCGTCTTCAGGCTGCGATCCAGCCGGTCGGCATCGAACGGATCGCCAGGCTGCACCAGCATGTAGGACAGGACGGTGCTGGTCTCGATTCGCTCGTTGCCGTCGATCTTGATGGTCTGGATCGAACCGCCGCTGCGGACCGGGCCGGTTGTCGCCGCGGGACGCGCCGTACCGGATGCCGCGGGACGCGCCGGACCAGGCCGCGCCGGACCAGGTGCCGCAGGCCGCGCCGCCGGCGCCTGGCGTGGTGGGACTGGCTGCGCGGCCGTCCCCTGCGCAAAGGCAGTACCGCCGGCCCAGGCTGACAGCAGGCACGCGGCGACCAGCCGCACGGCGCGAGTGCGAATCAAACGGCTTCCCTCCTCACTGAAGCGCCATACCAGGATCGCGCCGCGACAGCCCATTCAGGTTTACAGTTGGTCGAAAGGATATACCTGTCGTCTCCGATGGGCGCTAGGTTGCTACTGGGTGCCGGCTGCGAAGCGTTCCGTCAAGTGTGGCGGGCGGACGCCGCCGACTCGGCTCAGCGGGCGCACATGCGATTGTTGCACGGCGCGCGCTGGACTTCTGCGATGCCCGGCAGTGCCACAACCGGCGCAACGCAGTCGGCGAATCGGCTGCGCAACCCGCGCGCCGGAGCCCTGCGTACGACCTGCCGCACCGGTGACCGCGGCCGCAATGAAAGCGCACTGACCACAGTTGAACGGAGATCAACGCGGATGCAATCAGTTCCACTGGTGCGAGAGTCACCCACCGGGCCACTGCGTCTGTGCCTGTCCGCGTTCATCTGCGGTTGCAACGCCTCACCCGCTTCGCTGTGCGAATCGTCAGCCGCCGGCGCATGGCGCTTCGCTCGCCGCAACTTGCGAACTGCCGGCAACTCTCCCAGGATACCGAAGCCGGCGCATCCGCCGGGACGCAAGCCAACGGAGAACGTGCATGTCAGCAGCGCTGCAGCTGCCCAAGACCGGGATGACCGACGCCGAATGGCAGACCCGCTGCGAACTCGCCGCGCTGTACCACGTGGTCAATCATCTCGGCTGGACCGACCTGATCAACACCCACATGTCGGCGCGCATCCCCGATGAGCCGAATACCTTCCTGATCAACAACTACGGCGAGATGTTCGACGAGATCACCGCTTCCAGCCTGGTCAAGATGGACATGGACGGCAACGTCCTCGGCGGCAGCGGCAAGTTCAACAACGCCGGCTTCACCATCCATTCCGGCGTCTACAAGGCACGCCCGGATGCGATGTGCGTCATGCACACGCATACCCGCGCCGGCGCCGGCATCTCGTTGCTGAAGGACGGCATCCGCCCGATCAGCCAGGACGCGCTGCAGGTCTTCGACGACATCGCCTACCACGAGTATGGCGTGCCCGCGTCGCCCGAGGAGTGCGAGGCACTCGGCCGCACCTGCGCGCGCGGCACCTGCGTCGTGTTGCTCAACCACGGCCTGCTGACACTCGGCCCGACCGTCCATGGCGCGTTCTATCGCATGTACAACATGGAACGCGCCTGCGAACTGGAACTGATCGCGCGCACGCTGGACGCGCCGCCGGTGGCGATCGAGGGCTACGTCATCGGCAAGGCCGCCGAGAGGATGCGCAAGCGGCGCGATACCGCCGAATACGGCCTGGCGGAATGGCGCGGCCTGGTGCGTACGGTGGATCGCGCCGGCGCCGACTACCGACGCTGAGCCCGGACGGGCGGCACCGAACCGAGGGAGGTACCCAGCATGCCCTTCGACGCACTCGTTGCCCCCGTCCGGCCGAATTCGCTGGTCGAGGTACTGGAGCAGACCGGCATCACCACGGTCGCGTGGGACGCCCTGACAACGCACAAGCAGACGCAGCTGGAGAAGTTCGCGCCGAGTTTCTGGCACCAGCACCAGACCCTGCTGCCGGTCGGGCTGCTCGGCTCGGTAGGCTGCATGGCGGCGAGCGGCGGCCTCGCGCACGGCCTGATGCCGCCCGGCGCGCTGTTCCCATCGTTCCTCACGCTGCTCTGGCTCGGCGTGATGACGATGCTCATCGTGCTGGGGGTGTTCCGCGCGCATGGCGGATCGCGCTGGGAGGAACGCCTGGTGACGGGGCACTGGCTCGAGCAGATCGGCGTGCCGCAGCAGATCGCCACGATTGCGCGCACGTTGCACCGCGCGCTGCCGGGTTCGACGCTGATCCTGGGCGAACTGCTGCGCGAGGAAGTGGTGCTCGATCCCTACCTGCTGCTCGAGCATGACGGGCAGATGATCTGCCTGGGCATCTGGGACGGCCAGCGGATCATCGCCGCAGCGGAGTAGCGGTCCCCTCCCCAACCCTCTCCCGCGCAGCGGGCGGATTTTGCGGAGGGGATGCCTAGTGAAACACCCCGAGATGCGCCAGGTCGTTCCAGGTCGCCAGGATGAACAGTCCTGCCAGCAGCGCCAGCCCGGCGCGGAAGCCGTATTCCTGGGCGCGTGCCGGGATCGGCCGGCCGCGGATCGCCTCGGCCAGGTAGAACAGCAGGTGGCCGCCATCCAGCACCGGGATCGGGAACAGGTTGATCAGCCCCAGGTTCACCGACAGCACGGCAATGAATGACACCAGGCTGGCAAGGCCCAGCTCGGCCACCTGGCCGGAAAGCTGCGCGATCCGCAGCGGGCCACCGAGATCCTCGGTACCGCGGCGACCGCTGATCATCTGCGATACGCCGACGATGGTTTCCGAGGTCACCTGCCAGGTCTGCGTCACGCCGCCGATCAGCGCCTCGGGCAGGGTGAGCCGCTGGTATTCGACCTTGCCGCCGCGGATGCCCAGCATGCCGACCTTCTGGCCGCCGCTGTCGTGCGAGTCGGTCAGCACCGGCAGGTCCAGCGTGTCCTGGCCGCGGCGGACCGTGACCGTCAGCTTTTCGGCAGGATGCACCGAGATGATGCGCTGGATATCCTCGAAGGTGGTGATCGGCTGGCCGTCGATCGCGACGATCTTGTCATCCACCCGAAGCCCGGCATGTGCGGCCGCGCTGCCCGGCAGGACCTCGCCGGCCACCGGCAGGATCACCGGTCGTCCCGCGGTGGCGAACAGCAGGGAGAACAGCACCATCGCCAGCACGAAATTGGCGATCGGACCGGCTGCCACGACGAGGGCGCGCGCACCGACCGGCTTCTCGTGGAAAATGCGGCCGGGGATCCAGCGCGTGGCGTCCGCTTCCGGCGCCGCCTGGCGCGGCTCCTCGATCGGTCCCACCACGGGGTCCTTCCGCGCCATTCCGACGCGATCCCGCCAGGTGGCCACGCCGGCGGGTGCGGGCGGCTCAGGCGGCGGCGGAACCTCCGGCCGCTCCTGGCCGTGCAGCTTGACGTAGCCGCCGAACGGCAGCCAGGCGAGCTTCCACACCGTTCCCACGCGATCGCGCCAGGTGACGATGGGCGGGCCAAATCCGATCGAGAACACCTCGACGTGGACGCCGACCCAGCGGGCGGCCAGGTAGTGGCCAAGCTCGTGCACGAACACCAGCACACCGAGCACCACGAGGAAGGCGAGGCCGGTGTGGACTATGTCAGGCATTGTCTGAGGTACTCTCGGTTCGATTGTGTCGGAAAATCATGCAGCGCGGGCAGTCGCCAGCCGGTCCGCGTTGCGCCGCGCCGCAGTGTCGAGCGCCACGACTTCGTCGAGCGTATCGGCCGGCTGGGTCCCCATGGCGTCCAGCACCGCAGCCACGGTGCCGGCGATGTCCAGGAACCCGATGCGGCCCTGCAGGAACGCTTCGACCGCGACTTCATTGGCCGCATTCAGGATCGCCGGCACGCCGCCGCCGGCACGCAACGCATCGCGCGCCAGGCGCAGGGCCGGGAAGCGTACGGTATCCGGTTCGGCGAAATCCAGCCTCGCCAGGCTGGCGAGATCGAGCCGCGGCGACGGCGTGGCCATGCGGCCTGGCCAGGCCAGCGTATGAGCGATCGGGATGCGCATGTCGGGCGAGCCCAGTTGCGCCAGCACGCTGCCGTCCCGGTAGAACACCAGGCCGTGGATCACCGACTGCGGATGCACCAGCACGCCGATCTGGGTTTCCTCGAGCGAAAACAGCCGCGCCGCCTCGATGAGTTCCAGGCCCTTGTTCATCAAGGTGGCGGAATCGATGCTGATCTTGGTGCCCATCGACCAGACCGGATGACGCCGCGCCATGTCCGGCGTCGCGGCGGCCATGTCCTCCAGGCTGGCGGTACGGAACGGGCCGCCGGACGCGGTCAGCACGATCTTCTCCACCGCGCCGCTGTTGGCGTCTTCCAGCGCCTGGAAGATGGCATTGTGCTCGCTGTCCACCGGCAACAGCGTGGCGCCGGCGTCGCGCACCGCGCGCAGCATCACCTCGCCGGCGCACACCAGCGCCTCCTTGTTCGCCAGCGCCACGCAGGCGCCGCGGCGGATCGCGGCCAGTGTCGCGGCAAGGCCGGCGGCGCCGGTGATCGCCGCCATGGTCCAGTCGGCCGGCATCGCCGCCGCCTCGACCACCGCCTCCGGGCCGGCCGCGGTGTCGATGCCGGTGCCGGACAGCGCCTGGCGCAAAGCGGAGTAGCCCGACGGATCGGCAATCACCGCGCGGTCGGCGTTCAGTGCGATCGCCTGCTGCGCCAGCAACGTGGCGTTGCGCCCTGCCACCAGGGCGCGGACCTGGAAGCGTTCGGGCGCGCCGGCGAGCAGTTCGACCGTCTGGGTGCCGACGCTGCCGGTGCTGCCCAGGACGGTGACGGTGCGCGGTGCCTGTGTCATTGCCACAGTACTACCCCACGACCGAGGGAGAGCGCCAGCAATGCGGCAACCGGAGCCGCGGCCAGAACACCGTCGAGACGATCGAACAGGCCGCCGTGACCGGGGATGAGATGGCCGGAATCCTTTACCTCCAGGCGCCGCTTAACGAAGCTTTCCAACAGATCGCCGGCTTGCGCAACGACGCCCAGCAGAGCGGCGATCAGCGCCCCGCGCCAGGCCGTGGCTGTACCCGGTATGAAATGGGCAGCGAGCAGCCCGACTGCAATTGCCGCGAACAGGCCGCCCAGTGAACCGGACCACGTCTTGCCGGGGGAAATCCGCGGCGCCAGCCGGGGACCGCCGATCCAGCGGCCGACCAGGTAGGCGCCGATATCGCCGGCCCACACCACGAGCAGCAGGAACAGCACATCGGGCCGTCCGGCCACCGGGTCATCGCGCAGCCACAGCAACGCCCCGCCGGCCACTGCGACATAGGCGAGGCCGGCCGGACGCAGCAACGCCCCGGCGGCGCGGGCGGCCGGCTGTCGGCACAGGGCCAGCCATTCGATGACCAGCCCGAGCATGATCGCGGCGACGACAAGCCTGAAGGCGATGCCGCCGACCCAGACGCAGGCCAGCGCAACCGGCGCCAGCACGAGCGCGGACAGCATGCGAATGCCCAGGTCGCCCCAGCGGCCGGGGGAGGCCTCAGGCATACCGGTCGGGACGAAAAAATGCCCGCTGGCGGCCCCTGGATGCTCGCCTTCGCGCGCATGACGGGGGTTGGCGCCCCCGGGCGTCACCCTCGCGAAGGCGAGGCCCCAGACCTGTGGCGGCGGTGTTCCCCCCGGGGTGCCTGTCCATCCGGCACTCAGCCAGGCCGGGCACCGAAGCGCCGCTCGCGCCGGGCGTACTCGCCGAGCGCCGCCGCGAAATGCTCCGGCCCGAAATCCGGCCACAGCACGTCCAGGAACACCAATTCGGCGTAAGCCGACTGCCACAGCAGGAAGTTCGACAGCCGCTGCTCGCCGGAGGTGCGGATGATGAGGTCAGGGTCGGGGATCCCCGCAGTCGCCAGCGAGCCGGCGACCGCCGCCTCGTCGATCCGCGCCGCATCGAGCCGGCCCTCGCGCACCGCCTCGGCCAGCGCGCGCGCCGCGGCGACTATCTCGGCCCGCGCCCCGTAGGACAGCGCCACGGTCAGGTTCAACCTGGTGTTGACCGCGGTGTCGCGCTCGGCCTTGGCGAGATCCTGCTGGATCTCGCCGTCGAAGCGGGTCCGGTCGCCGATGATCCGCAGCCGGACGCCGTTTTCCTTCAACTCGGCGATCTCGCTCTTCAGGTACTGGCGCAGCAACCCGGTCAGGTCGAGCACCTCGCCCGCCGGCCGGCGCCAGTTCTCGCTGCTGAACGCGTAAATCGTCAGCCAGGACACGCCGGTCTCGATCGCCGCGCGGATGGTCCGGCGGACCGCGCGGGCGCCTTCGCGGTGGCCGGCGATCTTCGGCAGGTGCCGCGAGGCAGCCCAACGGCCGTTGCCGTCCATGATGATCGCGACATGGGCCGGGCACGGCGCACCGTCCGCGTCGCCGGTCCGCGCCTGCTGGCGAACAGCCGTGCTGGGCATCGGCGCTGCTCAGACCTGGCGGATGTCCTTTTCCTTGGCCGCCAGGTCGTCATCCACGCGCTTGATGTACTGGTCGGTCAATTTCTGCACCTCGGTATGCCAGTCCTTCGACATGTCTTCGCCGATTTCGTGCTTCTTCTCGTGCGTCTTGATCTGCTCCATGCCATCGCGCCGGACCGCTCGCACCGCGACGCGCGCGCCTTCGGCATATTTGTGCGCGGTCTTCGCCAGTTCGGCGCGCCGCTCGGTGGTGAGCTGCGGGATCGGCACCCGCACCAGCTGGCCGTCCGACGCCGGGTTCAGCCCAAGGCCGGAATCCCGGATCGCCTTCTCGACCGCGCCGACCAGGCTGCGGTCCCACACCTGGACGGTGAGCATGCGCGGCTCCGGCGCGCCGACCGTGCCGACCTGGCTGAGCGGCGTATCGGCGCCGTAGGCGGGCACCTTCACCGGCTCCAGCAGGCCGGGATGGGCGCGCCCGGTGCGCAGCCCGTTGAACTCGCGCTTCAGGGTGTCCAGCGCGCCATCCATGCGGCGCGTCAGGTCCTGCTTCAGTTTGTTGAGGTCAGCTTGTGCCATGGCGGCCTCCGAGACGATCCCCTGGTGTTTTATTGCTGTTCGATGATCTTGGTAAACCGGCCCTCGCCGCGGATCACCGCAGCGAAGGCGCCGGGCGCGTGGATATTGAACACCACGATCGGCAGGCCGTTCTCGCGCGCCAGGCTGATCGCGGCAGCGTCCATCACCGCAAGGTCGTTGGCCAACACGTCCAGGTAGGTGAGCTGGTCGTAGCGCCGCGCATCGGCCACCTTGCGCGGGTCGGCGGAATACACGCCATCCACCTGGGTGCCCTTGAACAGCGCGTCGCAGTGCATCTCGGCGGCGCGCAGGGCGGCGGCGGTATCGGTCGTGAAGTACGGGTTGCCGGTGCCGGCGGCGAAGATCACCACCCTGCCCTTCTCCATGTGCCGCTCGGCGCGGCGGCGGATATACGGCTCGCACACCGACGACATCGGAATTGCAGACTGCACGCGGGTCGCCACGCCGGATTTCTCCAGGGCGGACTGCATGCCCAGCGCGTTCATCACTGTGGCCAGCATGCCCATGTAGTCGGCCTGGGCTCGATCCATGCCGGCCGCGGCGCCGGAGATGCCGCGGAAGATATTGCCGCCACCGATCACGATGCAGACCTGCACGCCCATGGCCACCACGTCGCCGACATCAGCGGCGATGGCGCGCACGGTGTCGTTATCCAGGCCGTACTCGCGCCGGCCCATCAGGGCCTCACCCGAGAGCTTCAGCAGGACACGCTGGTAGACCGGCTGGACTGGCATTCGGAGCGAGTCCCCTGATGATGGCGGCCGCACCCTAATGGGCAGGGGCGGCCGGAACAAGGTGAGCGTCGTTCACGGCCCGGTTGATCGGACCGCCGGCCTGCCGTCCGTTGATGTAACAGCCATCCATTCCGGCTTTACGCCCAACGCGTCCTGGTCGTACTGTGTACCGATCCGGGACGAGCACGACAGTTCGCCGCGCGATGGGGTCGCCGCGCGATGGGGTCTATTGCCAACAAGGGAGAGAGATCGTGAAACCCAGAAAGGCGGCGCTGCTGACAAATTTGTGCGTAAGCGTTATTATTGGCTTGGCCGCGGCAGGCAGCATGACGGCTCGCGCCGCCGGTCCGCCAAAACCCACGATCAGCGAAGAGGCGAGCGCCGCGCTGGCGCATATGGGCACGACGCTGCAGGCGAAGGAATTCTCCTTCCACGCGCGAACCATCAGGGTTTACGCGGACCAGAACGGCGAATTGCTGCATATTGCCCACGCGTTCAAGGTTGTCGTGCGCCGGCCGGACCGGCTGCTGATCGAAGGCACCGGCGATGACGGGCCGAGAAAGCTGGTCTATGACGGCACGACCGCTTTGCTGACTTTGGACGATGCCAAGAAGTACGTAAGCCTGCCGGTGCCGCCGACGATCCAGGGAATGATGCATGTGGTGATCGGCCATTTCGGCGTGGACTTTCCGCTCGCAGATTTCCTGACCGAAGCTCCCGACAAGGCGTTCCTGACCGGTGTCACCGCCGGCCGCCAGGTCAACCTGGTAACGATCGATGGCGTTCCATGCCGCCACCTGGTGTTTTCGCAGCCGCCGGGGATCGAGCTGGAACTCTGGCTCGAGAACAATGACAAGGCGTTGCCACGCCGGTTAATCGTGACCTACCGTTCTCAGCCCGGCGCTCCGAATTTCGTCGCCGAGATGTCCGACTGGGATTTCACCATCCATCCGTCCGACGCCGACTTCAAGGCCGAACCGCCGCAAGGGGCGGAACCGCTGCAGCTCGGTGCCGCCTTCGGACATTCGACAGGAGCCAAGCAATGACCCGGCTAGCCAGTTTCGGTCTCGCTGCATTGCTGGGATTGTCGATAACATCGAACGCCTTTGGCTGGGGGGCGGTGACCGGCCCGCGCGGCGGCGAGGCCTACCGCGGTCCGGCCGGCGGGGCTGCGGTTCGCACGCCCTCCGGTGCCGCGGCCGTGCGCGGTCCATATGGTGCCGCTGCCGCGCGTGGTCCGTACGGTGCGGCTGCCGTGCGCGGCCCGTACGGGGCTGCAGCAGTGCGCGGCCCGGCGGGTGCCGTCGCCGTGCGCCCGGGCTATGGCGGAGCGGCCTATGTCGGCGGTGTCAGGCCATGGGTCCGCGCACCGTATTATGGCGCTGTCGTCGCCGGCGTCACGATCGGCACGATGATTGCGGTCACCGCGGTGCCGCCGGCGCCGTCGCCCGCGCTGTGCTGGTACTGGGCCAGCCCCGCGCAGAACCAGGGCTATTGGGACTATTGTTCCTGACCCGCGTAAGACAGCGCGCGAATCCTTAACACGGAGGACGTGCGGAGAACCCCGGAGGGCCACAGGAGTCGGAGCTGCCTGAACTCCTGTTGCCCTGCTTGGTCGTGCGCTTGTCCGCCGTGTTGGATGCTCCTCACGCCGCCTGTTCGAGCGTGGATGCAGTGTCCAGCGTCGTCGCGCGCCGCAGGTCGCGCGGCTGCGCCTCATCGTGCGGCCGACCGCGATGCATCGTGCAGCGGTTGTCCCAGATGACCAGGTCGCCGACGCGCCAGGAGTGGCTGTAGACAAACGCGCGCTGCGTCGCGTGCGCGGTCAGATCCCATAGCAGCAGCCGCCCATCGGCGACCGGCCAGCCGACGACATGCGATGCATGCGCCGACAGGTACAGCGTCTTGCGATGCGAGCCCGGATGCAGCCGCACCAGGCGCTGCGGCGACGGCGGGTACTGCTCGCGCTCACCCTGCGGGAACTCGGTGAAGCCGATCTGGCCGCGCGACCAGAAGATGTCGTGCTCGACCACCAGCCCGTCGATCGCTGCTTGTGTCGCCGCCGGCAGCGCATCATAGGCGGCGCGCATGTCGGCTAATTCGGTCTCGCCGTTGCCGAACGGCGAGGGCGGCGGCAAGGCCACCGCGTGCAGCATGCCGAGTACCACCGGCACCGGCATATACGATGCGTCGGTGTGCCACAGCCGGTTGCCGAGGCTGTCCAACCGGCGACGATCGTCCAACCGGCGCACCCGGTTGTCCTCGTCCAGGTTGGAGATGTCGCCGATCTGCGGGATCGCCAGTCGCCGGCGCCCTGGCCGTGCCGCGGCGCGGCCGATCTCCAGCGGACCGAACCGTGCGGCGAAGTCACGCAACTGCGCGTCGCTCAGTCGCTGGTCGCGGAACACCACCACGGCATAGCGGTCGATGGCGGTCCAGATCGCTTCGACCGTGGCATCGTCGACCGGATCGCGCAGGTCGATGCCGGCGAGTTCGGCGGCGAACGACGGACCAAGCGGATTCGTCTCCATGGCCATCCGCGTCCTCCCTGTCCGGTGCGGCAGGCAGCCTAGTGGATCGGCAAATGGGCTGCAAAGACCGCATTCGGCAGGCTATGAGGCGCCATACAGTGATGGGTCACCGTCGACGAGGTATTACACGCCGCTGTCGCCGCCACCTACGACACGGCGTCCGGGCCTTGCGGCTTGTCGATGCCCTCGCCCAACTGGAACCGCGCGAAGCCGGCAAGCTTCACGCCGGCCTTGCCGAGTACCGCCTTCACCCGGCTCTCGCCGTCATGCACCCAGACCTGCTCGAGCAGGACGACTTCCTCGTAGAATTTGCGGATGCGGCCCTCGACCATTTTCTCGATGATGTTGTCAGGCCGGCCGGAGGCGCGCGCCTGCTCGGTCAGCACCGCCTTCTCGCGCTCCAGCGCCGCGGGGTCCACGCCGTCGATATCCACTGCTTCCGGCCGGCTCGCCGCGATATGCATGCCGATCTGCCGGCCGAGTGTTTCCAGCGCGGCCATCTCGCCGGTGCCCTCGATCGCCACCAGCACGCCGATCTTGCCCAGGCCGGGCTTCAGCGCGCTGTGCACGTAGGTCGCGACCACGCCTGACCTGACGCTCAGCACGCGGGCGCGCCGCAGGTTCATGTTCTCGCCGATCGTCGCGACGAGTTGGGTGAGTTCGTCGCCCACCGTGCGGCCGGTGCCGGGGAACGCCGCGGCCTTGATCGCATCGGGGTCCTCGCCGACGGTCAGCGCGATCTGCGCCACCGCCTCGACGAAGCCCTGGAATGTCGGGTTGCGGGCGACGAAGTCGGTCTCGGTGTTGACCTCGACCATCGCCGCACGACCCGGCGCCGAGGCGATGCCGACCAGCCCTTCGGCGGCGACGCGGCCGGACTTCTTCGCCGCGGCGGCGAGGCCCTTCTTGCGCAGCCAGTCCACCGCGGCTTCCGTATCGCCACTTGTCTCGGTCAGCGCCTTCTTGCAGTCCATCATCCCCGCGCCGGTCTTCTCGCGCAGGTCCTTCACCAGGGCGGCGGTGATCTCAGGCATCTTCCGTCTCCGTCAGGCGTTGGCGTGTTCGGCCGGGGCTTCGACATCCGGCATGGCTTCCGGCGGCAGGTTCTCCACCGCGCCCAGGTCCTGGCCCGACGCGGCCATCTCGGCACTGATCCCGTCCAGCACCGCGCCCGACACCAGGTCGCAGTACATCGTGATGGCGCGGATCGCATCGTCGTTGCCCGGCACCGGGTAGGTCACGCCGGTTGGATCGGAGTTGCTGTCGAGGATCGCCACCACCGGAATGTGCAGCTTGTTGGCTTCCTCGACCGCGAGCTTCTCCTTGTTCGTGTCGATGATGAACAGGATGTCCGGCAGGCCGCCCATTTCCTTGATGCCGCCGAGGGCCCGGTCGAGCTTCTCCTTGTCGCGGGTGATCTCGAGGATTTCCTTCTTGGTGAGGCCCTCGATATTGCCGCCGAGCATCTCCTCGATCTGGCGCAGCCGCTTGATCGAGCCGGTGATGGTCTTCCAGTTGGTCAGCGTGCCGCCGAGCCAGCGGTGATTGACGTAGTACTGGCCGCAGCGCTTGGCCGCGTCGGCGACGTATTCCGCCGCGGCACGCTTGGTGCCGACCAGCAGCACACGCCCGCCGGCGGCGGTGGTGTCACGGATGGCGCGCAGCGCGCGATCCAGCAACGGCACGGTCTGCTGCAGGTCGATGATGTGCACCTGGTTGCGCACGCCGTACAGGTACGGCCCCATGCGCGGGTTCCAGCGGCGGGTGTGGTGGCCAAAGTGAACGCCGGCCTCGAGCAGCTGGCGCAGGGTGTATTCGGGCATCGCCATATCGGCGGGTCCTTTCAAGCGTCCGGTTGTGCCTCCGCGGGGGTTTGTCTTGCGACACCGGACCTGGCGAACCAGGAAAGGCACCCCGCGTGTGAATTACCGGCAGGCGCAGGCCGACCGGCGCGCGGGATATGGCGGGGAACGGCGGAAAACGCAAGCCGCTGAGGCTCCGCCCCAGTCCCCGCCAAGGGGCTCTGCCCCTTGGATCCCGGCTAAGGGCGCAGCCCTTAGAACCCTTTTGTTTCGCACCGGTTGGGCTGCACCACCTCGCGGTCGCGAGGTGGTGCA
>DATAPW010000250.1:0-3548 GCA_036265005.1 Acetobacteraceae bacterium | reverse complement strand
CATCGGCAGCGACAGCCTCGAGTCGGTTCCATTCGGAGTCCTGATGTTGGTCGGGTTGATTTGGTATTTGCTCGCCTGCGCCAACATTTGGCGCTCGGCCCTCGATTCGCGTCTGAGCGTCGGCGTCGCCATCAGCGTGGGATATCTGCTGCTCTCGATCGTGCTGGAGCAGCAGCTGCTGCCGGATACATGAGCATGCATGTTCATATTTTGGGCATCGGCGGGACGTTCATGGGCGGGGTGGCGGCTATCGCCAAGGCCAGCGGATTCCGCGTGACCGGCGCCGATCTCAACGTGTACCCGCCGATGAGTACCCAGCTTCAGGAACTCGGCATCGAGTTCTTTCAGGGCTATGGCGCCGAGCAACTGGACTTGCGGCCCGACATCGTGGTGGTCGGCAACGCCTTGAGCCGCGGCAGCCCGGTGGTCGAGGCCATGCTGGATCGCGGCATGACCTATACCTCGGGGCCGCAGTGGCTGGCCGAGCAGGTGCTGCGGGATAAACATGTGATCGCCGTGGCCGGCACGCACGGCAAGACCACGACCACAGCCATGCTGACCTGGATCCTCGAGGACGCGGGACTCGAGCCAGGGTTTCTGGTCGGCGGCGTGCCCAGCAATTTCGACGCCACGGCGCGCCTGGGGAAGGGGCGCTTCTTCGTCATCGAAGCGGATGAGTACGACACTGCGTTTTTCGACAAGCGCGCCAAATTCGTCCACTACCGGCCGCGCACCGCCATTCTCAATAATTTGGAATTCGATCACGCGGACATCTATCCCGACATTGCCGCCATCCGCCGCCAATTCAATCAACTGCTGCGCACCGTGCCGGCCGCCGGCAGACTCATCGTCAACGGCGAGGATCCCGAACTTGCGGCGACCTTAAGCCTGGGTTGCTGGACCCCGAGGGAGACTTTCGCCGTCGCGAAGTCCACCGGCACCGGCACCGGTACTGGCAATGGCATCGGCTCTGGCTCTGGCACCGGCGCCGCTACTGCCGCTGCCGCTGCCGCTGCCGACTGGAGCGCGCGGATCGCGCCGGGATCGGCGGCAGGCCGTTTCGCGGTGCTGCACCAGGGCAAGACGGTGGCCGAGGTGAGTTGGCCGCTGATGGGCGAACACAATGTCATGAATGCATTGGCGGCGATCGCCGCGGCGGCGCACGTGGGTGTGCCCCCTGCGCGCGCGGCGCAGGCGTTGAGTGCATTCCGCGGCGTCAAACGCCGCATGGAGATTCGCGGCGTCGTCAACGGAATCACGGTATACGATGATTTCGCGCACCACCCGACCGCCATTGCGACGACGTTGGGCGGCTTGCGGGAGCGCGTCGCGCGCGCGCGCATCATCGCCGTGTTCGAACCGCGCTCGAACACCATGAAACTGGGCGTGCACAGCGAGCAGATTGCGCCGGCGTTCGCGTTGGCGGACCACACCTGGTTCTTGGACCCACCGGATCTGGGCTGGGATTTGCCGTCGGCCGCGGCACCGCTCGGGGCACGCGCGTCCTTTGCGGCGAGCGTCGACGCGCTGGTCAAGGGATTGGCCGACGACAGCCGTCCGGGCGATCACATCCTGGTGATGAGCAATGGCGGCTTCGGCGGGCTGCACGACAAGTTGCTCACCGCGCTGCGGGCGCGGAAGTGATCGCGTTATTTCCGCTGAATATCGTGCTGTTTCCGGATGGTCCGCTGCCGCTGCGGATATTTGAAACCCGCTACGTCGACATGGTGCGGCGCTGCATGCGCGAGAGCCAAACGTTCGGCGTGGTGCTGATTCGCGAGGGCAGCGAGGTCGGACCCGCCGAGACCTTCGATGTCGGCACACTGGCGAAAATCGTCGATTTTCACCAACTGTCAGACGGCTTGCTCGGTTTGTCGTGCGTCGGCGCGCAGCGCTTTCGCATCCGCAAGCGCAGCCGTCAAGCCGATGGCCTCAATCTTGGCGAAGTCGATTACTTGGCGGTCGAGCCCAGCGTGGCAGTGCCGGCGCGGCACGCACGGCTCTCAGAGCTTTTGAACAGCGTCCTGCCGCAGCTGGGCGAGGTTTACGAGGGCTTCGCCATGCGCCTGGACGATGCCGCGTGGGTCGGACACCGCCTCGCCGAAATCCTGCCCATTCCGCTGACCGACAAGCAGTTGTGCCTGGAACTCGACGACCCCGTTCAAAGGCTCGATTACCTCAGTCCTTTGGCATAGCAGGCTCGACTCCCTCCCTTGGGATAGCAGACTCGACTCCCTCCCTTGGGATAGCAGACTCGACTACCTCAGTTCCATGGGATTAGCAGGCTCGACTACCTCAAGCCCGTGGCATAGGGGACCCAGGTGCGGCGCGTGAACCAGAGCGCGGCCGCGATGGCAATGCCCCAGGGCAGCAGCCAATAGCCCAATAGCCCGTCGAAGCGGCCCACCCACGCGGAGTACTCAGGCGAGCTGCCGCTCACGGTGGCTTCCTGCAGCATGCGCAGTACCACCACCCACCCGGCATGCAGTCCGATCGCCACCGCGATGTTGCCGGTCAACACGCGGGTCAGGCTCAGGATCGATCCCACCACCAACCAGGACACAAACGAATCGAACACCAGACTCGGATGGCCCAAGGGAGCGAACGACAGGAACAGCAAATCGAAGCCGCTGCTCCAACCGACGTCGGCCGGAGCGATTCTGGCTTTGGCGAAGAAATGCAGGATGGCGAACAGCGGCGCGGTGAGAAGTGCGGCCGTCCACGGGCCCGATTCACGTTCGATGGCGGTGTGCATGGCGCCTCGAAACACCGTCTCCTCGATCAGCGCGACGCTGATGCCTGAGGCCACGCCCACCAGGAAGATGCGCGCGAAGCCGGCGGCCGAGGGAATGAAGGCCGGGTCCATGATGCGGAGGTGGGTGAACAGCAGGAACGCGGCCCCCAGGCCCGCGGTCGCCATCCCGACGACACCCCACCCGAGACTTTGGCGCAGAAACCTGCGCCTGGGGAGGCCGTAGCCGAAGTCGCGCTTTTGCCGGAGATTCAAGTGCCGGCACAGCCACACCAACTCCACGACCAGCACCAGCATGGCGATCCGGCTCGCGACACGATGAAACGCCCAACCGGCGAAAGTCGACGTCAGCTCGTAGGCGGGATAGGCGATCGCCGCACCGATCACCCCGGCGAGCACGATCACACCCAGGAACCAGGCGAAGGCCCGCACGTTCAGGCCGCGGAGCGCTGGTTCAAACTCGCGAAAACGCGGTCGGCCGCCGCGATGGTGGCGTCGATGTCGGCCGCGGCGTGTGCCGCCGACATGAAACCCGCCTCGTAGGCTGACGGCGCGAAATAAATGCCCTCGTTCAGCATGCCGTGGAAGAAGCGCTTGAAGCGTTCGACGTCGGAGGTCATGACCTTGGCGTAGGTGTCGACGCTGGGTTCCTCGGTGAAGACGAATCCGAACAGGCCGCAGACATGGTTGGTGGCGAGCGCGAGGCCGGCGCTCGCGGCCGACTTTGCGAGCCGCTGGATCAGGGTCTCGGTGGCGGCCTGCAGTCGTTGGTGAAACCTGGGCACCGACAGCAGCT
>DATAPW010000249.1:0-11578 GCA_036265005.1 Acetobacteraceae bacterium | reverse complement strand
AGCGTCGTACTGGTCGGAGATTGCCGCGTCGCGTCGCACCTCGCAATGACAGCAGGCGGTTCAGCCGCTGTATTCTCCCAGGCAGAACTATCGTGCCGTCGCCTACCAGGGGCTGTCGATGCGATCCAGCAGCCAGCGCCGGCAGGAACCGAACTGGTTCAGCACCTAGCTTGGCTTGCCCGACCGCGCCGGCCAGGTGCGCCGCGCGCGTGTCAGACCGAGGCCGGCGAGGCCAAGGCCAAGCACGCCGATCGATGTCGGCTCCGGTACCGGCGCGAAGGCGACACCGCGGATCAGGGTGCCGGCAGGGGCGGAATACAGCGTGGTGAACTGCTCGCCGGTCACCTGTGACGGCGACATGTCCGCCAGCGTATCGGTGATCTCATAGAGGAAACTCGGCGACAATTCGTTCAGCCCGTAGCTGGTGGTGAACAGCTCGACATTGCCGCCCACCACCGCGCCGGTCAGGCCGAACAACCCGGTCACTCCCGGCGCGGTCGGCGAATTGGAATTTGCGGTAGCGTTGTTGACGAGGTTAAGGCCGCTATAGAGGTCGTAGTCCAACGTCCAGGTGCCGTTGGTTAGCACCCATTTCTGCAGCCCGCCTTCGCCCAAGGCCGCCTTGTTGGCGTTGCCGTTCTTCGGCTGGCCGCTGTCGGCGACGTACAGCACGGAGTCGCTGGCGAAGAAAAACTGCTCCGGGCTGAGGTAGACGAAGCTGCCGTTGCGCGCGCTGTTCACGTTGTTGTCGAGCGGCGCGGTCAGGTTGATCGAGCCGTTGTTGCCGCCCGAGGAAAGCGGGCTGGCGGGCGGAGTGATGTGGGTGTCGGTCACCCCGATGGACGACGTCGGCAGGCCGCCGCCGGCCTTGGTGAGCGTGTCCACGTTGGTATTGTTCTGCGCACCGCTGCCCGGCGGATTGTAGTCGCGCGAGACATACAGCGTGTTGCCGGCGCCGGTGTTGAGAATCGATACCACGCGCGTGTCGGTGCTGTTGTCGATCGGCGTCGCGGTTGTGGCGCCCTTCGTCGCATAGAACACGCCTTGCGTCGGGTCGGTCTTGCTGGCGCCCTGCCCCGAGACATAGAAGGTCGAACCATCCACCGTCGCAACGCTGCGCGGGTTGTTGGCGTTGAACACGCCGGTCAGCGCCGTGCTGGTATCGGCGGCGCCATTGGCGCCGATCAGCGCGACCACGCGCGGCACGGTGGTGACCTTGGTGCCGGTCTGGTTGGCAGCGGTCAGGCTGGTGGTCTGGCCGAGCGCGGCTGTGCCGAACGTCGTCGTCGGGGCTGTGTTGAAAGTGGTGGCGTTGACGCCGTAACCCATGATGGTCAGCGAGTGGCCGTCCACCGAACGCTGCAGCGCGCCCTCCGACGCCGATCCGTACTCGCCGGATATTGCCGAGTTCGCGCCGCTGGCGGTCTGCGGCAGGGTGAGTGTCCCGGCGGCAGTGGCAGACTTGCTGCCGGCCCCAAGCTTGAACTGGTTCAGCACGATCGGCGCCGCGCTGTCCAGGCCGCCGCCGTTGAGCGACGAGACGGTGCTGATCACCAGGTCGCCCGGCGAGAAATAACGGATCGGTCCGGCGGCGGCTGGGGTCGCCTGGGTCAGTCCGATGAGAACAAGGCCAGTGGAGGCCAGCAACGTACAACGGGGCGACAGGTGGCCGATCATGATGGCTTCCCGGATGAAGCAGATTGTTAATTGATCGGACCTATCTCGGAAATTGACCGCGTGGAATGAAGCTTTCGTGACACGGTCGGCGATGTGATGCGGGTCACAGCGCCGTCCGGCGGGACACGGCAGAACTGCCCGTCCAGCCGGGAGGATTCCAATGTACGTCGCAGTATCCGCCGATGCGGTCGCTGTCACCAGCGCCGACGCGTGCCGCACGGCCAAGGGAGGCTCCCTTGCACAGCGTGTCTGGCGGCAGCTTGCCGCTGCCCGGGCGTCCCGCGCCGAACGGGCGATCGGCGAGTTGCTGCGGGAGGCTGGCCATCGCGGCGTGGCGGAGGACTTCCGGCAGGCCTGTCGCAGCCGCTGAAGCGGCGGGGCGCGGCGGAGTTCCGTAGGCCCCCTACCCCAACATGGTCGTCCTCGCGACAGCGAGGATCCAGGCATCGCAGTACCGCAGGGCGGGCCCTGGATCCTCGCCTTCGCGAGGGGCGGAGTCCGCGTCGCTTCCGGCAGCTCACTGGACTCCGCCGCGCCCATGGGCTAAACGCCGCGGTTCCACAGGAACGCGGGAGATGCCACGCGCCCATTCGGGTGCCGTCATCGTTTGCACCGCGGTCCCCGGGACGACGAAAGGACCAGGGATTATGGCAAAGAAAATCGCCGGCTACATCAAGCTGCAGATTCCCGCCGGAAAGGCGAACCCATCGCCGCCGGTCGGGCCAGCGCTGGGTCAGCGCGGCCTCAACATCATGCAGTTCTGCAAGGAATTCAACGCGGTAACCCAGAACATGGAGCCGGGGATGCCGGTTCCGGTGGTGATCACCGCCTATGCCGATCGGACGTTCTCGTTCATCACCAAGACCCCGCCGAACACCTATTTCCTGATGAAGGCGGCGAAGATCGAGAAGGGCTCGCAGACCGTGGGCAAGGCGGGTCCGGTGGGCCGGGTGACCGTGTCGCAGCTTCGCGAGATCGCCGAGATCAAGATGAAGGACATGAACGCCAACGACATCGACGGCGCGGTGCGCATGCTCACCGGTTCGGCGCGATCGATGGGCCTGACCGTGGTGGAGGGCTGATCCCATGGCGAAGGACAAGCGGCTGAAGAAGGCCTACGAGGCAGTCGATACCAGCAAGGCCTACCCGCTGGCGGACGCCATCAAGCTGGTGAAGCAGAACGCCAAGGCGAAGTTCGACGAGACCGTCGAGATGTCGATGAACCTGGGCATCGACCCGCGCCATGCCGACCAGATGGTGCGCGGGCTGACCAGCCTGCCGAACGGCACCGGCAAGACAGTGCGGGTGGGCGTGTTTGCCCGTGGTCCGAAGGCCGAGGAGGCCCAGGCGGCGGGCGCCGATGTGGTGGGCGCCGATGACCTGGCCGAAAAGGTGCAGGCCGGCGAGATCAACTTCGACCGCTGCATCGCGACGCCGGATATGATGGGCGTGGTCGGGCGGCTGGGTAAGATCCTCGGTCCGCGCGGCCTGATGCCGAACCCTCGGTTGGGCACGGTGACGATGGACGTGCGCGGTGCGGTGACTGCGGCGAAGGGTGGCCAGGTGGAGTTTCGCGCCGAGAAGGCCGGGATCATCCATGCCGGCATCGGCAAGGTGTCGTTCGAGGACGACAAGCTGGTGGAGAACGCCAAGGCATTGGCCGACGCGATCCAGAAGGCGAAGCCTGCCGGTGCCAAGGGCACTTATGTACAGAAGGTTTCCGTCAGCTCGACCATGGGGCCCGGGGTAAGGGTCGACGTGGGGAGCCTGGCGCCGAGTTAGCTAGAGCCCCACCCCAGCCCTCCCGTGATTCGGCGGGAGAGGGTCGGGGCGAGGGCTCCTGAGATACGCCGGGCGACAAACCCGGCGGGCAGGGGATGCAAGTCCCCGAACCTGTCCGAGACCGCACGTGACCTCCTCCGGGAGGACTTAAGGGACCGCAAGGTCCGCGCGCGGGAGACGGGGATGCCAGCAACCAGACCTGCTCGGTCTGGCCGTTGGTGGTTCCGGCTATGGACAGGCGAACCGGACCGCTCCGGCTTGCCTGGAGGCGGTCCTTGGGCAACCCGGCCCGACGCGGTCCAAACGCGCCGGGCCACAGTGGAGACGGGACGTGGACCGTACGGAAAAGCGGGAGTTCGTCGCCAGCCTCCATCAGGCGCTTGCCGAGACTTCGATGATCGTGGTCACCCACAACCAGGGGCTCACGGTCGCCGAGGCGACGGAACTCAGGCGTCGGATGCGGGCCGCTGGCGTGACCTTCAGGGTCGCGAAGAACCGCCTGGCCCACCTCGCGCTCGAAGGAACCCAATTCGGCGACCTGACGCCCATGCTGAAGGGACCGACCGCGCTCGCGTGGTCGCGCGACCCGGTGGCAGCGGCGAAGGCAACCGTCGAGTTCGCCAAGACCAACGAGAAGCTCGTGCTGGTCGGCGGGGCGCTCGGCCTCCAGACGCTGGATGCGTCCGGGGTGCGGGCACTGGCCGAACTGCCGAGCCTGGATGAGCTGCGTGGCCGCATCGTGGGGATGATCTCGACCCCCGCGACGCGCGTTGCCGGCATCATGCAGGCCTCGGCCGGGCAGCTCGCTCGGGTGTTTGGCGCCTTCGCGCGGAAGGACCAGGAGGCGGCCGCAGCGTGAGCGCAACGCATGCCTCATCTGCACAAAAAGTGAACAGCAGGCCAGATATGGGCTTGCATGGAACCAACCAACGACTAGATTAAGGGCACACGAAAATGGCTGATTTGCAGAAGCTGGTGGACGAGCTGTCCAGCCTCACGGTGATGGAGGCGGCAGAGCTCTCAAAGCTGCTGGAGGACAAGTGGGGCGTTTCCGCCGCCGCACCGGTCGCCGCGGCTGCGGCCGCGCCGGCTGCCGCCGCAGCGGCTCCGGCTGAGGAGCAGACCGAGTTCACCGTTGTCTTGGCCAAGGCCGGCGACAAGAAGATCAATGTGATCAAGGAAGTGCGCACCATCACGGGGCTTGGGCTGAAGGAAGCCAAGGACCTGGTCGAGGGCGCGCCGAAGCCGGTCAAGGAAGGGGTCAACAAGGAAGAGGCCGCCAAGCTTCGCAAGATGCTGGAAGATGCGGGCGCTTCCGTGGAGGTCAAATAGCACGATCGATCGATCGATTAAGGGCACGCGGCACCGCCGGACCGCGGCCCCTTCTGGACTGGATGCGGGCGGGAATCAGCCGATTCCCGCCCCCATTCGCGTTGTGCGCCGATTGGCAGCGTGGCCGGCAAAACCCTGGTGGCCGGGGGCGATGTGGCCGCAGACGAGCGTGAGAGCAGGTAAGCAGGGCAGTTCATGAACGCAATTTCCAGGTCGTTTACCGGGCGCAAGCGCATCCGCCGCAGCTTCGGGCGTATCCCCGAGGTCGCACCGATGCCGAACCTGATCGACGTGCAGCGCTCCTCGTACGAGGGGTTCCTGCAGATGAACGTCCAGCACGACAGCAGGCTGCATGCCGGGCTGCAGGAAGTGTTCAAGGGCGTCTTCCCGATCGACGACTTCGCCGGTCGCGGCCGGCTCGAGTTCGTCTATTACGAACTCGAGGAGCCCAAGTACGACGTCGAGGAGTGCATCCAGCGGGGCATGACCTATGCCGCGCCGCTGAAGGTCATCCTGCGCCTGATCGTTTGGGACGTGGACGAGGACACAGGCGCGCGGTCGATCCGCGACATCAAGGAACAGCCGGTCTACATGGGCGACATGCCGCTGATGACCGACAACGGCACGTTCATCATCAATGGCACCGAGCGTGTCATCGTGTCGCAGATGCACCGCTCGCCCGGCGTGTTCTTCGACCACGACAAGGGCAAGACGCATTCGTCCGGCAAGTATCTGTTCGCCGCGCGGGTGATCCCCTATCGCGGCTCCTGGCTCGACTTCGAGTTCGACAGCAAGGACCTGGTTTACGTCCGCATCGATCGCAAGCGGAAGCTGCCGGTCACCACGCTGCTCTACGCGCTGGAAAGCGCTGCCACGGCGCGGCTGCGTGCCGAGCGCGAGGCGAAGGGCGAGACCCTCGAGATCGGTGAAATCCGCGGCATGGATGCCGAGGAAATCCTCAGCTACTTCTATGGCCAGGTGGTGTTCGACCACACGGCGAAGGGCTGGGCGCGGCCATTCGACCCCGATGCGTTCCGTGGCGTGAAGCTGCTTGAGCCGATCATCGACGCCGAGACCGGCGAAGTGGTGGCCGACGCCGAAGCCAAGCTGACCCAGCGCCAGGCGCGCCGAATTGCCGAGAAGACCAAGGAAGTGCTGGTCGGGCGCACCGACCTGCTCGGCCGCTTCGTGGCCGAGGACCTGGTCAACCTCGAAACCGGCGAGATTTATGCCGAGGCCGGCGAGGAACTCACCGAGCCGAAGCTGGCGGCGCTGGAGGAGGCCGGCATCACCAAGCTGCCGACCCTGGCGGTCGATCAGTCGAACGGCCCGTGGATCCGCAACACGCTGGCGGTGGACAAGAACTCCAACCGTGACGATGCGCTGATCGACATCTACCGTGTGATGCGCCCGGGCGAGCCGCCGACGCCGGAGACCGCCGAGGCGCTGTTCCGCGGCCTTTTCTTCGATGGCGACCGCTACGACCTGTCGGCGGTCGGCCGGGTGAAGATGAACATGCGGCTGGGCTTCACTGACGTGGCGGATTCCGTGCGCGTGCTGCGCAAGGAAGACCTGCTGCGCACGGTGAAGATCCTGTGCGAGCTGAAGGACGGCCGCGGCCAGATCGACGACATCGACAATCTCGGCAATCGCCGGGTCCGTTCGGTCGGCGAGCTGATGGAGAACCAGTACCGCATCGGCCTGCTCCGGATGGAGCGCGCCATTCGCGAGCGCATGGGCTCGGTGGACATCGACACCGTGATGCCGCACGACCTGATCAACGCCAAGCCGGCGGCGGCAGCGGTGCGCGAATTCTTCGGTTCGTCGCAGCTGTCGCAGTTCATGGACCAGACCAACCCGCTGAGCGAAGTGACGCACAAGCGGCGTCTCTCGGCGCTTGGTCCGGGCGGCCTGACGCGTGAGCGTGCCGGGTTCGAGGTGCGCGATGTGCACCCGACGCATTACGGCCGCATCTGCCCGATCGAGACGCCGGAAGGTCCGAACATCGGCCTGATCAACTCGCTCGCCACCTACGCCAAGGTCAACAAGTACGGCTTTATCGAGACGCCGTACATGCTGGTGAAGGACGGGGTGGTGCAGAAGGAGCCGCGCTATCTCTCGGCGATGGAGGAGGAGAAGCTTGTCGTCGCCCAGGCGGATGCGCCGATGGACGGCGGCGGCCGCTTTACCGAGGACCTCGTGTCGGTGCGTCGCCAGGGCGACTTCCGCCTGGTGAAGCCGGAGGACGTCACCGCGATCGACGTGTCGCCGAAGCAGTTGGTGTCGGTGGCCGCGGCACTCATTCCGTTCCTCGAGAACGATGACGCGAACCGCGCGCTGATGGGCTCGAATATGCAGCGCCAGGCGGTGCCGCTGATCCAGGCGGACGCGCCGCTGGTCGGCACCGGCATGGAGGCGGCGGTGGCCCGCGACAGCGGCGCCACGATCATCGCCCGCCGTGCCGGCGTGGTGGACCAGATCGATGGTGCGCGCATCGTGGTGCGTGCCACCAACGATGACAGCACGACGAAGGGCGTCGATATCTATCGGCTGCGCAAGTTTATGAGGTCCAACCAGTCCACCTGCATCAACCAGCGTCCGCTGGTGCGTGTCGGCGACGTGGTGCAGGACGGTGAGATCATCGCCGATGGTCCGTCGACTGAACTCGGCGAGCTGGCGCTCGGCCGCAACGTGCTGGTCGCGTTCATGCCGTGGAATGGCTACAACTTCGAGGACTCCATCCTGATCAGCGAGCGCATCGCGCGCGACGACGTGTTCACCTCCATCCACATCGAGGAATTCGAGGTGATGGCGCGTGACACCAAGCTTGGCCAGGAAGAGATCACGCGCGACATCCCCAACGTCGGCGAGGAAGCGTTGAAGAACCTCGACGAAGCCGGCATCGTCTATATCGGCGCGGAAGTGAATCCGGGCGACATCCTGGTCGGCAAGGTCACGCCGAAGGGCGAAAGCCCGATGACGCCGGAAGAGAAGCTGTTGCGTGCGATCTTCGGCGAGAAGGCATCGGACGTCCGCGACACCTCGCTGAAGCTGCCGCCCGGCGTCACCGGCACGGTGGTGGATGTGCGCGTGTTCAGCCGCCGCGGGGTGGACAAGGACGAGCGAGCGATGGCGATCGAGCGCGCCGAGATCGAGCGTCTGGCGAAGGACCGCGACGACGAGAAGGCGATCCAGGAGCGCTCGTTCCTCAACCGGCTGCGCGAGAAGCTGCTGGGCCGCAAGGCCACCGGCGGGTTCAAGGGCATCCGCGCCGGCGTGGAGATCGACGAGGCTGTGCTGGCCGAGCATCCGCGTGGCGCCTGGCGCCATATCGGCGTGCAGGACGACGCGGTGATGGCGGAGATCGAAACGCTGAAGCGCGAGTTCGATGCCGCGGTCGGTCGGCTGCAGGCGCGGTTCGACAGCAAGGTGGAGAAACTGCAGCGCGGCGATGAGTTGCCGCCCGGCGTGATGAAGATGGTGAAGGTCTTCATCGCGGTGAAGCGCAAGCTGCAGCCCGGCGACAAGATGGCCGGCCGCCACGGCAACAAGGGCGTGGTGTCGCGCGTGGTGCCGGTAGAGGACATGCCGTTCCTCGACGACGGCACGCCGGTCGATCTGGTGCTGAACCCGTTGGGCGTGCCGAGCCGGATGAATGTCGGCCAGATCCTGGAGACGCATCTCGGCTGGGCCTGCCACACGCTGGGTGCGCAGATCGGCGAGTTGGTCGAGGAGTATCGCCGCACCGGTGCCCGGCGCGACGATCTGCTGGAGCGGCTGCGCGATGTCTATGGCGAGGAGGAGTTCCGCGACTACATCGCGAACCTCGATACCGACCAGCTGATGGAGATGGCGGAGAACCTGAAGAAGGGCGTGCCGATTGCGACGCCGGTGTTCGACGGCGCACGGATGTCCGACATCGAAGGCATGTTGGAGCGGGCGGGACTGGATACCTCCGGTCAGGTGGTACTGGTCGATGGCCGCACCGGCGAGCCGTTCGAGCGCAAGGTGACGGTCGGCTACATCTACATGCTGAAGCTTCACCATCTGGTGGACGACAAGATCCACGCGCGTTCCATCGGGCCGTACTCGCTGGTGACCCAGCAGCCGCTGGGTGGCAAGGCGCAGTTCGGTGGCCAGCGCTTCGGCGAAATGGAGGTGTGGGCACTGGAAGCCTACGGCGCGGCCTACACGCTGCAGGAGATGCTGACCGTGAAGTCGGACGACGTGTCGGGTCGCACCAAGGTCTACGAGGCGATCGTGCGCGAGCAGGACAACTTCGAGGCCGGCGTGCCGGAGAGCTTCAACGTGCTGGTAAAGGAACTGAAGTCGTTGGGGCTGAATGTGGACCTGGACAGCCGCGCTGCGTGATTACGTCGCACTCCACACACCGCTGCCGCGTCGTGGCCGGCCCTGTGCCGGCCATTCGTCGTGGCGTGGTGCCGCTGCTGATGGCCGGGACAACCCCGACCATGACGGTTTCCCTGGAAAGGGCATGAACGCATGAACGAACTGATGAAGATCCTCGGCCAGACCGGCCAGGCAATGACATTCGACCAGATCAAGATCCAGATGGCGAGCCCAGAACAGATCCGCAGCTGGTCGTACGGTGAGATCAAGAAGCCCGAGACGATCAACTACCGCACGTTCAAGCCGGAGCGGGACGGGCTGTTCTGCGCGCGCATCTTTGGTCCGATCAAGGATTACGAGTGCCTGTGCGGCAAGTACAAGCGGATGAAGTTCCGCGGCATCATCTGCGAGAAGTGCGGCGTCGAGGTCACGCTTGCGAAAGTACGGCGCGAGCGCATGGGCCATATCGAGCTGGCCTCGCCGGTGGCGCACATCTGGTTCCTGAAGTCGCTCCCGAGCCGCATCGGCCTGATGGTCGACCTGACGCTGAAGGAGCTCGAGAAGATCCTGTACTTCGAGAGCTACGTGGTGCTCGAGCCGGGCACCACCGACCTCAAGCTGCACCAGTTGCTCACCGAGGATCAGCTGCTCGCCAAGCAGGACGAGTTCGGCGACGACCAGTTCGAGGTCGGCATCGGCGCCGAAGCGATCAAGAAGGTGCTGAACAAGATCGTCCTCGACGAGGAGAAGGTGAAGCTGCGCGGCGACCTTAAGGAGACCACCTCCGAGGCGAAGCGCAAGAAGCTGGTGAAGCGGCTGAAGCTGATCGAGGCGTTTGCCGACAGCGGCGCACGGCCGGACTGGATGATCCTCGACGTCGTGCCGGTGATCCCGCCCGAGCTGCGCCCGCTGGTGCCGCTGGACGGCGGCCGGTTCGCCACCTCGGACCTGAACGACCTGTATCGTCGCGTCATCAATCGCAACAACCGCCTGAAGCGGCTGATCGAACTGCGCGCGCCGGACATCATCGTGCGCAACGAGAAGCGCATGCTGCAGGAGAGCGTTGACGCGCTGTTCGACAACGGCCGTCGCGGCCGCGCCATTACCGGCGCCAACAAGCGTCCGCTGAAGTCGCTGTCCGACATGCTGAAGGGCAAGCAGGGCCGCTTCCGGCAGAACCTGCTGGGCAAGCGCGTCGACTATTCCGGCCGTTCGGTGATCGTGGTTGGCCCGGAGTTGAAGCTGCATCAGTGCGGGCTGCCGAAGAAGATGGCGCTCGAGCTGTTCAAGCCGTTCATCTACTCGAAGCTGGAGAAGTACGGCCACGCCACCACCATCAAGGCCGCCAAGCGGATGGTGGAGAAGGAGCGTCCCGAGGTGTGGGACATCCTGGAGGAGGTGATTCGCGAACATCCGGTGATGCTGAACCGTGCGCCGACGTTGCATCGGCTTGGCATCCAGGCGTTCGAGCCGGTGCTGATCGAGGGCAAGGCGATCCAGCTTCATCCGCTGGTGTGCACGGCGTTCAACGCCGACTTCGACGGCGACCAGATGGCAGTGCACGTGCCGTTGTCGCTGGAAGCGCAGTTGGAAGCCCGCGTGCTGATGATGTCCACCAACAACATCCTCAGCCCGGCGAACGGCAAGCCGATCATCGTGCCGTCGCAGGACATCGTGCTCGGGCTGTACTACCTGTCGCTCGACACGCCGGAGTTCCACCAGGTTGCCGATCAGGACGCACCGGCGTTCGGCACCATCGGCGAGATCGAGTACGCCTTGCAGGCCGGTGC
The DNA here is from genome assembly GCA_036265005.1 of Acetobacteraceae bacterium. Classification (GTDB taxonomy): domain Bacteria; phylum Pseudomonadota; class Alphaproteobacteria; order Acetobacterales; family Acetobacteraceae; genus JAMXLO01. The sequence goes on along the minus strand of DATAPW010000249.1, from coordinate 647 downwards.
GATCGGCCTGCACGACAAGATCAAGTCGCGCTACGAGACGATCGATGCCGGCGGCAACACGGTGCGCAGCGTTGTGGTGACCACGCCAGGGCGGATGATGATTGCGCAAATCCTGCCGCGGCATCCGAACGTGCCGTTCGACCTGATCAACAAGCAACTCACCAAGAAGAGCGTCTCCGACGTGATCGACATGGTGTATCGCCATTGCGGTCAGAAGGAATGCGTGATCTTCGCGGACCGGCTGATGGGGCTTGGCTTCGGCCAGGCGGCCAAGGCCGGCATCTCGTTCGGCAAGGATGACCTGATCATCCCGGTCGAGAAGGAAGAGATGATCCGCAAGACCCAGGCCGAGGTGAAGGAGTTCGAGCAGCAGTACCAGGATGGCCTGATCACTGCCGGCGAACGCTACAACAAGGTGGTGGATTCCTGGTCGCGCTGCACTGATGAAGTGGCTGGGGCGATGATGAAGGAGATCTCCAAGCAGGAGATCGGCAAGCAAACCAACTCGGTCTGGATGATGAGCAACTCGGGTGCGCGCGGTTCGCCGGCGCAGATGCGTCAGCTTGCCGGCATGCGTGGCCTGATGGCCAAGCCGTCCGGTGAGATCATCGAGCAGCCGATCATCGCCAACTTCAAGGAAGGCCTGT
>DATAPW010000248.1:0-12600 GCA_036265005.1 Acetobacteraceae bacterium | reverse complement strand
ATGCGGTGGCGAGCGTAGGCGGGGCGAGCGTGCCCGGTCCAGGGTGGCGCGGTGTTTGCTTGCCGGCGCAACCGCAACCTAAGGAGGTACGGCATGAACGACGCGAAGACGCAACTCGGCCGCAAGATCCTGGCGGTCAAGCAGGACAAGAAGCTGAGCTGGGCCGAGATCGCAACCAGGCTTGGCTATTCGCCGACCTGGGTTTGCGCCGCGTGTCTCGGCCAGATGTCGATGACACCGGAGACCGCGGAAAAAGCCGGGCACTTGTTCGGGCTGGATGCGGCGGAGACCGCGCTGCTGACCGAGATCCCCTATCGCGGCTCGCTGCCTGGCACGGTGCCGACCGATCCGCTGATCTATCGGTTCTACGAACTGGTCATGGTCTACGGCACCACCTGGAAGGAGCTGATCCAGGAAGAGTTCGGCGACGGCATCATGAGCGCGATCGACTTCGACATGTCGCTGGAGCGACAGCCGGACCAGAAGGGTGACCGGGTGAAGATCGCGATGTCGGGGAAGTTCCTGCCGTACAGGCGGTACTGAACTGCCGGTTTTCCGCGCATTCCTGCGTGGCCTCGACGGCGATCGGATTGGACGATGCTGTCTCAAGAACAGGGCGCGAGACGATGTCGCGGGGGATGGGATCCGTTGTTGTGGATGGATGCGGTGGATGCCAGGAGCATCCATCGGGGTTCCCCGGAATGGCGACCGCGGTTACCGCGGTTCGGGGCCGGATGGTCGGTTTCGTTGGGCGGCGGGGGAGAGCAGGGATGGCAGCGCCGTCCGGGTGTGGCGGAAAGCAAATGTATGGATGTTAGTACAAATGATGTGAATGGGGAGTGAGGCAAACTGCGGCAATCGCTGGAATTGGCGCCCGTCGCAGCAGAGGCTCGCAAGCCTCACGGTCCCGGCACGGCAAAGCTCTGCACCAGACTTCCCGCCACCAGGCGCCAGCCGTCCACCAGCACGAAGAAGATCAGCTTGAACGGCAGCGACACCACACTCGGCGGCAGCATCATCATGCCGAGACTCATCAGCACGCTGGCCACCACCATGTCGATCACCATGAACGGCAGGAACAGCAGGAACCCCATCTCGAATGCGCGCCGCAGCTCACCCACCAGGAACGCCGGCACCAATGCGCGCCACGGCGTGTCGTCCGCCGTCGCCGGCGCCGGCAGATGCGCGATATCGAGAAAGAGCTGCAAGTCGCCCGGCCGCAGATTGGCGGTCATGAAATGACGGAACGGCTCGATCGCCAGCCGCAGTCCCTCGATCTCGCCGACACGCCCCTCGGTCAGCGGCAGCAGCCCCGTGGTCCAGGACTCATTCAGCACCGGCTGCATGACGAAGAACGTCAGGAACAGCGCCAGCCCGATCAGCACCATGTTGGGCGGCGTGCCCTGTGTCGCGAGTGCGCTGCGCAACAGCGACAACACGATGACGATGCGGGTGAACGCGGTGACCATCACCAGCAAACTCGGCGCCAGTGACAGCACCGTCACCAGTGCGGTGATCTGCACCAGCCGTCCGGTGGCGCCAGCCTGGCCGGCAGCGCCAAGATCGATATTCAGCGACTGCGCGTGCGCGACCGCTGGCAGCAACAGCAGACAGGCCGCCCAATCGAGACTGCGGCGGCGCATCATGCCGGCGGCTCGTCGCGGTCGAGCCATCCGACCACGACATCCTGTGTGCCGCCGGTCAGCACCAGCACGCGCCGCTCCTCGCATTTGATCAGGTGCAGTCGGCGGCGGGAGTCGAGCGCGATCACGTCCTGCACCGTGAGCATCCCATTGACCGGACGCCTTGCCATACCGCCAAACCGCGCCATGCGGCCGGCCAGCCAGATCAATGCCAGCACCGCGGCGAGTGCCGCGACGGCAGTCAGTAGCGTGGCGACGCTGATGACCATGGCGCGGAATTTTTCCGGGCGAAGTGGACCATTGCGGTCAGCGCACCGGCGCTGCGTGCGTGGCCAGGGCGCGCGACAATGCCTCGACGGAACCCGATAGTGCGATCAGCCGGGGACGCACGCGCCTGCCCTCGTCAGGCGGCAGATCGAGCGTCTTGGCACACAGCAGTCCAATCTGGCTGTCCAGGCCGGACAGGTCGATGGCACGGCCTGCCTCGACCAGGGCCTGCGCCACCCCGATCAGCCTGGTCAGGTCCTCAGCCAGCGTGCGTACCGCGCCGATCGGCGTTTCCGCATCAGGGGACGGAAGGAAGGGCGTCGCAGCGGTCATGCAATCGATTACAGCGCAACCGGATTACCGAAGCCTTTACCGCACGCCGATAACCTCGTGGAGGCCGCCGCACACGGACGTAGACGGCCGATTAACCCGACATTCAACCCTGTTGGCGCATGCTCCTTGCCATGGACCCGACGCAAATCGGCCTGTTCGATCTGGCGGAGCGGCGGCTGGCCTGGATCGCCAGGCGGCAGGCAGTGCTGGCGCAGAATATCGCCAATGCCAACACGCCACACTTCCAGCCGCATGACCTGAAGCCGTTCGCAGCGGCGCTCAGTGGGATGAACGCGTCTGCGCCGGTGCGCACCCAACCCAACCACCTGGCTGGAGCAGCAGGAGGCGCGTCGCAAACCGAGTTCGTCGAACGTCCCAGTGCGCGCGCGCCGGATGGCAATGCGGTCGCGCTGGACGAGCAGCTTGTCAGGCTTGCGGATACCGAAACCAGCCACGCGCTGGTGACGACGATCTACAAGAAATATCTCGGCATGTTCGCCATGGCGTTCGGCCGTGGCGCATCAGGCTGAGCATTACGGAAGTTCGCCATGGATCTCGACAAGGCACTTGGAATCGCGGCGCGTGGCATGGATGCCCAGACCACACGGCTGCGCGTGATCGCCGAGAATTTGGCCAACCAGGACACCACCGGATCGACATCGGGTGCCGATCCGTATCGCCGCAAGACGGTGACCTTCCAGAACAGCCTCGACCGGCAGCTTGGCGGCGATGCAGTGAGCATCAAGCAGGTCGGCCAGGACGCGGCGGAGTTTCCATTGCGTTACGATCCGTCCAATCCCGCCGCCAATGCCGACGGCTACGTCAAGCTGCCGAACGTCAACAGCCTGGTGGAGGTGATGGATATGCGCGAGGCCGAGCGTTCGTACAACGCGAACCTCGCTGTGATGCAGGCGACACGCAGCATGCTGACGCGAACCATAGATCTGTTGAAATGAGCACCATCCCGACCATCGTCGTCACACCGTCCGCCGCAGCCAATGCCTACGGTCGGGTCGAGCGTGGCGATACCGGCGGTGGCGACGGCGATTTCGGCGCCACGCTGCAGCGCGCCCTGCAAGGCGCGGTCGATGACTTCCACGCAGCCGACAGCAAGGCCATGGAGGCACTCTCTGGCGGCGGAAACCTGACCGAAGTCGTCACCGCCCTGTCACGTGCGGAACTGACGCTGCAATCTGCGACCGCCATCCGCGACCGTGTGGTGCAGGCCTACCAGGACATCATGAAGATGCCGATCTGAGCGCCATGGACGATGCCGACATCGCTGTGCTGGTGCGCGACGGCATGCTGGTGATGCTGAAGCTCGGCGGACCGCCGCTGCTGGCGGCGCTGGTGGTCGGCCTGCTGGTTGCCTTGCTGCAAGCCGTCACGCAGATCAACGAGGCAACCCTCGCCTTCGTGCCCAAGGTGCTTGCGCTCTGCGCTGCGCTGGTACTGCTCGGTCCGTTCATGATGGCCACGTTGTCCGGCTACACCCACACCCTGTTCGACCGGCTGATCGCCATCGGCGGCTCATGACCGCGGACGCAGCCGAGTTGCTCGCGACGCTGCCCAACTGGGCGTTCGCCTTTGTCCTGGTGATGGCGCGTATCGGCGCTGCGATGGCGCTGTTGCCGGGACTCGGCGAGACCGAACCGCCGATGGTGCTGCGCGTCGGCCTCAGCCTTGGGATTACCTTGCTGTTGTTGCCTGGCATCGCGCCGCTGGTTCCGGCGGTGCCTGAAGCCGGGCTGCAGGCCGGCTTCATGGTTGCGGCCGAAATCGTCACCGGCCTCTGGCTGGGCTGGCTGGCGCGGCTGCTCGTATTGGCCCTGCCGGTTGCGGGCCAGTTCATCTCTTACATGCTGGGCGTCTCCAACGTCCTGCAGCCCGATCCCGAGCTTGGCGGCCAGGCCACGCCGATCGCACGGCTGTTCGCCATCGCCGCACCGCTGGCCATCCTGGTGAGCGGCCTCTATGCGCTGCCGCTGGCGGCGCTGGCTGGCAGCTTCCAGCTGATCCCGCCCGGCGCGCTGTTGCCGGCGGCTGATACCACCGCAACCGCGGTGCGCGCCGTGGCGACCAGCTTTGCCCTGGCAATCCGCCTGGCCTCGCCGTTCCTGCTGGTCTCCATCGTGTGGCACGTCGCGATTGGCCTGCTCGCCCGGCTTGTCCCACGCCTGCAGGTGTATTTCGTGGTGATGCCCGGACAGATCCTCGGCGGTATTGCGCTGCTGGCAGTCCTCGCCATCGCCATGCTCGCCACCTGGCAGGCAGCGGTCCGGGCCGGTTTCGCCACCCTGCCGGGCGCGTGATCCGCCATGGCCGGCGAGCAGGACGAAAAAAGCGAAGCCGCCACACCGCGGCGGCTGCAACGGGCGCGCGCCGAAGGCCAGGTTCCGGTCTCGCGCGAACTGACCGGGCTCGCCGGCCTGGCGGCACTGACGCTTGCCCTGGTCATGGCGGCCCCGGGTGTGGCGCACGATCTCACGTTGCGCCTCAGCATCTTCCTGGCGCATGCCCACGATCTCGCGCCCGGCGAGAGCCGTGTGTTCCGCGTAGCGGGCCTGGCCTGGCTGCATGCCGCGGCGCCGTTCGTGCTGGCGGCGAGGCTCGCCGGCGTGGCTGTGGTCCTGGTGCAGACGCGCTTCCTGCTGAGTGCGAAGGCGCTGCGAGTGGACTTTTCGCGCGTCAGTCCGAAGGCCGGCCTGAAGCGGCTGCTCGGCGCGGACAGCCTTGTCGAGGCCGCCAAGTCGCTGACCAAGACCGCGGTATTGGCCGCCATTGCCTGGCGCGTGCTGCAGGCCGACCTCGACCGCATGCTGCTGGCACCGTTCGGCGAGCCGGGCCAGTTGCTCGAGCGTTGTGCCGCGCCGGTGCTGCACGTGCTCCTGGTGGTGCTTGCGGCGCAGGTCGGCATTGCCGCCGCGGACATCCTGTGGGTGCAGATGCGCCACGCGCGGGGGCTGCGCATGAGCCGTCACGACATCACGGAGGAGATGAAGGAGACCGAGGGCGATCCGCGGATCAAGGCGCGGCTGCGGCAGATCCGCATGTTCCGCGCCCGCAAGCGGATGCTGGCGGCGGTGCCGAAGGCAACGGTGGTGATCACCAATCCCACCCACTACGCCGTGGCGCTGATGTATGACCGTGCAAAGCATGCCGCGCCGCGCGTCGTGGCGAAGGGCGTCGATTCGCTGGCCGCCCGAATCCGCGAGGTGGCCGAGGCGAATGGCGTTCCGTTGGTTGCCAATCCTCCGCTCGCGCGGGCGCTGTATCGCGTGGAGGTGGATGCCGATATCCCGGCGGAGCATTATCAGGCGGTGGCTGCGATCATCGCCTATGTCTGGCGTCTCGGACGCCATGCCCGGACGCGGAGGGAGGCTGCTTGACGCAATCCCATTGCGGCGACTCGCCATGTCGGTGAAGGAATCCGTGCTGGTCGGCGTCGTGGGGATTCCTGCCCTGGAACACAAGGCAAACATTCGCTTGACGACACGCCGGCCGGTATGGTTGCTATTTTGTTCGCTTGCTGATGCGGTTGGTGTGGCGCAATCATCGCGCGAGAATTACCTGATCGGCGTAGACGTGCGGTTGTAGAAACCCGGAAGAACGAGGAGCCTCGCATGGAAAAGAACAAGGCGCTGGATGCCGCGATGGCCCAGATCGAACGGGCGTTCGGCAAGGGCTCCATCATGCGCATGGGCGCGCGCCCGGGGGACGAGCATATCGAGGTGATCCCGTCGGGTTCGCTCGGCCTGGACCTGGCGCTTGGCATCGGCGGCATGCCGCGCGGACGAATCATCGAGATCTATGGGCCGGAAAGCTCAGGCAAGACCACGCTGGCGCTGCACGCGATCGCCGAGGCGCAGAAGCTGGGCGGCACCTGCGCCTTTGTGGACGCGGAACATGCGCTGGATCCGATCTATGCCCGCAAACTCGGCGTGGACGTGGACAACCTGCTGATCAGCCAGCCGGATGCCGGCGAGCAGGCGCTGGAGATTGCCGACACGCTGGTGCGGTCCGGCGCGGTCGACGTGCTGGTGGTGGACAGCGTCGCCGCGCTGGTGCCGCGGGCCGAACTGGAAGGCGAAATGGGCGACAGCCACATGGGCCTGCACGCGCGGCTGATGAGCCAGGCATTGCGCAAGCTCACCGGCAGCGTGTCGCGCAGCAAGTGCATGCTGATCTTCCTCAACCAGATCCGCATGAAGATCGGCGTGATGTTCGGCAACCCGGAGACCACCACCGGTGGCAACGCGCTGAAATTCTATGCCTCGCTTCGCCTGGAGATCCGCCGCATCGGCCAGATCAAGGAGCGCGATGAGGTGGTGGGCAACCAGACGCGCGTAAAAGTGGTGAAGAACAAGCTGGCGCCGCCGTTTCGCCAGGTCGAGTTCGACATCATATATGGCGAGGGAATCAGCAAGGTCGGCGAGCTGATCGATCTGGGCGTGAAGGCAGGCGTGGTCGAGAAGTCGGGAGCCTGGTTCAGCTACGACAGCCAGCGGGTCGGCCAGGGCCGGGAGAACGCCAAGCAGTTCCTGCGCGACCATCCGGACGTCGGCGACAAGATCGAGATCAAGGTACGCGAATTGTCGGGCGTGGTGGCGAATTCCATGCTGTCGACACACGATGAGGTTGAGGAGGCCGAAGCGGCTGAATGATGCGATACCGCCTGCACGCGATCTGACCGAGGCGGATCATGCACTGATTGCCGCGGCGCACGACGTGCTGGCACGGCATTATCGGCCCTTCTGGCACACCGTGGCGGCGGCCATCCGTGCGCAGGACGGGCGCATCTGGACCGGGCTGCATCTCGGCGCGACGGTCGGGCGCCTGTCGGTGTGCGCTGAAGCCATCGCGCTCGGCCGGGCGTTGCTCGAAGGCGATGGCCGGATCGATTCCGTTGTCGCTGTGCGCCATCCGAAGCCCGATGAAGTCGATCGTGAACTGGCCGTCGTGCCGCCTTGCGGGGCGTGCCGCGAGATGTTCCTCGACCATTGCCCCGATGCGCTGGTGATCATGCATGGGCCGCAGGGCCTGACGAAACTGCCGGTGCGCACGCTGCTGCCGGCGCCGTATCGGCGGTAGGCACGACCAACCGTACTCCACTTGTCATGGCCAATGATGCATCGCATGGGTCATGATCAGGTTCGCCCGAGCGAAGAGCGGCAAGATGGTCAGAGGCAACGCGTAGCATGGCCCGGCAGGAGGGAACGACCCTCGACGAGGCCGCGGCTCAGATTTTCTCGGTGGAGACGACACTTCAGCCGCTCGAATCGGAGAACGCCGCGTTCGAGCGCGCATTCCGCAGGCCGGAGCTCAATAAGTCGTTTGGCTGGCGGCCGGGGCCACATCTGATCCGAAACTACCAGGTCCTGGACGCAGTGCTGGATGGCGCGTTCCGGGGCCTGTTCAAGGCGAACGGCTTCATCAGGGGAACCGGGTACCTGGTTCCCGACGAACACATGATGAGCCTCGGCATAGACCAGGCGAATCTCGTCAGGGCATCCGATGACAGCACTGTCGTCATGGGCTGCAACACCGCCTATGCGAATTACTTCCATTGGATCACGCAGGCTTTGCCGGCGATTGATTTCACCATGCGCCGAATCGGCAACGACCGGAATGTGACCCTGGCGTTGCCCATCCTGAATTCATGGCAGGAAGAGTCGCTGCGCCTGCTCGGCTATCACGCGGTCAAGCGTGTCGTCATTGACAGCCAGTACAAGCAATATTTCTTCCATAGGATCGAATACAGCGACATCCTCAACGACAAGTCGGTGTTCTCGCTGTCGGAGACGACGCACCAGACATATTCCCGCCTGCGCACAGCGGTTGAACTGGAGCCAGCCGGCAACCGGAAGATCTATGTCGCCCGCAGCGATGCCCAAAGTCGGCGAATGCGCAATGAGGCGGAGGTGATTGCCGAAGCCCGCAAACGAGGCTTTGAGATCGTTGTCCCGGGCGATCTGACATTGGCAGAGCAGATCCGCCTGTTCCGCGGCGCGAGCATGGTGATGGGTACCCACGGCGCCGGCCTGACAAACGTCGTGTTCTGCGAACCGGGAACGATCGTCTATGAGCTGCGGCCGGCGCATTACCCGAATGCCTGCTTTTGCAATCTGGCATACATCTGCCGGCTGAGATATTGGGTCGATGACTTCGAAAGCGAAGGTGAAGGCCTGCCCAACCTGCGCGAATGGGAGTCAGATACGCAGTTGATCGTTGAGCGGTTGGATGAGGTCGAGGCGATCCATGCACAGCTGCAGGAACAGGCGAAGCTGCAGACGATCAGCGCGATGGACTTCCTGCGTGGCAAGGTTGGCCAGGTCGCAGACCTGCGAACCGCGGATGAACAGCCGGTGATGCAGGCTCCCCCGGGTTTGCTGCTGCGGCTGCGACGGATGATAGTCGGTCGATAGTGTCGCGATGTGATCTCGATATAGGGCGGAATGCGCTGCTCTGTTCCGCCGTAGCGTCTGAGGATGGCGCTATGCCAACCGGTTCGGCGCAACCATCCGTCCGTTGTTCGGTAGCTGGTAGAACGAACTGGCGAATGCACCGCCGCTGCCCGACATGTCCGGCTCGATGCCGCGATTGTCCGGATGGAAGCGGAACCAGTACGGGTGCACCGTGGCCGGGCAATAATGCGTGACGCAGGACAGCCGGCTGGTGTCCTCGGGAAGCACCCGCGGGTGGCTGCGATGCACGAGGTCCGCGGCCCAGAAGAACACGTCGCCTTTGTTTGCCAGGAACCGCCGGTATTCCAGGCCTCGCTCCCGGCACATGCCGTCGAGCTGCCGTTGGTATTCCTGCTGGTCATCCGCTGAGAAATCGAAGCGCTTGGTGCCGCCCTTGAACAGGACATGCGGCAGTTTGTGGCTGGCGTCGTAGTAGCCAAGTTCGCCGCTGCCTTCCACCACGTCTTCCAGCGCAATCCATGTCGCTGCCAGGTACAGCGGCTCGTCGACCGCCACGTAGGCGGTGTCCTGGTGGAACAGGTGGCCGTTGCTGCGCTGGAACAGCAATTGCTGGAAGGCCAGCGGGCGCGCCTTGAACACCGCGATGAGGAACCGGGCGATGCGTGGATGCATGCACACCCGGCGCGACGATTCCAGGTTCACGAACAGGTCCAGCAGGCTCTCGAAGCGATCCGGCGATTTTCCCGTGACCTGGAGCGACGCGCCGCCGTTGCGATGATCGGTGCGGACGAACTTGCCGGGATGGCGATGCACCCTGCGGATGTCACTGACGAACCGGTCGATCAGCGCGGGCTCGATGGCACCTGGCATGACCAGCCAGCCATGCGCGATGAAATGCGCCAGGTCGTTGCAAAGCGATTGGTCGATCGCACCGGCCGAGGCCATGCCGCCGAGTTGCTCCATGGCATCCGGAGCGTCTGTCCAGAGTGTCCGGAGGCGGGCTGCCTCGTCCAATGTCGCCGACATCCTGAACCTCCCGAAGCGCCGCCGAGGGTCGTAGCATCTTGCAGCCGGGCATCGGCAACTGCAAATTCTTCTACCGAGGGTTGCGGAAGTGCGGGGCCTGCCGGGGGCGCGCCCGCGTGACAGGTGCCGGATGCCGCGCTACTTCCTGCGTCTTCGCCTTTTGTGGAACAGAGCCCGGCACCCATGGCCACCAGCAACGACATCCGCGCCGCCTTCCTCGACTACTTTGCCCGCAACGGGCACCAGGTGGTCGAAAGCTCGCCGCTGGTGCCGCGCAATGACCCGACCCTGATGTTCGCCAACTCCGGCATGGTGCAGTTCAAGAACGTCTTCACCGGGCAGGAGAGGCGTCCCTACGTCCGCGCCACCACGGCGCAGAAATGCGTCCGCGCCGGCGGCAAGCACAACGACCTGGACAATGTCGGCTACACCGCGCGCCATCATACGTTCTTCGAAATGCTGGGGAATTTCAGCTTCGGCGACTACTTCAAGGAGCTCGCCATCCCGTATGCCTGGGAACTGGTGACCAGGGAGTTCGGCCTGCCGAAGGACCGGCTGCTGGTCACCGTCTACTCCGAGGACGATGCGGCGGCAGAGATCTGGCGCAAGGTGGCGGGGCTCAGCGATGACCGGATCATCCGCATTGCCACCTCCGACAATTTTTGGCGCATGGGCGATACCGGTCCCTGCGGGCCCAGTTCGGAGATCTTCTACGACCACGGCCCGTCCATTCCCGGCGGGCCGCCCGGCTCGCCGAACGAGGATGGCGACCGGTTCGTCGAGATCTGGAACCTGGTGTTCATGCAATACGAGGAGGGTCCGCCCGGGACGCGCGTCGCGCTGCCGCGGCCTTCGATCGACACCGGCCTGGGCCTGGAACGCTTCGCCGCCATCCTGCAGGGCAAGCACGACAACTACGATACAGACACGCTGCGCGCGCTGATCCTGGCCAGCGCCGAAGCCACTGGCCAGGATCCGGACGGCAAGTGGCGCGTCAGCCACCGCGTGGTCGCCGACCACCTGCGGTCCTCGGCATTCCTGATTGCCGACGGAGTGCTGCCCTCGAACGAGGGCCGCGGCTACGTAATGCGCCGGATCATGCGGCGTGCCATGCGCCATGCCCACCTGATGGGTGCGCGCGAGCCGCTGCTGTACCGACTGGTGCCCGCGCTGGTGCGCCAGATGGGCGCTGCCTACCCGGAACTGGTGCGCGCCGAGGCGCTGATCATCGAGACGCTGCTGCTGGAGGAGACACGGTTCCGCCAGACGCTGGAGCGTGGGCTGCATCTGCTGGGCGAAGAGACGGCGCGGCTGGGCGATCGCCAGCCATTGCCCGGCAACGTCGCATTCCGGCTATACGATACGTTCGGCTTCCCGCTGGACCTGACGCAGGACGCGCTGCGCGAGCAGGGGCGTGAGGTTGACCTCGCCGGCTTCGAGGCGGCGATGGACGAGCAGCGCACGCGTGCGCGCGCCGCCTGGGCCGGCACCGGCGAGGCGGCCACCGAGCGGGTCTGGTTCGAGTTGAAGGAGAAGGTCGGCGCATCGGAATTTCTCGGCTACTCGACCGAGAGCGCGGAAGGCGAAATCGTCGCGCTGGTGGCGGATGGGGCGCCGGTCGAAAAGGCGGGTGCCGGTGCCGAGGTGGCGGTTGTGCTGAACCAAACGCCGTTCTATGGCGAAAGCGGCGGTCAGGTCGGCGATACCGGGGTGATCTCCGGCGCGGACGGCCTGCGCATTGTCGTGACCGACACGCAGAAGAAGCTGGGCGACCTGTTCGTACATCTCGGCCGCGTCGAGGCGGGCGAGGCGCGGGTCGGCCTGCCGGTGCTGGCGGAAGTCGATCATGCGCGCCGCACCGATATCCGTGCCCATCACTCTGCCACGCATCTGCTGCACGAGGCGCTGCGGCGGCGGCTGGGCACGCATGTGGCGCAGAAGGGCAGCCTCAACGCGCCCGACCGCCTGCGCTTCGACGTCTCGCAGCCGCGGCCGATGACGGCGGACGACATCACCTGGGTGGAGGCCGAGGTGAATGCGCGCATCCGCGAGAACACCGAGGTGTCCACACGGCTGATGACTCCGGATGCCGCGGTCGAACTGGGCGCGATGGCGCTGTTCGGCGAGAAATACGGCGAGGAGGTGCGCGTCGTCTCGATGGGCAGCGGCGAGGGCAACAAGGCGGCGTATTCGATCGAACTGTGCGGCGGCACCCATGTCCGTCGCACCGGCGACATCGGCTATTTCAAGATTATCGGCGAGAGCGCGGTGGCGGCCGGCGTGCGCCGCATCGAGGCGGTGACCGGTGCGTACGCCGAGGCGCTGGTGGCGGAGACCCAGCGCCGGCTGAACGATGTCGCCGGCGCGTTGCGAGCCAGCCCCGCCGATGCCGCGGAGCGTGTCGGCGCGCTGCTGGAGGACCGCCGCAAGCTGGAGCGCCAGGTAGCCGATCTGCAGCGCAAGCTGGCGACCGGGGGGAATGGTGCGGAGGTCGAGGAGGTGAACGGGGTAAAGCTCGCCGCGCGCAACCTGGGCGAGGTGCCGGCGCGCGACCTCAAGGGCCTGGCGGATGCCATCGGCAAGCAACTCGGCTCTGGTGTGGTGGCACTTGTATCCACGGCCGAGGGCAAGGCGAGCATCGTGGTCGGCGTGTCGCCGGACCTGACCAAGCGGTTCAACGCGGTGGAGCTGGTGCGTGCTGCGTCCGCGGCAGTGGGCGGCAAGGGCGGCGGCGGCCGGCCGGACATGGCGCAGGCCGGTGGGCCGAACGGCGCGCAGGCGGACGCGGCGCTGGCGGCAGTGCGGGGCGCGCTGGCGGTGTAGCGAGGATGGCTATCATTGCGAGGAGCGAAGCGACGCGGCAAACTCGTGGTCGTTGAGCTCAACTCGCGCGAGATTGCCGCGTC
>DATAPW010000247.1:0-1538 GCA_036265005.1 Acetobacteraceae bacterium | reverse complement strand
CGCTGGCGCCGCGCAACGCGGGTGATCTGAACTTTGTTGATGCCGCCGATCCCTTTGGGCCACCACCTGCTGCTGGTTACTTGCGTGTACCTGGATGCAATGGAAGGACGTCTCCCGGTCGCTGCGAAACATCTCATCCGGTCCAGGCCGGTGCGCCATGTATCCATCGTACCCGGCCAACGCCGCCGTTCTGTCAATGCGCCGGCCTGCTATCGAATTCATCGACCAAGCCAACTCACCGGCCCGACCGCCGGTGTCATACCAATCGACTCATGCGCCGACCGTTTTGGCATAGTCGCGCATGGCGATGGATCGGATCCGCTCGGGTGCTGCGATGAGTTTGTTCCAGGCGACGCAACAGGCATCGACGATAGCCTCGTATGTCTCGAAGACGCGATTGCTGAGTTCGTTCTGTCTGAGGAATTCCCAGATGTTCTCGACGGGGTTCAGTTCGGGTGAGTAGGGCGGTAAATGCAGCAGCCCGACATTGTCAGGCAGCACCAGCCGTTTACCGATCCGGTGCCATCCAGCGCCGTCCAACGTCAGCACGGCAAAGGCGCCCTGGCTGACCTGGCTGCTGATTTGTTGCAGATGCAGGTTCATGGCTTCGATGTTGGCGTGCGGCAACACGAGCCCACTGCCGACGCCTCGCGCCGGGCAGACAGCACCAAACAGATAGGCCCATTTGTACCGCTGATCGCGTAGCGCCGTAGGTCGGCTGCCCCGCTCCGCCCAGATGCGGGTCAGGCTGCCTTGCTGACCAACGCGGGCCTCGTCCTGCCACCACAGTTCGATCGGCTTGCCTTGCGCTGCGGCTGGGATGGCGGCGCCAACCAAATCGGCGAAGTTTTTTTATGCGCCTCCTGCGCCGCGGAATCGGCTTGAGGATGGCGCGGCCGCACGGAAATGTGGCTGAACGCCAGCGTCTTCAGGATCCGCCCGACACTGCGCTCATCCATCGGCACAAAGAAACGCGCCAGGATCCGATCGCGCAGATCGCGCAATCGCCAGCGCACGACGCCATCTTCGGCGATATCCGGACCCTGGCGGACCCAAGCTGCGAGTTGCGCCTTTTCCTCGACAGTCAGCTTCGGGGTCGCACCACCGCCGTGTGGACGATCCGACAACCCGGCGATCCCCTGCTCGTTGTAGCGGATGATCCAGTCCCGCAGGGTCTGCCGATCCATGCCGCAGGTCTTGGCCGCCGCCGCCCGGCTGTGACCCTCCAGCACCAGTGCCAACGCCAGAAGCCGCCGAGCGACACTGGCATCGGCGACACGCGCCGCATGTCCGCGCAATGAATCCGCATCGTGATCTCGCCGCGTGATCTGCACCGTCATTGCCGTTCACCTCAGAAAACGGGCAAAACGAAACACACCGCCTCGAGCCGGCGGAAATCACGTACGAGTCAACTCATCTGTCGGCTGGTATAAGAGGGATGCGTCCCATCGACGAAATACAGCGGCGTAGTGTCACTGGCCTGCGCCATCAAGGGACCAAGGGTCTGCGCCACGAACGTCCGTTGTGCCTGCTCGTTG
>DATAPW010000246.1:0-3197 GCA_036265005.1 Acetobacteraceae bacterium | reverse complement strand
ACACGGCAGAGCTTCAATGCGCCGCACCGAACTACGTCCAGCTTCGGGCGACCGACACCGTGGATATGCGGCGGCTGCTCAAGGGCACCATGAGGCTGCGGCCGGATCGGATCATCGTCGGCGAGGTCCGAGGCGGCGAGGCCCTCGACATGCTGAAAGCCTGGAACACCGGCCACCCCGGCGGGTGCTGCACGGTTCACGCCAACAGCGCGCAGGCCGCGGTCATCAGGATTGAGCAACTGATCCAAGAGGTCAGCCAGAACCCGATGCGGCGGCTGATCGCCGAGGCGGTCGATCTGGTGGTCTCGATCGCCATGACGCCGCAAGGGCGGCGTGTCCAAGAGGTCCTGTCGGTCGATTTCGACGGCGACGACTACGTGTTTCCCAACCGGAGAACCTGAACCTTGCGAACCCGTACCATCGTGCTTCTGGCTGTCGCCGCGCTGATCGTGGTCCTGCCGTTCGTACCTGCCCACGCGTCCTCGGCAGGCGGCTCGCTGCCTTGGGACACGCCGCTGCAAACCCTGAGCAACGACATCAAGGGACCAGTGGCGTTCACCATCGCCCTGCTCGGTCTGGTGGCGACCGGTGCCGCGCTGCTGTTCGGCGGCGAGATCAACGAGTTCATCCGGCGCATCATCATGGTGGTGATGGTGATCTCGCTGCTCGTGTTCGCGGCGAACATCCTCTCGACCCTGTTCGCGACGGGGGCTGTCGTTTGAGCCTGCGCCGCATCCCGTTCCAGCGTGCCCTGCACCGTCCGAACCTGCTCATGGGCGGGGAGCGCGGTCCGGTGCTTGCGGCCGCGGTGTTCGGTGCCGGGCTGGCGATCACAGGGCAGAACCTGGCCACGCTGATCGTCGGCGCGGCCCTCTGGTTCTGCTCGCTGCCGCTGCTGCGATGGATGGCGAAAGCAGATCCACAGATGACCCAGGTCTATCGGCGGCACATCCGCTATCGCGGCTACTACCCGCCGCGCTCGCGACCATACCGGAGGCAATGATGTTGGCGCTCAAGCACTTCCGCGACACGCATGCAGGTCTCGCCGACCTGCTGAACCCGGCCGCGCTGATCGACAACGGCACGGTGCAGGGCAAGGACGGCAGCCTGCTGGTCGGCTGGTTCTACCGCGGCCAGGACAGTGCCAGCAGCACTGATGAAGAAAGGGAGTGGATCTCGGATCATGTCAACCGTGCACTATCGAGGCTCGGCGGCGGCTGGGCGACATGGCAGGAGGCGATCAAAATCCCAGCCGCCGGCTATCCTGCGCCCGAAGCGTCCGCATTTCCTGATCCAGTCTCTCGCATGGTCGATGATGAGCGGCGGCGGCAGTTCAACCGTGCCGGGGCGCACTTCGACACCGAATATGCCTTCCTGGCGCTCTACACACCGCCGATCCGGCAAAAGGGCCGACTGATCGACCTGATGTATGACGACGAGCCGGGCGAAGCTGTAGAGCCGGCGACGCGCATTCTCGAAGGACTGCAGAAGGCTTGCGCGGAGATCGAGGACAACCTTGGTGATGCCGTCCGTATTCGGCGCATGGGCAGCCTCGTGATCACCGACCAGTACGGCCGGGACCACTTTCAGGACGAACTGGTCAACTACCTCCAGTTCGCCATCACCGGCCTGCAGATGGGGCTGAACCTGCCGCCAGGCGGCGCGTATCTCGACGCGGTGCTCGGCGGGCTCGAGTTCTGGCCGGGCGACACGCCGCGGATCGGCGACAAGTTCATCGCCTGCGTGGGCATCGAGGGGTTCCCGCCGGAGAGCTACCCCGGAATGCTCGACGTGCTGGACCACATGTCGATCCCCTACAGGTTGTCACACCGGACGATCCATCTGGATGGGCACGAGGCGCTCAACCAGCTGCACAGCTACCGGCGCAAGTGGAAGCAGAAAATCCGCGGCTTCTGGTCGCAGGTGTTCCGGACGCAGGGCGGCGTGCTGAACGAAGACGCCATGCTGATGACGTCCGAGGCCGAGGCCGCGATCGCCCGCACAAGCTCGGGACTGGTCGGCACCTGCTACCTTACGTCAGTGGTCGTGCTGATGGATGAGTCCCGCGATGTCGTGCTGGAGAACGCGCGCCTGATCGCCCGGGAAATCCATCGCGAGGGCTTTTCGGCTCGCATCGAGACGGTAAATGCCGTCGAAGCGTGGCTCGGGTCCATCCCAGGCCATTCGGTGCCGAACGTCCGCCGCCCGCTGATCCACACCGACAACCTGGCGGACCTGATGCCGCTGTGTGGCGTGTGGACCGGTCGGGAGGAAAACCCCTGCCCGTTCTATCCCGCCGGATCGCCGCCGCTGATGCTGGCCGCGACAACCGGCGCCACGCCATTCCGGGTGAACTACCACGTGGGCGACGTGGCTCACACGCTGCTGTTCGGGCCGATTGGCGCCGGTAAATCCACCTTGCTGTGCACGACGGCTCTGCAAGCCCTGCGCTATCCCGGCGCGACGATCTGGTGCTTCGACAAGGGGCGCAGCATGAAGGCGGTCGCCCTGGCGTGCCGCGGTCTCCACTACGAGATCGGCACCGAGCAGACAGGGCTAAAGCTCTGCCCGCTGGGGTTGCTGGAGACGGAAGTTCACATCGCCTGGGCGGAGGACTGGATCGCCACCTGCTTCGAGCTGCAGACGGGCAAGGCACCGAACCCTGATCAGCGCGATGCCATCCACCGGGCGATGATTCTGCTGAGCGATGAAAATGTCCGATCCCTGACGCACTTCGTGGCGCTGGTGCAGGACGAGAGCGTCCGGTCGGCACTGCGCTACTACACCCTGGACGGCGCGCTCGGTGAGCTTCTGGATGCGCGGGAGGATGGTCTCTCCGATGCCCGATTGACGGTCTTCGAGATCGACGAGCTGATGGCGATGAAAGAGCAAGCGGCCATCCCTACCCTGCTCTACCTGTTCCGATGCTTCGAGCGTTCGCTTCGGGGTCAGCCGGCTTACCTGCTGCTCGACGAAGCCTGGGTCATGCTCGCCCATCCGGTGTTCCGCGCGAAGATCAGGGAATGGCTCAAGGTGATGCGAAAGGCGAACTGCGCCGTCATCCTGGCGACGCAAAGCCTCTCCGATGCGTCCCGTTCCGGCATCCTCGACGTGCTGATCGAGTCTTGCCCGACCAAGATATTCCTGCCGAACGAGGAAGCCTCGATCAAGGGCACGCCGGAGCATCCTGGCCCGCG
>DATAPW010000245.1:0-5896 GCA_036265005.1 Acetobacteraceae bacterium | reverse complement strand
GGGCGGAGGCGGGCGCCGGCGCGGAGCCTGGGGCCGGCGTCTCCAGCAGCGAGCCGGCGACGCCGGTGGTGCCGTGGTTCATCAGCGCGAGGATCAGCGACAGCGCCATGAACGCGGTCGCCAGGATCGCGGTGGTGCGGGTGAGCAGGTTCGCGGTCCCGCGGCCGGACATGAAGGCGCCCATGCCCTGCGAGCTGCCGATCCCGAGGCCGCCGCCCTCGCTGCGCTGGATCAGCACGACACCGATCAGCGCCAGCGTGACGAACAGGTGGATGATCAGCAGAACGGTGGTCATCGAGGCTCCAAAGGCGGCAAAGAACCGAACGGCTTCAGTCTCCCCTCCCCGTCAGGGAGGGGGGACTCACTGCAATCTCAATCAGCGTGAGCCTACTAGCCCCCCTGTGCCGCCCGGGCAATCGCCAGGAAGTCGTCCGCCTTCAGGCTGGCGCCGCCGATCAGCCCGCCGCCGACATGCGGCACCGCAAGCAGCGAAGCGGCATTCGCCGGCCGCATCGAGCCGCCATAAAGGATGCGGATCCCCTGCCCCGCCTCGCCGAACTGCCGCACCAGTTCCTCGCGGATGAAGGCGTGCATCATCGCCACGTCCTGCTCGGTGGCGGTCTTGCCGGTGCCGATCGCCCAGACCGGCTCATAGGCCACCACGCCGGTGAACGGCTTCGGCAGGCTGCCGGCGAGCTGCCAACCCACCACCTCGGTCTCCTGGCCGCCTGAACGCTGGTCCGCGGTCTCGCCGACGCAGACGATGGGGGTAAGTCCGGACCCGACCGCAGCCAGCACCTTCTCGCGCACCAGTTCGTCGGTCTCGCCATGGTCCTGGCGGCGTTCGGAATGACCGAGAATGACCCAGGACGCGCCGACATCGCGCAGCATGGCCGGCGCGATGTCGCCGGTATGCGCGCCCTGCTGTGCCTGGTGGCAGTCCTGGCCGCCGACTGCCACGGGCGAGCCGGCGAGCGCCTGGGCCACGGCGGCGATGTGCACGAAAGGCGGGCAGACAAGCACCTCGCACGCCAGGCCGCCGGCGCCGGCCGCCACGCCACGCGCCAGCGCAACCGCATCGGCGCTGAGCCCGTGCATCTTCCAGTTGCCGGCGATCAGTTGCGGCATCGGTGGTCTCCATCGCATAGGGAGGGTCTATTCAGCCTTGGCTGTGCGGCGAAGGCAAACCGGGGAGGGAAAACAAGGAAAGTTCCTCACCGAGAACGCCGAGGACCACGGAGAGCCAGCGAGAAGGGCCGCATGAATGCGCTTCGCGCGAAGCGCCAATTCCCGGTTGCCTCGGTGGCACTCCGTGGACCTCAGTGTTCTCGGTGTGGAGCCTTCCTTCATATCCTCCATATCCCCGCCGCTCCCAAGCTGGCTAAGGCCGGCCGGCGCTCGTATATGCTGCCGCACATCGCCGCCACAGGACACTGACTGAATGATTTCCGCCTTCCGCCGCTACCTCGAGACCTGGGTGGTCCGCGGCTTCTTCCTGATCATGGTGATCGCCTTCATGTCCTGGGGCATCGGCGACGTCGTGCGTATGATCGGCACCTCGACCTGGGCCGCCAAGGTCGGCGGCCAGACCATTGAGGGCGCACAGCTCCAGGAAGCCTTCCAGCGGGAGATGTCGCAGGCGACGCGCAACTTGCCGGCCGGCCAGGAGCCCTCCGCCGAGCTGCGCAGCAGCGTGGCCCGGCAGGCGCTGCAGGGGCTGATCGCCCAGGCGGCGCTGAACCAGGAGCTGCAGCGGCTGCACATCGTGACGCCCGATCCGGCGGTGCGCCAGGTGATCTTCGGCATGCCGGCATTCCGCGGCGCCAACGGCCAGTTCGACAAGCAGACGTTCGACTCGGTGCTGCGCAACAACGGCCTTACCGAGGCGCGGTTCCTCGACATGATGCGCGGCGACCTGGCGCAACGGCAGCTGCTTGACGCCGTCAGCAGCGGAGCGGCCGTGTCCGAGGCCATGCTGCGCCCGTTGTTCGAGGGCCAGTTCGAGAAGCGATCCGCCGATATGGTGGAATTCCCGTTCGCCGCCGCAGCCGCGCCGCCGGCGCCGACCGAGGCCGAGCTGCAGCGCTGGTACGACAATCATCCTGACCTGTATTCGTCGCCGGAATTCCGCCGGATCAAGGCAATCGTGCTGTCGCCGCAAACCCTGGCAAAGGACATCCCGATCACCGACGCGGATCTGCAGGCCGCCTACGACCAGCACAAATCTGACTACGTGACGGTGGCAAAGCGCTCCGCCCAGGTGGTCTCGGTGTCGGACGAGGAGAAGGCCAAGGCGCTGGCGGCCACCTGGAAGGGCGGCGCCGACTGGGCCGCGATGCAGAAGGCGGCGCAGGATGCCGGCGGCTCCGCGATTGCACTCGACAATGCCACCGAACGGGAATTTCCCGACCCGGAGCTGGCGAAGACTGTGTTCGCCGCCACGCCCGATACCGTGACCGGCCCGGCCAAGGGCGGCCTCGGCTGGCATATCGTGCGGGTCACCAGCGCCACGCCGGGCAGTGAGCAGCCATTCGCTGCGGTGAAGGATGCGCTGCACGACCAGGTGCTCGCCAGCAAGGCGGCAGATTTGATGTACGACCGCGCCAACAAGGTGGACAACGTGCTGGGCAGCGGCGCCAGCCTCGACGAGATGCCGAGCGATCTGGGATTGGCGGGGGTGGCCGGCACGCTGGACGCCCAGGGCAACACCGCGGACGGCACGCCGGCGCCGATCCCGGGCCCGATCGAACTCAAATCAGCGATCATCAAGGCAGCGTTCGAGACGCAGAAGGGCGACCCGCCCCGGCTGATCGAGGTGCAGACGCCGTCAACCGGCGGTTCGGCGTACTACGCGCTGAGCGTCGAGGAGGTGGATCCGCCGTCGGTGAAGCCGTTCGATGCGGTGAAGGACCAGGTGACGGCAGACTGGACGCATGACGCCGAGCGCCACGCCCAGGAGCAGGCAGCGGCGAAGCTGCTGGCCGCCGTAAAGGGCGGGCAGTCGCTGGCCGATGCGGCCACCGTCGCCGGCGTGACGGTGCGGCGCACGCCGCTGGTGACCCGCGCCGGTGGCGTCGAGGGCATGCCGCCGCAACTGGCGACGGTGTTGTTCGGCCTGAAGCGCGGCGAGCCGACGATGGTGGAGGCCAATGACAGCTTCATCGTCGCGGTGCCGGCCGAAATCGTCGATACCGACCCGAAGGCCGATCCAACCGGCTACGAACAGGTGCGCCAGGTCATAGCGCGTTCCATTGGCACCGACCTCGCCACGGTATTCGCCGATGCGTTGCGCGCGCGCGCCACGCCGCAGATCAATCAGTCCGTGCTGGACAACGTCACCGGCCAGTAGGGGCTCGTAGCCATGCTCGCGGAGGCGCGGCGCAAGCATCCGGGCGTCAGCTTGGCGATTCCTCCAGCTTCCTGGACCCTCGCCTTCGCGAGGGTGACGATGTACTTCATGGAAGCGATGCACATGCGACAACTCCTGAGGCGAACGCCATGAATGTCTCGGTCCCACCCGGTCTTGCCGCCTTCAGTGCCGCCTATGCGTCCGGGCGCGGCACGCTGGTGTGGCGGCGTGGCGTGGCCGACCTGGAGACGCCGGTAGCCGCGTTCCTCAAGCTGGCGCATGGGCGGCCGTACTCGTTCCTGCTGGAGAGCGTCGAGGGCGGCGCGGCACGCGGGCGTTACTCGATCATCGGCATGGAACCGGACCTGGTGTGGCGCTGCCGCGAAGGCCGCGCCGAGGTCAACCGCGTCGCCTTGTCCGCACCGCACGCGTTCGTCGCGGATGCACGGCCGGCACTGCAGAGCCTGCGCGCGCTGATCAGCGAGACGCGGTTGGAGGTGCCGGCCAACCTGCCGCCGATGGCGGGAGGATTGGTGGGCTATCTCGGCTATGACATGGTCCGCCTGATGGAGGCGCTGCCGGCGATCAAGCCGGATGTGCTGGGCGTGCCCGATGCGTTGCTGATCCGGCCGACCCTGTTCGTCATCTTCGACAACGTGAACGACGAGTTGACGATTGCGGTGCCGGTATATCCGCGCGCCGAGGTTTCCGCCGACGCAGCGTGGGAGACCGCGCAGGCACGCCTCGATGAAGCCGGAGCGGCATTGGACCGCCCGCTGCCGCATCCGGCGCCGCCGGTCGCCCTGCCCGAACTGCCGGCGCCCGCGTCCAACTTCACCCAGGCGGAATTCGAGGCGGCGGTGCTGAAGGCGAAGGAGTACATCGCTGCCGGCGACGCATTCCAGATCGTGCCGAGCCAGCGGTTCTCGGTGCCGTTCGCGCTGCCGCCGTTTGCGCTGTACCGCGCATTGCGACGGATCAATCCGGCGCCTTTCCTGTTCTTCCTGGATTTCGGCGGCTTCGCGGTGGTGGGTTCCAGTCCGGAAATCCTGGTGCGCCTGCGCGACGGCATCGTGACGATACGCCCGCTCGCCGGCACGCGCCGGCGCGGTGCGACGCACGAGGAGGACCAGGCGATGGAAGCCGAGTTGCTGGGCGACCCGAAGGAACGCGCCGAGCATCTGATGCTGCTCGACCTGGGACGCAACGACGTGGGACGCGTGGCGGAACTGGGATCCGTCAAGGTGACCGAGAGCTTCGTGGTGGAGCGCTTCAGCCACGTGATGCACATTTCCTCCAATGTGGAAGGCAAGCTGCGCGAGGGACTGGATGCGCTGGACGCGCTGACCGCCGGTTTCCCGGCCGGCACGCTGTCGGGTGCGCCGAAAGTGCGCGCGATGGAGATCATCGAGGAACTCGAACCGTCACGCCGCGGCATCTACGCCGGCTGCATCGGCTACTTCGCCGCGAACGGCACGATGGATACCTGTATCGGGCTGCGCACCGCGCTGGTGAAGGACGGCACGATGTACGTGCAGGCGGGTGGCGGCGTGGTGGCGGATTCCGATCCCGAGTTCGAATACGAAGAGACCCGGCAGAAGGCGCGTGCGCTGATGCGTGCGGCAGAGGAAGCGGTGCGGTTCGCGGCGGGGAAGAATGGCCGTTAAAGGCGATGCATCGCCGGCTGGCAGCATGATCGCAACCATGGCCACATTGCGATTGTCAGATCACAGCGACCCGTGCCTGGACCAGGGTGATCGAACCTCGCCTGTCTGAGTTGCTCCGGGTGCGAGTGGCTTTCCCTGCGACCGATGCGACGACCATGCATGCTTGCCATCGCCATGTCTTCATGTCGATAGCCGGTTGACTGCATGCTCCGCTGGCTTGTACGCGGCGTTGCCCCATTGCGACAACGGCGTCAGATGGTAGCCGTCCTGGATCTTGTGGACCGCCGCGCACTCCGGCGGACCGCGTTCATCTGCGAGGATCAGAGATGCGTCGCTGGCCGCGAGCATCGGTTTTACCGAACCCCTCTTATTTCTGCGGGTAATCGAAGGTGAATTCCTGACTGAATGGCGACCACCATGCCGGGACGCCGGTCTCCTGGTCCGTGTGGCGATAGAACCCGTTCGCTTCCGGCGGCGTGAACCGGTAGGCAACCTTGTACTTCCCCGGCCCGTTCATCCTCACGTTGTCGGCGTAGTGGGGGCCGTCCTTCGCGGTCATGGGTTTGAGCGTGCCACTTGCCTTCCAGTCTGTGCCCACCTTCTCAAGCGTGTAGGCGATCGTCAGGTAGGGCACCCAGGCTCCGTCCGGGTAGCCGTACACATTGTCCGCTGTGGCGTGCACGTCAGCTTCGAGGTGAATGACGTCAGGTCCCGTCATCACCATGCCTGGCGTCATCGGTGCCATCTCGACCCCGACCAGGTAGTTTGCCACGATCTCCATGTCGTGCTCATGCACGGGACCGCCAACGAAGTACTCGCGGGCAGAACCAGCGTGGGCGACGAAACAGAGAGCGGCAGTGACTGACGCAACGGCGGTTCG
>DATAPW010000244.1:0-18896 GCA_036265005.1 Acetobacteraceae bacterium | reverse complement strand
CCTCCACGCCACCCCCAGCCGCCTCCCCACCCGCCGCCGTGCCAGCCACCGCCACCCCAACCACCCCCATGCCAGCCACCGCCACCCCAACCACCCCCATGCCAGCCACCACCACCACCGTGCCATTGAGCCTGGGCAGTGGAGAGGGACAACACCAGGGCCAGAGCGGCAGCAATTGATCGGCAGGCAGCGAGCGTGCGTGAAGCGGTCATGGCGTGCACTCCCGGCAAGCAGCGTTGCGCTCTTGCCGTACCCGATTACGGAGCAGGTTAGGCGTTCACGCAGAGCATTGCTTTGATCCAGATCACCTGTGAGCCGAATTCCGCAGGCGGCATAACACAAGGTTGCTGCCAATCACCGCTTCGATGCTCTACGACCCGATCGCCTGCTATCCCAGAGCCAGCATGGACCTGTTCGCCAATCCTGCCAAACGGGATGAGGTCAGTGCCTTCGGCAATGGACTGCCAGGCACCGCTAATCTACTGCGGCAGGATCATCGCTGAGGATGTGAGCGAACTGATCTGCTGCGATGGACTGGCCACGGCTACTTTGCCGGAGACATCAAGAGTGGTGCCGGTGAAGAAGGTCGAGGCGGGGGCCGGACGGACAGCACTCTTTGGACTCAAATGCGGGTGGCAATCTGAGGGATTGACAATCGAGACAGCGAATTATCTCCTGCGTCCACGCTGAGTTGAACTGAGGCGAAAACTCGGATGACACTCGCACCCATTCGCGGCGCTCCACCCGGCGCACCGATTCCAGCATTTCCCACCGAGGAACAGAGGGCGAAGTCAGCGCCACCGACCGCAACGTCAGCGACCGGCGATCAGCCCCAAGCGCCTCTGAAGCGACAGCGGGGAACGCCAATCGGGATTGATGGCAACGGCAACGCTCTTGCATTCAGGGTTATCCCTGAAATACCTGCGATCAAGCGTGCAAGCATGACCGTCCACGTGGTTGCGGTCGAACAATCGTCGCATACGCTCGGTTTCCTTCAGATGTCAGCGGCAAATGCCAGGAGATTCTTAACCGACCTGCGGAACGGTCGTTCTCCGATTGTCGCTACAGGCGACGAGGATGGCACGGTGCAAATCAAATTCGAGGCCACTGAGTCGGGACCAATCTTCTCGGTTCATCAGCCGGGCGAACGATGCGCTTTGCGCCGCTGGATAATCGACCCGACCTTCGACATCAAATTTGTGGCTGATGAACTTCTTGCTGATCTGGGCGCTTAGAGTCGGGCCGATAGCTCGCCGGTTCGAATCCGCCTGCATGCCGTGGTCGCATTCAGCTAAGCCAGACCAATTCTACCGCTTCGGCGAACCCCCGACATGATGGGGGAATGGCAAAGTGTGCTGGTGCCGGCTCAATTCCGAGCGTGCAGCGACCGAACTGGCGTGACACCAGCTCCGATTGTCCGGCCCTCTCCAGTCCTTCGCCGTGCGATACACGCCATGATGGACAGAATGCCGCCGAACAGGCTGCGCCAAGGTGGAGCAGGAAACCGGAAATGTGTCGTGATCCTGGGTCTGAGTTTTTGAAGCGTGCGACCCGGGGGTGTGCGGGGTGGCCTTAACCTCGACCACTGCTTGTTTCGCGAGCGTGAGCATCCTGTGCGCCACAATTTTCCAGACCGGGTTCTGATATGGGCGCAAACTGGCCGAATGCAGAAGGCTGGGTTTGGAGTATCCAACGGCGACAAGCGGCTATGCGCTCATGGCCTGATGCGCCAAGAACTCCAATCGTGCTACCCTCACCACACCACAGGGCCGCGGAGATGAGTTTCAATGAGCGTACGTGCAGGGCGTGAATTCCTGGCCATTCCGGGGCCGACCACGGTGCCGGACGAGGTGTTACGGGCGATGCATCGCCCGGCCGTGGATATCTATTCAGGCCAGCTGCTTGCGCTGACCGACGGCCTCATGCGCGACGTCGCGCGCGTGTTCAATACCAAAGGTAGAGCCTACATCTATAGCGCCAATGGCCACGGCGCCTGGGAGGCAGCCCTCACCAACGTCCTCTCCAGGGGGGACAAGATCCTGGTGCTGGAGAGCGGCCGGTTCGCGGTAAGCTGGGGCGAGCATGCCCGCCGCATGGGTGTCGAGGTGGAGGTGCTGAAGGGTGATATGCGGCGCGCCGTGCGTTCGGAAGAGGTCGAGGCTCGCCTGAGGACCGACAGGGGCAGTTCCATCAAAGCGGTGCTGGTGGCGCAGATCGACACCGCCTCGGGCGTTGTAAACGACATCGCCGCGATCGGTCAGGCCATCCGTGCGGCCGGGCACGACGCGCTGCTGATGGTGGACGCGGTGGCCTCTCTCGGCTGTATGCCTTTCGACATGGACGCTTGGGGCGTGGACATCGCTATGTCGGGCTCGCAGAAGGGCCTGATGTCACCACCGGGCCTGGGCTTTGTCGTCGCCAATGATCGCGCGCGCGAGGCCCACAAGACTGCGGGATTGCGTACGCCCTATTGGGACTGGACGGATCGTGAGGGCGAAGAGCACTACAGAAAATATGCTGGCACGCCGCCCGAACATCTTCTGTATGGCCTGCGCCAGGCTCTCGACCTGTTATTCGAAGAGGGGTTGGAGAACGTGTTCCGGCGCCATCAGCTGCTGGCCGAAGCGGTTCGTCTCGCCATTGGCGTTTGGTCAAAAGGCCAGGTCATCGGCTTCAATATCATTGAGCCCAGCGAACGCTGCGACGCTGTCACCCCGGTGCTGGTCAACGGCCATGACCCCGATCTGCTCCGCGCCTACTGCAACGCGAAGTGTGGGGTGGTCCTGGGCCACGGGATCGGCGAGCTCGCCGGCAAGGCGTTCCGCATTGCTCATATGGGACACGTCAACGCACCAATGATCCTCGGCACGCTGAGCGTTATCGAGATGGGGCTGGCGGCTCTGCGCATTCCGCACGATAGGGGCGGCACTCAAGCGGCAATCGATTGGCTCGGCCAACAAGTGAAGGCGTAAATACCCCATCGGACGGATGGCCTCGCTTTGCGCTCCTACCGCCTATGCCAAATCTCATTGATGATGACCTATGTGTCGCGCCGACCGTCATGGCCGGCCCAAGCCCGGCCATGACGGTGGGAGTGATGAGTCGCTCGCAATGAGCGTTGGTATTGCTTCCACTCGAATGCTTCCATTTTGCATCCGATACTTTGAAGCGTCCGCTTTCGCGAAACTCTGTGCTACAGGTGAACGCCCGCAAAAGGGCGATCGGATGCGCCCCCACTTTCGCTGGAGCTGGCCGAATGTGGCCCGGCTGCTTTGCAACGAACAATCGCGCGGCGCAAACTAGCCTGTGCCCCCGCGCGCCCCGTATATCAGTCTCCTCACCCGAAATAGGATCGCCCCCTGCAAGTGGAGAAAGTTGAAACCCTGATCGTCGGCGGCGGCCAGGCCGGGCTGATGATGAGCGCCCAGCTCCGCCGGCGCGGCCGGCCTCACCTCATCTTGGAACGCCACCGCATCGCTGAACGCTGGCGCACTGAGCGCTGGGACGCGCTGCATGCCAACGGCCCCGCTTGGCACGACCGTTTCCCCGACCTCCTCATCGCCGGCGTCGACCCCGACGGCTTCGCCACGCGCGACCAGATGGCAGACTATTTCACCGCCTACGCCGCCAAGATCGCCGCCCCCATCCGCTGCGGCGTCGCCGTGACCGCCCTGCACCGCAAGCCGGACGGCACCGGCTTCCACGCCGAGACCTCCGCCGGCCAGATCGAGGCCACCAATGTCGTGGCCGCCACCGGGCCGTTCCAGCGCGGCCTCATCCCGCCTCTGGTGCCGCCGGACCCCGGCATCACGCAGATGCACTCTACCGCCTACCGCAACCCCGACCAGGTGCCGCAGGGCGCCGTGCTGGTGGTCGGCGCCGGCTCCTCTGGCACCCAGATCGCCGACGAGCTGTCGCGCGCCGGCCGCCACGTCTATCTGTGCGTCGGCGGCCATGAGCGCCCACCGCGGCGCTATCGTGGCAAGGACTTCTGCTTCTGGCTGGACGTCCTGGGTCTATGGGACGCCGAGACCCGCGACCCGGCGAAAGAGCACGTCACCATCGCAGTCAGCGGCGCGTACGGCGGCCACACCATCGACTTCCGACGCCTGGCCGCACGCGGCATCACGCTGCTGGGCCGGGCCGACGCCTTCGCCGACGGCGTGATGCGCATCGCCCCCGGCCTGGCGCGCGATCTCGCAGCCGGCGATGCAAACTATCTTTCCTTGCTCGACGCGGCCGACGCCTACGCGGCGCGCGAAGGCCTCGACCTGCCCCAGGAGCCGGCGGCACGCGTAAAGGAACCGGAGCCGTCCTGCGTCACCACCCCCATCCTGCAGCTGGACCTGCGCGATGCCGGGATCACCACGATCATCTGGGCGACCGGGTTTGCGTTCGATTTCGGCTGGTTGCAGGTCGGCGCGCAGGACGCGCGTGGGGCACCGGTGCATCGGCGCGGCATCACCGAGGTGCCTGGGCTGTATGTCCTGGGGCTGCCCTTTCTGTCCCGCCGGGCGTCGAGCTTCATCTTTGGGGTGGAACAGGACGCGGCGCGGCTGGCGGAGCATATCACCGCGCCGAGGTAGGGACGCGACCTATATGCGCGGAGTAGATGCCGCGGCGTAGCTGGCCATGACCGTTGGCCGAGGAGATTGCGTCGCAACTGGAGCCGGCGCTCGACACGCGACACTGCTTCCCGTCCTGTTCCGGATGATCCTATGATGGCTACCGGGAGACGCCGCCACGATCCACGCCGGGACCGCATGATTGCGGGCCTCGTGGCGGGCGCGTGATGTCGCTGGCAACCGTCAGGGGTTCAACAAGAATATGGAGGCTCCGTACGATGACCACTGCTCGTGAGCACCCTTATCTGCCCAGGCTGCGCAAGGAATTGCAGTGCGGCAGCATCGATCGACGCGAATTCCTGCGCACGGCGACGCTGCTCGGGGTCGCGGCGGGAACCGCCTATGCCTTGGCCGGTCTTCCAGCGCCCGCGCAGGCACAGACCGATCTGCCGAAGGGTGGCAAGATCCGCATCGGCATGCGGGTGCAAGAGGTCAAGGACCCTCAGACCATCTCCTGGGTAGAGCCGAGCAATGTGCTGCGCAACACCGTTCAGTATCTGACCCGCACGGACCAGAACAACGTCACGCACCCGGAGCTGCTGGAAAAGTGGGAGGCCAGCGAGGACCTGAAGACTTGGACGCTGACCATCCATCCGGATGCAAAGTGGCGATCCGGGCGCCCATTTACGGCCGACGATGCAATCTGGAACATCAAGCGCGTGCTCGACCCGAAAACCGGTTCCTCCGTTGTCGGTTTGATGAAGGGCTATATGCTTGAGCAGTACGACACCGGCGAGACGAAGGATGGCAAGCCGATACGATCGGTGCGGCTGTGGAGCGAGGATGCGATCCAGAAGGTCAACGACAGGACGTTGCGGCTGAACTGCAAGGAGGCGCAACTCGCGGTACCGGAGCATCTGTTCCACTACCCGTTCTTCATGCTCGATCCGGCGGAAAAAGGCTCGTTCAAGCCAGGCATGAACGGCACCGGGCCATACGAGCTGACCACCTACAATGTCGGCCAGAATGCAGTGTTGCGAGCCAGCAAGACATACTGGGGCAAGCCGGTCCATTTGGACGAAGTTGAATTCATCGACCTTGGTGATGACCCTGCTGCTAGGATCGCTGCCCTGGCTTCCAAGCAGGTCGACGGCCTCAGCGAAGTGGACTTTTCACAACTCGACACGGTCAAGGCACTGCCTGATATCGTCCTCTACGCGGCTGCCACCGCGCAGACGGCCGTGGTCCGAGGCAAGTATGATCAGAAGCCATTCAATGACGTCCGGGTGCGCCAGGCTTTGAAATTGGCAATCGACCAGCAGAAGGTCATCGACATCGTATTTCGTGGCCAGGCATCGGTCGGAGAACACCATCACGTTGCGCCGGTGCATCCGGAATACGCCCAATTGCCGATGGTGAAGCAGGACGTCGCCAAGGCGAAGCAGCTGTTGGCGGCGGCTGGCTATCCCAACGGACTGCAGCTGGAAATCGCCTGCAAGGGCGATCCGGCATGGGAACTGGCCTCGGTGCAGGTTATGGTCGAGATGTGGAACGCAGCCGGCTTCGACGTGAAGATCAATCTCATGCCGTCGGCGAGTTTTTGGGCAGTATGGGACAAGGTGCCGTTCGGCTACACCACTTGGACCCATCGGCCCCTCGGCGTCATGGTGCTCGGCCTGGCTTATCGCACCGGTACACCATGGAATGAGTCGAGCTATTCGAATCCGGAGTTCGACAGCCTGCTGACCCAGGCGGAGGGCATTCTCGAAGCCGATAAGCGCCGGGTGGTCATGGCCAGGCTGGAACAAATCCTCCAACAGGACGGTCCGATCGTGCAGCCGCTCTGGCGTGTCGTACAGGGCGGGTTCGACCGCAAGGTGAAGGGCTTCCGGATGCATCCGACGAGTTATCTCTTCCTGGACGAACTGGCCGTCGAAAGGACCTGACGCTCACCGGGCGCTGACTGTGGCGCAGCAAATCCTCCGCAGGATCGGCTGGGCGCTTGCGACGATGCTGGCGGCTTCGCTGCTTTTGTTCCTGTTGTTCGAACTGCTGCCGGGTGATGTTGCGCTCGCCGAACTTGGGCCGTATTCCACACCGGAACAGCGACAGCTTTGGCTCGTCGCCAATGGCTATGATCAGCCCATCGTCGTCCGCTATTTCTCTTGGCTCGTACACTTCATCATCGGGCAATGGGGACAATCGCGGGTTTTCCTAACCCCGGTCTCGCATATCGTCATGGTCCGGCTGGAGAATACGGCGATCCTGGGCTTCTGGTTCTTTGTCTTCCTCGTGCCGTTATCACTCGGCATGGGAGTTCTCGCGGGCATGAAAGAAGGATCATGGCTCGACCGCGCAGTATCCGCAGTCTGCATTCTCACCACCTCCATCCCACCATTCGCCAGCACAGTGTTGATCTCCGCCATCTTCGTCTTCAGCCTGCATTGGCTGCCCGGCACCAGTTCGATGTTGGACGGATTTTCCTATCGGCAGCTGGTCATGCCGGTACTGGTGCTGGTGTTGTATGACTTTGGTTACATCGCACGCATCACGCGCGCGGCGATGGCCGAGGTCATGAACACAGCATATATCCGCGCGGCGATCCTGCGTGGCCTGCCATATCGGCGCGTCATTCTGCGACACGCGTTGCGCAATGCCTTGATCGCGCCATTCACTCTGCTCATGCTGCATGTGAATTGGCTGATCGCCGGCGTCATCGTTGTGGAATATTTCTTCGCCTTCAAAGGATTTGGCTCGCTGATACGAGAGGCTTCGCTGGGCAAGGACCTGTATCTGCTGGAAGCCTGCACAATGATAACGGTGGCGATAGCCGCGATCACCCAGACGGTTTCCGATCTTGGCTATCTGGCGCTCAATCCGAGGATGCGGACCACGTGAGCGACATGATCGACGCCGCCGCACTACTGCCATCGGCACCGGCGCGGTTCGCGTGGCTCCATCAGATCGTTCGCAGCAAGGTGGCCGTAATCGGCTGCACTATCGTGGGCTTCTGGATCCTGGTTGCGATTGCCGCACCATGGATCGCGCCATTTCCCCCGAACCAGTCCATACGTCCGATGGCATCGCCTGGTGCACTTGGCCCTGGCGATGCAGTATTCTGGTTCGGCACGGATCATCTCGGTCGCGATATCCTGTCGCGAGTCATCTGGGGCACGCGCACGGTTCTGGTCTATGCACCGTTGGCAACAGCTCTGTCCTTTCTCGTTGGCATCACCTGCGGCCTGGCGGCTGGTTATCGACGCGGCTGGTTGGATGAGCTGTTGTCCCGGCTCTCGGATCTCGTGCTCGCTTTCCCGGCACTCGTTCTCTACATCATTATCGTCTCGAAGTTCGGTGCGTCGGGGCTGAACATCGTGCTGGCAGTGACGCTCGCATCGAGTCCCGCGATCATGCGGCTCACGCGGGGCCTGACGCTTGCGCTGCGCAATCGCGCCTTCGTCGCCGCGGCACAGCTTCGTGGTGAACCGATGTGGCGCATCATGTTCGTGGAAATACTGCCGAACGCCGCAGGTCCGCTGATCGTCGATGCCTGCCTGCGCCTCGGTTATGTCGTGGTCACCATTGGAACACTCGGCTTCCTCGGCCTTGGCTTGCCGCCACCCAACCCGGATTGGGGCAGCATGGTCAACGAGACGCGGCAGTTCGCATTGGTATTTCCCCACATGGTGCTGTTTCCGTGCATCGCCGTGTCCTCACTGGTGCTTGGCTTGAATCTGCTTGCCGACGGACTGCGCGAACTCGTGACTCAGGAATGACGCGCACGCACCCGCCCCTGCTCGAGATGACCGATGTCTCGATAGCCTACCGCACGCGCGCCGGACTCGCGCCTGTCGTCTCCGGCGTTTCGCTGACCATCCATGAAGGTGAAGTTTTTGGGCTCGTGGGTGAGTCCGGCTGCGGCAAGTCTACCCTCGCCATGGCGAGCCTCGGCTACCTTGGGCGGAATGGGCAACTGACCAGTGGAAGCATCCGGTTCGCCGGACAGGACATCGCCAGCCTGACACGCGAGGAGCTGCGTCGGCTACGCGGCCCGGGCATTGGCATCGTCTACCAGGAAGCAATGTCGGCACTGAACCCAAGCCTGCGCATTGGTACCCAGCTTGCCGAGGCCGTCATCGTTCATCGCGGATTGTCGTTCCGGCAGGCGCAGGAAACAGCGCGCACCACACTCGCCGAGATCGAACTGCCCGACCCTGCGCGCATCATGGCCGCCTATCCGCATCAGCTCTCCGGCGGGCAGTTGCAGCGGGTCGTGATCGCCATGGCACTGCTGGTACGGCCGCGCTTGTTGTTGCTCGACGAACCGACCACGGCGCTAGACGTCACCATCGAGGCCGGCATCATTGATCTGCTGATAAAGCTGCGGCGCACCCACAACACATCGATGCTGTTCATCTCGCACAATCTTGGGCTGGTCGGGCAGCTCTGCGAGCGCGCGGCGGTGATGTATGCCGGCGAAATCGTCGAGACCGGCGAGGTCCGATCGATGTTCTCTTGTCCGCGTCATCCTTACACGGCCGGACTGATGCGCTGCATTCCACGGCCCGATTTGCCGCGGGCGTTGCAACGTCTTGCGCCAATCCGCGGCCAGGTGCCGACACCGCACGAACGCCCGACTGGTTGCAGCTTCGCGCCGCGATGCGACTACGTCCGTCCAGGCATTTGTGATCACTCCGCAATACCAATTACTTCCTACGCAATGGCGTCGGTTCGATGCGCGCGCGCGTCGGAGATCACGTCGCAGCCATTGCATGATCGTGTCGAGTCCGTCGCGCGAGAAGGCGGCGGAAAGCTGGTGACAGTCGTTGGTCTCGACAAGATCTATCCGCTGCGTGGGCAGGAAAGGGGCCACGCAGTGCGGGCCAATCAGAACCTGACCTTCGAGGCCGCGCGGGGTCGGACTCTGGCAATCGTCGGCGAATCCGGCTCCGGCAAGTCCACGTTTGCCAACATCCTCATGGGGTTGACACGAGCGACTGACGGCAGGCTGCTGTTTGAAGCCACCGATCTCGCGCAGCTTCCGGTCGAGCGTCGTCCTGCGGCGTTGCTGCGTCAGTTGCAGATGGTGTTCCAGAACCCTGATGAGACGCTGAACCCGGCCTATTCCGTCGGCGCGCAGCTTGCCCGCGCCGTACGCACGCTAGGCGTCACACAGGGTCGCGCCGGCGTGCAGGCCCGCGTACGCTCGCTGCTAAGCCTGACACGCCTTCCGGCGTCCTTCGCCAACCGTCGGCCGAGCCAATTGTCCGGTGGACAAAAGCAGCGTGTTGGTATTGCCCGAGCCTTTGCCGGCGCTCCCAAGCTAGTGGTGGCTGACGAACCGGTATCCGCCCTCGACGTGTCGGTGCAAGCAGCGATCACCGAACTTATGCTTGACATGCAGCGCACGCAGCAGACCACGTTGATCGTCATCAGCCACGATCTCGGTTTCGTTCGCTACATCGCGGACCACATCGTGGTGATTTATCTTGGTATGGTCATGGAAGCCGGCGAAGCCGAACGCATATTCCAGCCACCATATCATCCCTATACCGAGGCGCTGCTCTCGGCAGCACCGACGATTGGCTCGCACGGGCGTCGGCAACGCATTGTGCTGACAGGTGAGTTGCCGAGTGCGTTGTCGCCTCCCTCTGGCTGTCCCTTCCATACGCGTTGTCCGCGTAAGCTGGGCGTCATCTGCGAGACCGAACGTCCACCGGAGCATCAATCGGAAGGCGACCACCGCATTGCCTGTCACATACCGATGGTCGACCTCGGTCGCATGCAGAAAGATGCGCTGAGTTCGAGCGGGCGATAAGGCCCTGTTCCGGCGCCTTGCGCCAACCTCTCCCGCAAGCGGGCGAAGTGTGCTTAGCGCCAGCCTTGTAAATCAATCCAGTCAGGTTCCAGCTTGTCGAAACGTGACAGGCTGAGACTGCTGAGATCGGCAAAGCCGCATACGCCATCCACCACAAGGTCGCGGATCGCGTGACCGGTTGCCGGAGACAAGCCGAACCCGATGCTCGACAAGGTGGCGATGACCAGATTATCCGGCAACGACGCGCGCTCGATCACCGGACGACCATCCGGCGTGTTCTCGATGATGCCTGCCCAGCTTCTTATCGCGCGCGCATGGGCGGCGCGTGGAAACAACTCGGCGACGCGTGCAGCGATGTTGCGCATCAGCGGCGTGCTCGATCGATGCGGCACGTCGTTGTCAGTTATCTCCAACCATTCATGTGGGCCGCCGCCATAAGCGAGATTGCCGCGCAGGGTCTGCCGTCCGTACAGACCATTGCCATCGACACCCCCGATCGGCATCAGCGGCAATGGCTCGGTGACAATCATTTCGGCGCGCGCCGCGACCATTGGCACGCTGATCCCGAGCGAGCCCGCCAAGTGGTTGACCTGCGGCCCCGCCGCGATCACCAGTGTGTCGCAGCCAATAGCGCCGCGATTGGTGCACACCGCTGTCACTTTGCCGCCGGTCGTGATGAAGCCTTGCACAGTGGTGTGTTGCAGCACGCGACCACCGTGATCCTGCATCGCCCATGCATAGGCCTGCACTGTGCGTTGCGGATTGGCGTGCCCGCCGAAGTTGTGCAGATAGCCGCCGGCGATGTTGTCGCCCGCCAATGGAACCAGTTCACGCACCTGGCGTGCATCGAGTGGTTCAGACACGAAACCCTGACGCACCGCATGTTGCCGCGCCCGCCCGTAGCGCCGCATTTGTTCCTCATCCATCGCGATGCGAATGCGCCGGGGGCGAAACTCCGTGGGATAGCCGAGCAACTCGTCCATCATCGGCCACAGGCGCTGTTCCTCCTTGAACAGCGGACTGAACGGGTGCGTGCAGCCACCACCGTTGCGTCCGGATGCTTCCCAGCCGACGATTCCCTTGTCGATCACCAGGACATCGATGCCCTCGCGGGCGAGCCACCAGCCTGCGGAGAGGCCAGTGGCACCTCCGCCGACGATGACGACAGATGCACCATTCGGTTCGCTCATTCACTTGCCTTCCGGCGGCTCATCGTCCGTCACTCGGCTAGCGACCGTGTAGAAGCGGGGCGCGTCCCAATAGGGGACATATTGCGGCGGCATCCCGAACCAGGTGTCCCAATGATTGGTCATTTCTGCTGACTCGCGCCTCTCGGCGGCAATTGAAAGCGGAATCGGACGCACCGGCGCGCGATGTGACGCAAGCGGAATGTCACCCAGCTTCGTGCCCGTGCCGAGCGCCAGCAGGGCGGCAACCTGCTCGCGGCAGCGGCGGCCCTGGCACACTCCCATGCCCGCGCGCGTGAGACGCTTGACCTGATCCGGGTTCGGCGGCGCCTCGCCTAGCAATTGCCTCAGCGAGCGCGTGTTTCGCCGATCGTCGGCCCAGGCGAGATAGCGTGGTGGACGGACTTCAAGAATCTCGCGCGCTGTGACTTCCTCGCATTGGCAAACATAAGGTTCGCCAGAGGCGTCAACGACGGAAGCACGTACCCAGTCCAGCCGATAGGTGTCGGGATCGTGGTCCGATGTCTCGAGCCTGGCCGAGGGCAGTGGGGGCGCGACAGCGATTCCGAGGGAGGAGGCAACGCCAGCGGCTGCGCGTCTTCCTTCCGCCCGCGCAATATCGGCGTCCAGCGTCTTGGTCGGCCAGATCCCCGCGCAATCCCCAGCGGCATAGATTCCAGAAACCGATGTTCGCTGTGTATCGTCCAGTAGTGGAACGTGACCTCCGCGTTCCGGCTGATACGTCATGCGGCAACCAAGCGCATCCAGCAACTCGATCACGGGCACCGTTCCAACGCCAATTAGAACGGAGTCACAAACGATGCGCTGCTCCTCGCTGCCCGGTCCAACCGGAGAGAGGAACACCGCCTCGACGCCGTTGGGGCCGGCCTCTACACGGCGCACCGTATGGCCGCACAACAGCGGGACGTTTCCCAACTCTCGCAGCAGCGCAGGTGGCCCGATGGGTGCGCTGGCAACCTCCACCACAGCCGCGATATCGATGCCGGCCGAATGAAGCGACCGAGCCGCCGCCAAAGTTTCCGCCAACGTGCCAAGTATTACCGCGCGACGCACATCCAGCGCGTCGAAGCGCTCCAACAGATGCTGTGCCGCCGTGATGCCGAGTACCCCGGGCAGTTCCCAGCCCGGAAATGCGAGGCCAACGTCACGGCGACCTGCTGCAACGATGACGCGATCGCAGCCCAGCATAAAGCAGCGATCGCCATCCTGAAGGCCGGC
The DNA here is from genome assembly GCA_036265005.1 of Acetobacteraceae bacterium. Lineage (GTDB taxonomy): Bacteria > Pseudomonadota > Alphaproteobacteria > Acetobacterales > Acetobacteraceae > JAMXLO01. The sequence continues at coordinate 6,087 of DATAPW010000244.1, read as the reverse complement.
AACCGTACCCGGCAGCCAACCGACGCTTGGGCCATTAGCGTAGAGGCCCCACACGGTGGTGCCCAGACGTACGTCAACACCGGCGTCGAACAGCTCGGTGATCGCAGGATTGCGGGCAATGAAGGCTTCCAGCATCGCCGTGCGGTTGCGCACCGCAGAGCTGAAGCGCTGGCCGAAGTGCAGCGGAATGTCGTTGCCCATGGCCGAGGCCGACACCGGGTTCTCATCGACCAGCACGACTTTGATGCCGAACCGCGCCGCCTCGGCCGCCGCGGCCACACCGGCGGGACCAGTGCCGACGACGAGGAGCTGGGTGGTTTCCTCAACCGGCAGCCGCTTGCCGGCTACCGATTTAGGATCGCGGAAGCCGCCGCTCACGAATTGACGGCGGCGGCGAGCCGCGGTGATGCGGACGCAGCGCGGCGGGATGCACCGTGCAGATCGAGATACCGGTCAACCTCGGCGCAGTACCAGTCGCTGAACCGTATCACCAGTGCTTCCGCTTCTTCACTGTACGGGCCGGGCGTGTAGCCCAGCGAGTTAACACCGCGCTGGTTGTTCTCGCACAGATCGCGATCCTGGAGATTGGTCTTAGTCCAGAGTTCCGTCAGCCTTTCCAGGTCGTAATCCACACCTTTAACCGCATCTTTGTGGACCAGCCATTTGGAGATGATGGCGGTTTCTTCCGGCCCAATCGGCATGGCGCTGAACATGAACACCACATCACTGGTGGCATGGGCAAAGCAATGCGGCTCCAGCGCCCAGCGCATGGAACCGATATCGCCACTCGCTATGTCGCAAAGCAACTTGGCGCAGACTGGCTTGCCATCCATCGATAGCGTGACCGCACCATCGTTCAGCGGGAAACGCATGGCGTTCCACCAATTGCCTTCCACCGGTCCAGCCGTCAGCCCCACCTCGGCCATTCTGGTGCGGAAGCGTTCGAACAATTGCACATCGGCGAACTGAACGGGACGCCGGCCCCTGACCGGGAACGTGAGTGCCAATTCCGGATGACGGACGGCGCAATGATAGCACTCGCGCGCATTCTCCATGACGAGCTTCCAGTTGGCGTGCACCACAACCGTGCTCTCATAGGCCAATTTGGCACCAGCCAGATTGTGTGGCGCCAGCAGGGGACCGACGCGGTCGCGAAATGCGTCGAACGCCGGCGGCTCCTCTGCCAGGCAGATATAGATTGACCCCGCCACCGTCTCGACATGGATCGGTCGCAAGCCATGTTTCGCGTAATCGAAGTCGGCTTGCATACGCGGGGCGTTCGCCAACCGCCCGTCCAGGCCATATGACCATTGGTGATACGGGCAAATCAGCCAGGATCCGTGTCCATGGCCCGTCTCGCAGATCTGCGCACCGCGATGCCGGCAGGAATTATGGAACCCGCGCAGGATACCGTCTTGGCCGCGTACGATCACGATCGGCGAACGCCCGACCGGAAGAGCCAGATGGGAACCAGGCTCCGGCAGCTCTGCCTCGAAGCCGGCCAGAAGCCAGTTCTGGCCATATATCGCCACCAGATCGGACTCGAACACGTCAGGATCGATGTAGAACCCCTGCGGCAAAGTACACCGGGGTTGGCGCTCGTCCAACAGTGACCGAATCTTCGCAAAATTGGGCATAGTGCCTTACCCCGTTCTCTTGATCCGTCCCAGGATCGGCATCCTGGCAGATTCCCACAGCCCCCGCGACCTGAATCACTCACTCCTGCCTGGATCGAAGCCAGGCCGACCGCTCGACAGCGTATTCGATTTCCATGAGCTGCATGTGGTTCAAAATAGCGGATCTCCCGACGACATCGCGATCTGCAACTTCAAGGCACTGCTTCGATTTGCGCTGTTCGAGTGTCCGCTCCGAACATGTGCCACAATTCGGCTGAGCAGCGGCTATAAGAAGCTGAACAGGAGGCGAAATTTGGCGGCTTTTGCCCGGCTGCTTGGGGCATCCTTGCCGTGAGGTGCGAATTCCTTGAATTACGTGACAGACACCCCACTGAAGAGCTGCCCTTGGGTGAGCCAAACGGGCGCCTGTTCACCAGCCCGTAGCATGCGTCAAACCGTTGCAACCACGCTATCCTTTCGACCCAAGGGGGAGGATCACCGGTGACCGACGACCTTACGTTCCGGGCAGAAGCCGCTGCGGAATACGATCGTGCCTTTGCCCATGTATCATCCCATTTCCTTCCATTCGTGTTTCGCGCGGCGCGGCTTGCGCCTGGTCAACGCGTGCTTGATATAGCGACAGGAACTGGCATCTCGGCCAAGGGAGCGCTTGATGTGGTTGGCCCGAGTGGATCGGTGCTGGCCACCGATATCTCGCAGGAGATGGTTGAAAAGGCACGTGAGCGTCTGAGCCAATTTCCTAACGCGGCCGTCGCAGTCGAGGATGGACAAGCGCTCAGTTTTTCCGAGGCGAACTTCGATGCCGTTATATGCAGCCTGGGCCTTATGTTTTTCCCCGAGCCAGCACGGGGCCTGGCCAGCTTCCATCGTGTGCTGCGCCCGGGCGGACGGGCAGCAGTGTCCGTCAAGGTCGCGCCGGAGCGTTCCTATAATTTCAGGATCAACATTGTTATCGCGCGGCACAATCCCGGCCTGGCCGATGCTGTCGCACGGCTCTTCGCACTCGGCGACGAGGCTCGGCTTAAGTCGCTGTTCAGTGAGGCTGGGTTCGTGGACTTCGAGACCTGCACTGAGAAACACACCTTCGTGCTGCCGTCCTTCAACGCCTACTACAGCCCCTTCGAGCGCGGCGGTGCGTCCACCGGCCAATTGCTGGCGACCATGCCCGAGGCAGCGAGGCAGGCCGTCCGGGAAGAGATGCGACAAGCGCTCAACGATACCGGCGGGCCCATCTCCATTGACGTAGAACACAGGATCGCCAGCGGTCGAAGGCAGCGCTAGTCGGCAACCGTTGAATCCGGTGCAAACACTCAACAGCAATATTCATTGGAGGAGCAAGGCCATGGATTTACTCAAGTACCTGCCGAGCCGGATCGCTCCGAGCTTCAGCGAGGCACTGCGCATCGATACGCAAGCCGGCTGTTGGATTTTTGTCTCTGGCCAAGTCGGCGTGCCATTGCCGCCCGACAAGGGCAGCGTCACGTTCGAACAGGAGGTGCATACGACCTTCGAGCGCATTCAGGATTCGCTCAGCAAACTCGGCGCCGGCATGAACCATGTCGTCAGCATCAAAACATATTTGACCGATCTCGGCCCCTATGCGGTGTTCTCGCGCATCCGCGGAGAGTTCTTTCCGAAAGACCCGCCCACCAGCACCGCCGTGCAAGTCGCGGGCCTGTTGCTGAACGCGAAGATCGAGATTGACGCCATCGCCTTCCTGCCCGCGGATCCCGCGCAGTGAACGCGATCCAGGCACAGTCACTCGCCCACACCCCGGCTCGGCGGTCTTTGCGGTCCTTCGCGATGTCGTCACCGGGGTGTTCGCAATGAGGCGCCGATTGCGCATATCCGGCTGGCCGCACGAAGTTCATTTCGGTCCACCAGCGTCCGAGATGCAACGGCTCCGTCAAGCCTGTGATTGTCTGGGGCGAAGCGGTAGCACCACCAGCGCCACCGTCGCACCGAGTCCTGCGCCGAGCAATGTCTCCCATGCGCGCGCAGCAAGCATCGGTATCGAATGTTCACCGGTGACGGCCAGCGTGAAGATTAGTGTGAATGCATAGGCAGCGCAGGCGATGTCGCTGCCGCCATCCAGACCAACAGCGGAGCTTGCAGCGCGAGGGGCAGGCAGGCGATGCCCAACGGCACGCCGATGGCGGTCCCGATGATCCGCCGGCGAACTGCGGTGGAACCCGCGACGACGTAAGTGCAGGCCGTGATCGCCCAGGCCGATTGCTCGAGGCCGATCGCGTCGTTCAGAGCGACGATAACCAACCCTCCAAGCGCCGCCTGCAACCCCATGCGCAGCTCCGGCGGCGCTGCTGGCAGGCAGATGCGGTGTGGGGGTGGCAAGCGCCGGACGCTCAGCGGGACCGCTCAGCACCCGCGGCACGACAGCTCCCACGGCCGCTATCACCGCGGCAAGCTCGACACTCCACAGGTCGGCGTTGACCAGTGCGCACCATAAGCCAGCAACTGTCCGATATAGATCTGCGACCCGACGCCAATGCCCAGAACGCCGAATGGGCGGACGTAGCCCACGAGAAAGGCCCCGACACGCTCCAGCCAATCCGAGATGTGCGCAACTTGCAAACCGTCCCCCTTGGTCTCCGGTGACGGGCAGACACTCACCACCGGCTTGCCCCGGTCCTGGACGCGTCGGTTCGCCGCGGCAGACGTGCGTCTGACGAATAACGGCAAGCCGCGCATGAAGTGTATGACTGGATGTATGCCGAATCCGGCATTCTTGAGAAACTATCAAGGGATTCAAAATCATGACGCCATAACATGGCGGAGAGGGAGGGACGCAAACTCGGCATGGAATTGCCTGTGCCACAGGCATAACTTTCATCGCCAAACCGTCAGCGCACAAGGCTGGCGCACAAGAGGAAATCGGGCCGCCTGCGCAGCGCTTTCCCTTGACTTCTAAGGCATTGACGCTAGCGCGCTGCCGACGATAATCTGCGGTGGCTGCATGCAGGCAGCACCCCCCAGGCAATTGGGGCCTCGGGCGGCTTTTGGGGCACACACAGGTATATAGCGGACGCGTTCCGCGCAGTTTCCTGCGATGCCTCACGGGTGCGCGCGTGCCACCACTTCCCCCCAACCAGCTTCTCGACGGACGCATAGGGGCCACCGTTCAGCGGACGGCGGAGGCGCTCGACCTGCATCCAAACAGTGTCTGGGTCCTGATATCCGAGGGCAAGCTGCGCGCTAGCAAACTCGGCCGGAGGACCATCGTCCGTGTCGATTCCATCGTGGCACTGATGAACGCGACTGAAATCCAACCCAAACGCCGGAGCCGCGTCCTGCGGCGGCATGCGGAGCATGGCACCAAACCATGAGAACCGAGCGTCGCCGCAAGCGCGAAGTCACGCCGACCGGCCCGCAGCGCCTTGACGCCGTTAGGCTCGATCCAATCGACTACGTCAGGACCGGGGATTTTAGGGCGGGATACGCAGATCGCTGTGCGGGTCGTCCACCCAATTCTTTCGCCCGATGGTGGGAATATTATATTGGCCGGCAAGTCGCGAACGCTCTGTTTGCGCGGGGCATCGACCCTCGATTGGTATCCCAGCAGGATCAGGCCGTTTGGCTGAAGCGCCTTGAGCGCGACGGGACTCTTCCGCCGCTATGAGCAGAGCGGGCAATCGGGCGGCACTGGAGTCGGCCAACCGACTGGCGGGGACCGAAGTCTCGGGACGCGAGATATCGCCGCCACTCGTCGAGAGTGTCGCCCCGCTTGACCTAGGGGGACGTTGCACTCGCGTGAGTTGGACGCTGCCGCCCAACATGGATTACGCTGAGTGGTCATCGCACGGTCTCGTGCTCAGTCGCTTTGTCGGCGCAACCGCGTGGTGGCTCGCGGACTGGTGGAACTACGCCGATTGGACTCACGGTCAGCGCGCGCGTGTCGTGGAAAGTCCGGACTGGCAAGGACCGTCGTATAAGACGTGCTGCAATCTCGCTTCAGTCGGGCGAGCGTTCCAAACATCCCGCCGGCGGGAACTTTGCAGCTTTGGTCACCACGAGGCCCTGGCCGCATTGTCGCCAGCAACGGCAGATCGATGGCTGTCCTGGTGTGAAGAGCCGACAAAGGAAGATGAGCCGAAGCCCATCAAGACACGCGCGGAGTTGCGGCGTGAATTGGCCAAGGAACTGAAGCTAACAGAAGTAGAGGAGCACGATCCGCCACCGGACGACGCACCAGACGACGATGCACCCGATGATGCACCCGATGATGCCGATGCACGCCAAGCCGCCGAAGACACCGCGACATTGCTCGTCGAGCATCCTACGTTACAGGCACGGGTCCACGCAGTACTGACGAACCCCAACAGCGCAAACGTTTTCCTTCGCAGACTCTTAGAGACCATGGCAGCAGAGTCACAGCTTTGAGGGAGGCCCGCGATGATGAGTAATGAGGTCCTCGCCGACTGGAATCGCAAGC